>NZ_JBEYUK010000013.1:0-186804 GCF_040643475.1 Streptomyces sp. NPDC047130 | reverse complement strand
CGGAAGCTAAGCCTTACAGCGCCGATGGTACTGCAGGGGGGACCCTGTGGGAGAGTAGGACGCCGCCGAACAATTATTGGGAAAGCCCCCGCACCATTATGGTGCGGGGGCTTTCTGCATTTCCGGGGGAGTTTATCGTCGCGTATGGGTGTGGTGAGGGAAGGAGAAGGGGGGTGCCCGTGCCGGGCGCCCCCTTCTGCGTTTGCGTGTTGGTCACTCGGTGATGGGCACCTTGCCGTTGGCGTCGGGGCCGGCGGTGCGCTGGGTGAGGTTCTTCAGCAGGGAGGGCAGGTCCACGCCGGTGGTGGAGCTGAGGAGCTCCAAGCCCTGGGCGACGTTGTCGGTGACCGTGCGGGAGAGCTGGGAGGCACCGTCGGTGGAGATGACGGTCATCTTGTCGATGGCGCTCATCGGCTCGGCCGCCTTCTCGACCACCTGGGGGAGGATCTCTACGAGCATCTGGAGGATGGCGGCGTCCCCGTACTGCCGGTAGGCGTCGGCCTTCTTCTCCATGGCGGCGGCCTCCGCGGCGCCCTTGACGCCGATCGCCGCCGCCTCGGCCTCGCCCTCGAGTCGGACCGCCTCGGCGATGGCGGTACGGCGCTGCTTCTCACCCTCACCGGTGAGCCGTGCCCGCTCGGCCTCGGCCTGGGCGGCGGCGATGCCGGCCAGGCGTTCGGCCTCGGCCTGCTTCACGCGGGCCACGCGCTTGGCCTCGGCGTCCTGTTCGGCGGCGTACCGCTTGGCGTCGGCGGGCTTGCGGACCTCGGTGTCGAGCTGGCGGTCGGTCAGGGCGGCCTGGCGGGCGGCGACCTTCTCCTGTTCCTGGAGGATCTCCTGCTGGCGGGCGGCCTCGGCGAGCGGGCCGGAGGCCGCGGCGCGGGCCTTGGCCTCGTCGGTCTCGGCCTGGATCTCCGCCTGCTTGAGGGCGAAGGTCCGCTGGGCGACCGCGATCTCCTCCTCGGCCTTGAGGCGGGCCTGCTCGGCGGCGCGGCGGGCGATCGCCTCGGCGATGTCGGCCTCCTGCTTGGCGCGGGCGGCCTCGGGGCGTCCGAGGTCCTGCAGGTAGGAGCCCTCGGTGGTGATGTCCTGGATCTGGAAGGCGTCGGTGATCAGGCCCTGGCCGGAGAGGCTGGCCTCGGCCTCCTCGGCGACCTGGCCGGCGAAGGCGGCGCGGTCGCGGATGATGTCCTCGACCGACATGCGGCCGACGATGGCGCGCAGGGCGCCGGACAGGACCTCCTGGGTGAAGCCGACGATGTCGTCCTGCTGGCCGAGGAAGCGCTGGGCGGCGGCGCGGATGGCGTCCTCGGTGCCGCCGACCTTGACGATGGCGACGCCGTCCAGGTTGGCCTTGATGCCCCGGAGGGTGACCGCGCCGCGGACCGAGACGGGGATCTGCCGGGACGACAGGTCCAGGCTGAAGCGCTGCTGGAGGAACGGGACCACGAAGACGCCGCCGCCGACCACGACCTTCTGGCCGCTGTTGTCGGTGAAGACGGTGCCGGTCTCCGGGTCGGTGGCCTTCTTGCCGCGGCGGCCGGTGACGATGAAGGCCTCGTTGGGGCCGGCCACCTTGTAGCGGCTGACGATGATCAGGGCGAGCAGGAACAGGAGTACGACGACTCCACCTGATGCGAGCACGACAGGACTTGGCATGGATTCCCCCCATGGGATGCCGATGTTGCCGACGAGGTCGGTGGTGCGGATGCGGCCGGGTAGGCCGGTTCGGCGGACGGGTGTGGTGGGTTCCGGCGCCCGGAGGTCAGCGTTCGACCGGGCGTACCGAGACGGAGGTGCTGGAGAGGGACCGGTCGACCCAGATCTCGGTGCCGCGGGGCAGCGGGAGGTCGGCGCGGGCGGCCAGCTTGACGGGCTGGCCGGCGAGGCGCACCAGGACCTCGCCGTAGCCGTTGGCGGGAACGGCGGTCACGACGGTGCCGGTGACGCCGACGACGTCGCCCTCACGGGGTGCGCCGCCGGAGTCGTCGCCCATCAGGGCCTTGCCGGCGCGGTAGGCGCCCCATGCGGTGAGGAGGGCGGCGGGCACGGCGACAGCCGTGGACGCGGCCGGGCCGAGGCCGGTGGTCTCGGTGACGATGGCGCCGGCGAAGCCGAGCATGGAGACGAATCCGGCGATGACCGGGAGCGAGATCAGGCCGTCGAAGAAGCCGTTGAGGGCCTCCACGCCGCTGAACAGGCCCTCGAGGAGGCCGTCGAAGACGAGTGCCACGACCAGGACGAGTAGCCCCGCGAAACCGAGGCCCAGGAACCAGACCATGTCGCCCACCCCTCACCGTGTGACGTCCCCTGCCCCCGGAGACGGGTGGCTGGCGCACACGGTTGCACTCCCTTGGGGGGAAACGCACCCGTTTTGAGCGAGACCTGAGCCTCCGGGCGCGCCGGTCAGAGGTCGGCGAAGGGCCAGCGGGCGCGGAGTTGTTCGGGGGAGCGCAGCAGGGCCAGCGTCGGCATGCCGACGGCGGGGCCGGTGGCGAGCAGGTCGGGGAGCCGGGGCAGCGGGGCCACGGCGGCGACGTCCTCGAGGACCAGGGTGATTGGTGGGTCGAGGCGGCCGGAGGATGACCGTTCGGCCATGCGCCGGCCGCGCTCGACCACGCTGGAGGCGAGGGCCGTCAGGAGCGGCACGGCTCCCGGATCGGTCCTCGGGTCCTCGACGGATTCGCCGATCACATAGAGCGTGCCCGATTCGTGGACGAAGGAATCCAGGACGAGGGAATCGTTCCGGTTCGGTGTGCACGCCTCGCGGACGTGGACGGCGGCGAGGCAGGCCAGGGCACGGGCCGTCAGGGCCTGCGCCACGTCGCGGCGTTCGGGGTGGGCGGTGAGTGCCGACTCCAGTTCGCCCGCGGTGCCGGGGGCGGCGGACGGGTGGGTGCGCAGGGCGCGGACGGCCTCCTGGACGTGGTTGCCGTGGGCCCAGCGGTGCAGGTGCCGGACCGTGCGGCTGTCCACGGCGGCGGCGTGCAGGTAGCAGCGCAGGAGGGTCTCGGCGGTGTCGGCGACGGCGGCGTCGAGGCGGGCGGTGGGGCGGACCGGGGCCAGCAGGGCGGTGGCGCGGGCGGCGGCGGTGGCCTTGTCCTCGCAGCCGTCCAACGGCGACCAGTGGAGGCGGGCGGGTGTGTCGCAGAGGCGGGCGGCGTCGTGGACCAGGACGGGGCCCAGCTTGGCGCGGGCGTCCTTGGTGGCCTCCCACAGGGCCGGGGAGGAGGTGACGACCAGGACGGGCCCCTCGGCCTCCAGGACGGCGTCCACGGCCACGGGAAGGCGCTCGGCGGGCGGCGCGTAGAGCACGGGGCCGACCGTGGCGGGCGCGGGCACCCGGGCCGGGGCCGGGGCGACGGGCTGTGCCGCACCGGGGAACGGGACCCCGAACCGCTCGGAGACGGGGACGTGCGGAGGCGGAACCGCGCCGGGCACGTGCGGGACGGGACCCGCGTCGCCTCCCACCGGAGCCGGAGCCGGAGCCGGAGCCGGGACCGGTGCGGCCGGGGTACGGGGCTGGGGTGCGCCGTGGGGCGGCGGGGGGCCGGACGGGGCGGCGGGAGCGGTCGCGGCCGGGCCGGTCGCCGGCGAGGCGCCGGCGGCCGTCGCGGCCGGACCGGCCTCCGGTCGGGCGGTGGTGAGCCGGTCGGGGAGGCGCGGGTCGGGCTTGGCCGAGGGCGCGGCGGTGCCGTCGCCAGCGCGGCCGCGGAACGGCACGCCCGCCTTCCGCGCGGCGCGGACGGCCTTCCAGCGGGCCAGGGTGCCCAGCGCGAAGACGGTGACGACGATCAGCACCATCAGTTCGCCGATGAACAGCCCCCAGAACAGGCCGTAGCCGGAGAGCGTCCCCGGAGCCGTGTCCGGCCACGCGCCCGCGATGTCGTGCGGGCTGGCGACCAGGTGCCGTATGGCGAGCGGGGTGCGGGTGAAGGTGACGGTGTCCGGCCAGGCGCCGTGGGTGAACAGGGCGGCCAGGCCGGTCGCCGCCCAGACCAGCAGGTTGACGCCGAACAGGAAGGCGAGCAGGCCGACCAGCAGCCCGTCGGGGATGCCGCCCGACGCTCCGGCCGGGGCGGTGCGCTTCTCCTCGGGGGGCACGGTCAGGCCACCGACGACCTGGACTCGGGGTACTGGTGCTGCATGTAGGCGGTCGCCCTCTCCTCCGCTTCCAGTTCCGCCGCTCGCAGGGCCTCGGACAGCTCCTCCTCGGCCAGGTCGCTGGCCGACTCGGTCATGGCGCGGTCGGTGAAGACCAGCGGGCGTTCGCTCTCGGTCACCAGGTGCTTGACCACCTGGACGTTGCCGTTGACGTCCCAGACCGCGATGCCGGGCGTCAGCGTGGGGATGATCTCGACGGCCCAGCGGGGCAGGCCGAGGACGCGGCCGGTGGCGCGGGCCTCGTCGGCCTTCTGGGCGTAGATGGTGCGGGTGGAGGCCATCTTCAGGATCGCCGCGGCCTCCTTCGCGGCGGCGCCGTCCACCACGTCGGACAGGTGGTGGACCACGGCGACGAAGGAGAGGCCGAGGCGGCGGCCGAACTTCAGCAGGCGCTGGAAGAGCTGGGCGACGAAGGGGCTGTTGATGATGTGCCAGGCCTCTTCGACCAGGAAGATGCGCTTCTTGCGGTCCGGCCGGATCCAGGTGTGCTCCAGCCACACGCCGACGATCGCCATCAGGATCGGCATGGCGATCGAGTTGCGGTCGATGTGCGAGAGGTCGAAGACGATCAGCGGCGCGTCCAGGTCGATGCCGACCGTGGTGGGGCCGTCGAACATGCCGCGCAGGTCGCCGTCGACCAGGCGGTCGAGGACCAGGGCCACGTCCAGGCCCCAGGCGCGGACGTCCTCCAGGGCGACGTTCATCGCCTCGGCCGACTCCGGCTTGGGGTGGCGCAGCTGCTCGACGATGTCGTTGAGCACCGGCTGGCGCTCGACGATGGTCGCGTTGACGTAGGCGTGCGCCACCTTGAGGGCGAAGCCGGCGCGCTCGTCGAGGCCGTGGCCCATGGCCACCTCGATGATGGTGCGCAGCAGCGCCAGCTGGCCGGTGGAGGTGATCGCCGGGTCCAGCGGGTTGAGGCGGATGCCGTGGTCGAGGGCGTTGGTGGGGTCCAGGCGGATGGGGGTTATGCCGAGTTCCTGGGCGACCAGGTTCCACTCGCCGACGCCGTCCTCGCCCTGGGCGTCCAGGACGACGACCTGGCGGTCGCGGAAGCGGAGCTGGCGCAGGACGTAGGTCTTCTCCAGCGCCGACTTGCCGTTGCCGGACTCGCCCAGCACCAGCCAGTGCGGGGCGGGCAGCTGCTGGCCGTAGAGCTGGAACGGGTCGTAGATGTAGCCCTTGCCGGAGTAGACCTCGCGGCCGATGATCACACCGGAGTCGCCGAGTCCGGGCGCGGCGGTGGGCAGGTAGACGGCCTGCGCCTGGCCGGTGGAGGTGCGCACCGGAAGGCGCGTCGTCTCCACCTTGCCGAACAGGAACGACGTGAAGGCTTCCGTGAGGACGGACAGCGGGTCCCGCATCAGAGCATCAGCCCCTACCTTCGGATTCCGGTCGCGAATGGAAGCGTGTTGACGAAGGCGCGGTGGTGCTCGCGGTCGCACCACTCCAGCTTGAGGTACGACTTGCCGGCCGACGCGCGGATGGTCCGCTTGTCCCGGGCGAGGGCCTCGGGGTTGCGGGAGGAGACGGTGATGTAGCCGACCAGGTTGACGCCCGCGGCGCCGCTGGCCAGGTCCTCGCCGCGCTGGTCGAGGCGGGAGTGGGCGGCCATGTCGCGGGGGTCGACGGTGCGGTTCATCTTGGCGGCGCGGCTGGCCTCGGCCTCGTCGTTGGTCTTCTCCGTCAGCATCCGCTCGATGGCGATCTCGGTGGGCTCCAGGTCCATGGTGACGGCGACCGTGCGGATGACGTCGGGGGTGTGGACCAGCAGCGGGGCGAGGAAGTTCACGCCGACCGGGGTCATCGGCCACTCCTTGACCCAGGCGGTGGCGTGGCACCAGGGGTCGCGGGTGGACGACTCGCGGGTCTTGGCCTGCAGGTACGTGGGCTCGCGGGCGTCCAGCTCGGCCGGCCAGGCGTTGCGCTTGGACATCGCCTGGATGTGGTCGATCGGGTGGTCCGGGTCGTACATGGAGTGGATCAGCGACGACAGGCGCCCCTGGCCGAGCGGCTGGCGGACCCGGATGTCGGCCTCCTGGAGGCGCGAGCAGATGTCGGTGAGCTCGCGGGCCATGACGATGGCGAGGCCGGCGTCCTTGTCGAGCCGCCGGCCCGGGCCGCGGCGGGCGGCGCGGGCCATGGCGTGCGCCTCGGCGGCCAGCTCGCGGCTGTAGTGCATGCAGGCCACCAGGTAGGCGCGGTGCTGCTCGCTGCTGGTCGACACCATGGACTGGAGCTGGTCGTAGGAGCGGCGCAGCCACTGCGGGGACCGCTCGTCGCCGCGCAGCGCCACGTCCTTGGCGTGCGCGTCGGGGTCGGCGGGCAGGGTGCGGGCCAGCATCTGCAGGCGGGTGACGAAGCCGTCCCCGTTGGCGACGTGCTTCAGCAGTGTGCCGAAGCGGTCGACCAGCGCCTCCTGGTCCTCGCTGTCGCGCAGGCCCACGCCGGGGCCCTCGATCTCGATGGCCGCGGTGACGGTGCGCCGGTCGGCGTGCAGCAGGACGGCGATCTCGTCGGGGCCGAACGGGGCGGACAGCCAGGTGATGCGGCCGATGCCGGGCGGCGGGCCGACCTCCACCTGACGGCCGTCGAAGCGGGTGCCGGCCTCCATGGCCGCCGAGCGGTAGACCGCGTTCGGGCCGCGGACCGTGCGCTTGTAGCTGCGGTTGATCTCGAACCACTTGTAGAAGGTGCGTCCCTTGTACGGCACGTACACCGCGGCGATCGCCAGCAGCGGGAAGCCCATCAGCAGGGTGATCCGCACGGTGATCTGCGGGATCAGCAGGCCGCACATCATGCCGAGGAACGCCCCGGCGATGATCAGGGCGATCTCGCCGGTCTCCCGGTTGCGGCCGATGATCGCGTTGGGGCGGGCACGGCCGATCAGATACGTACGGCGGGGCGTGACCGGGTGGGAGACCTGGGGGTGGGTCGTCAACGCCCTTCACCTCCTGTGCGGTTGGAGCGGCTGTCAGAGGCGTGGGGGCTGCCCGCCGGGGCCGCGGGGCTCGCCGGCCGGGGAGCGGGTGCGGTGGCCGCGGGGGCGCCGCCGCGGCCGCCGTGTGCGGCGACGCCGCCGGAGACCTGGTTGGCGGGGCGCGCGCCGCCGCCGCCCGCGCCGCTGTCGGCGCGGGCGGAGTGGGTCTTGATGCCCTGGGCGACCAGGGTGGCCGGGGAGCTGATCACCGCGGCCGCCTTGTTCTCGGCGCCCTGCATCAGGCGGTTGTTGCGGGTGTTGGCGATCTCGTCGCCGAAGCCGGGGACGAAGCGGTAGATCATCGCGCTGGCGAAGATGGCGAGCAGGATGATCGCCAGTCCGGAGACGATCGCGGCGAGCTCGTTCGGCCCGTCCTCCCCGGCCAGCGCGCCGGCCAGGCCGAGGACGATCACGATCACCGGCTTCACCAGGATGACCGCGATCATGATGCCCGCCCACCGGCGGACGTGGCCCCAGAGGTTCTTGTCGACGAGGCCGGAGTACACGACCACGCCGAGCAGGGCGCCGACGTAGAGCAGCACGGCGCGGAGGTAGAGCTCCAGGTAGAGGATGCCGGCGGCGACGATGGAGACCAGCGACACCAGTATCAGCATGATCGGGCCGCCGCCCATGTCGTCGCCCTTCTCCAGGGCGGTGGAGAAGGTGCCGAAGAAGGCGTCGGTCTGGTCCCCGGTGGCCTTGGCGAGGACGTCGCTGACGCCGTCGGTGGCGGAGACGACGGTGTAGAGGATCAGCGGGGTGAACGCGCTGGCGAGCACGGTCAGCCACAGGAAGCCGATGGCCTCGCCGAAGGCGGTGGACAGCGGCACGCCGCGGACGGCGCGCTTGGCCACGGCCAGCAGCCACAGCACGAGGGTCAGGACCGTGGACGCCGCGAACACGACGGCGTACTGCTGGAGGAACTTCGGGTTGGTGAAGTCGACGGTGGCCGTCTCCTGGACGAGTTCGCTCAGCTTGGTGACGGTCCAGGAGGCGGCGTCGGCGAAGCCCTTGGCCAGGGACGCGAGGGGGTCCAGGGCGGCCGTGGGGTCGCCGGGGAGGCTGTTCGACCCCAGGGGCCCGTCACCGCCGCCGCCTCCGCGCCGGCCCTGCTCGCAGTACTCCTTGGCGGGGCCGTGGATCAGCCTGCAGGGGTCCTCCGACGGCGCTGCCGTGGCGCGGGTGCCGAGCAGTTGCAGGGCAGCCGCGACACCGGTGACGGTGAGGACGCGTCGTGGGTTACCGCGCATAAGTGAACCCTCCGTACTCCTCTACCGCCTTGGCGATCTCTTCGGCCCCGGCCGCCCTCTCGTCTCCGGGCACGGGTGCCGGGCCGTCCTTCTGCCCGTGGTCGACGATCTTCCAGTCGCCGTCGGCGTACTCGAGCCGCATGGTGATCGTGAACCAGCTACTGGTGACCGGCGTGGTCGATCCCTCGCCCGCCAGGCCCAGCAGGCCGCCGCACCAGACCTCGACGGCCGCCCGGTCGCCGGAGAATTCCGTGACCTTGGCGCCGATGGGGGTGGTGCGGGAGACGAACGTGAAGCCCGAGGGGGCGGAGCCGTCCTCCTGGAGACCGACGTTCTCGTAGAGTTCCGGGCCGTAGGCGGCGTCCAGGGTGGACCGGAAGTCCGGGACGCGGGAGGGGACGATGATCCGATCGAGGATGTCGTCCCGCTTCGCCTTGTCGAACATGTCGGCGGAGCCGAGGGCCACCGCGTAGTTCGCTGCGGCGCTCTGCGCGCCCTGCTCGTCGCGGGCGAAGCCGGAGGCGACCGGCCGCTCCCCGGTGGGGGCGGTCGCCTCCGCGGCGGAGGGCTTGCCGGCGGCGGGGGCGTCGTCGGCGCCGCGGTTCGCGAAGGCGATCGCGGCGATGAGCAGCACGATGACGCCCACACCCGTCACCATCCCGCGCGAGGAACGCCCGCCGCCGCCCCGGCCGCGGCGCGGCGGCACGCCACTGGGCTCCGGCAGCCGGGTGCGCGTCTGACCGTCGCCGTAGTCGTCCCCGAGACTCATGCGCCGTTCGCCCCTTCGGTCTCGCCGTACGGGAGTTCGTCGTACCGGAACCCGCCACGGTACGACGGTAGTCCTCCTGGACCCCGCGCGGGCGCGGTGTGGTGACTGGACATCAGGGTGACGCATCCTCAGCCGGTGGGACAGCGGACATGTGGGGGTCTCGGAAGCATCCGGGGGCGCTCCGGCCGGGACTGGACGGGGTGCCGTGCGCGGGGTGGCCGGGCCCGGCTAGACGGCCATGCCGTACACGATGGTGAACAACGTGCCCAGCGAACCGATGATGAAGACGCCGGTGAGACCGGCGATGATCAGGCCCTTGCCCTGTTCCGCGCTGAACGTGTCGCGCAGCGCGGTGGCGCCGATGCGCTGCTTGGCGGCGCCCCAGATGGCGAGGCCGAGGCAGAGCAGGATGGCGATGGCCATGACCACTTCGATCATCACCTTCGCCTCGTTGCCCAGGCTGCCGAAGGGGCCCCAGTCCGGAGCGATCCCGCCGATGATGGTGGTGATGTCTCCCTCGTCGGCTGCAAGAAGCATGTAACTCACCGCCCCTGTTGGGTAGTTCCGCGTCCCCTCCGCCGGGTTGCGGAGGACAGCCCTCATTGTCGCCGACGATGACGTGCTGTCATGTCGACTTGGCGTCATTGGATGGCTGGTTTTGTGTGGCTGCCGTGAGGTCGAAGCGCATGGGTGTGCGAGTGATGGACCGTCATTGACGTTGAGTAGTCATACAATCACTCTATGTATCATAGTGCGCCTCTCCGGGCAACGAACGCAACCAATCGGGTCCTCGGGGAGTCCAGCTAGCGAAGTCAAGGCCATCCGCGATCCGCGGTGGCCCGGAGAACGGTTCTGCGGGGCGCCGGGGGGCGCATCCGGCCCGTGAGGGGCACGGTCCCGCGGAGCGGTCGCGGCAGGGGGAGGAGAACGGCGTGGGTGTACCGGTCCTGAGAGGCAGGGACGGGGTCGTGCTGAGGCTCGAGGACGACGCGGTGGTGCTGCTGGAGGGCGACGAGGAGCGGTGGATACCGCTGCGGGCCGTCGAGGGGGTGTCCGCCGAGGGCCGCACCGTCGAGGTCGAGCTGCTGGGCGGCGAGGCCCCGGTGGTCCACCGGGTGGAGGAGGTCCCGGAGAGCGCCGCGGAGAGGTTCGCGGAGGAGGTGAGCGCCCTGCTGCCGGCGCGGGACCGGGACGTCGCCCCGGTGGACGGCCCGTCGCTGGTGACGGTGGTGCCGCTGACCCCGGCCGACCGCAGGCGTTCCGCCTGGCGCGGAGCCGTCTCGGCGGTCAGGGAGACCTTCGGCCGGTAGCGGGGCCCTTCGGCGCCGACAGCGGGGCCCTTCGGCTACGACAGCGGGGCCCTTCGGCTACGGCAGCGGCTCCTCGGCGGGTGGGCGCGTCCCTTCGGCCGGTGGAGGGGCCTTTCGGCCAGGAGCACGGAGGGCGCCGGGGAGGCAGGGAGGGGCGCACGGCCCCGCGTTGCCCGTCCCCTCGGCATCAAGAGGCCTTCTGTGGCAGTGTTTTGGACCGTGGAAGAGCTGAAGGGGAACGACCCGGCGCGACTTGGCCCCTATGTCCTCCAGGCTCGGCTGGGCGCGGGCGGCATGGGTCAGGTGTACCTCGGGAGGTCGCCCGGCGGGCGCCTGGTGGCCCTCAAGGTCATCAAGGACGAGATCACCGGGCACCCCGACGCGCTGCCCCGCTTCCGGCGCGAGGTGGAGACGGCCCGGGCGGTGCGCAGCGCCTACACGGCCAACCTGATCGACGCCTCGCTGGAACAGGCGCCGTACTGGCTGGCCACCGAGTACGTCCAGGGGCCGACGCTCAGCGCCGCGGTGGCCGAGCGGGGCCCGCTGCCGGCCCCGACCTGCCGGGGGCTGTTCGCCGCGCTCGCCGAGGGGCTGGCGGCCGTGCACGCCTGCGGGGTGACCCACCGGGACCTCAAGCCGCAGAACGTGATCCTCTCCCAGCGGGGCCCGCAGCTCATCGACTTCGGCATCGCGCGCGGCCCGGAGCAGACCGCCGTGACCGAGACCGGGGCCTCCGGTCCGGGGACGCCGGGGTTCACCGCCCCCGAGGTGCTGCTGCGCAACGAGGTCGGTCCCGCCGCCGACGTCTTCGCGCTCGGGGCGACGATGGCCTACGCGGCCACCGGGCGCCCGCCCTTCGGGACCGGGCCGGCCGCGAGCGTCGGCTACCGCGCCGTGTACGAGCCGATCGACCTGGAGGGCGTCGAGGAGGGTCTCGCGGCGCTGGTGCGCGACTGCGTGGCGAAGGACCCCGCGGAGCGTCCCTCACTGGCCCGGGTCATCGAGCGCTGCGCCGTCTCCGGGGCGCTGGTGGGCGACGCCCACTACGCGGCCCTCGCCGGGGCCGCGGCGGCGCCCCAACCGCCCGCCACGCCGGTCCCGGGGCCCGGAACGCCGCCGGTGCCGGCCGCGCCCCCGGCCGCGCCGCACGAACTGCCCACCGCCGACGGCTACACGCCCACCCAGCTCTCCCGCCCGGCCGCCTCCGCGCGCCGGGGACGCCTGTGGGCCGTGGCGGGCGCCGCGGTGCTGGTGGCGGCGGTCGGCGGCGGCCTGCTGTCGATGCTGCCGGACGGCGGTGACGGCGGTGACGGCGGCGGCGGGAAGGATCGGGCGGCGGGTTCCGCGGCCCCCACGGGCGGGGCCACGGGGTCCCCGGCCGGCGGGGACGCCAGGGGCGGGAGGACGGGCCCCCGCCCGCCGTCGTACATCGAGGCGACGGGGCCCGACCTGAACTACTGGTGGTCCGACGCCGGTGAAGGATGGGCGGACGGCAGCTGCAACCTCCCCGTCGAGGAGGGCAACAAGGACTTCCAGTACGGAGTGCCGTCGGACCCGGCGGAGATCGCCTCCGGCAGGCTCACGGTGGCGATGCGGCTGAAGTACGCCGAACCCTCGCCGGGCGACACCTATTACGTGGCGGCCGTCGTGAAGCCTCCGCACGAGTTCCCGGCGGCCGAGGCCGAGAAGAACGGCATCGGCCTGACGGAGAACAAGGCGCTGGGCTTCACCACGAAACCGGTGGACCTCTACGCGGGGTACGACCCGGGGAAGGCTCCTGAGTGGGTCGAGTTCACCTACCCGGACGACTTCGCCGCCCACTTCGAGGGCGAGAGGCGTGAGGACGCCCTGCCGCCGGCGGAGGATCCGGGGGACTGGACGGTCAGGTTCGTGCGTGTGGAGAGTCCCACGGAGTACCGCAGCATCGCCTGCGACGGCTTCACCGTCGCGGAGTAGGCGGGGACGGCCGTGCGGAGGAGAAGGGCCGGTTCGGCGCCGGCCGGGACACCCGGTGGGGGAGGGCTGAGGACGTGCGGAAGACGTGGCTGACCGGAGCGGCGGTCGTCGGGACCGTCATGGGCTTCGTCATGGTGCTGGTGGTCGGCGTGTACGTGGTCGCCGGGAACCTGGTGAGAAGTGCGACCCAGGGCGCCGTCGACGTCGCGGAGGGGTCGGTTCCGGCGGCGTACGAGGAGCTGGTGCGGACCTGGGGCAATCTCTGTCCGGAAATCAACCCCGCCCTGCTGGCCGCCCAGCTGTACCAGGAGAGCGGCTGGGACGCCGACGTGGTGAGCCACGCCGACGCCCGGGGCATCGCGCAGTTCATCCCCAGCACCTGGGCCACCCACGGCATCGACGGCGACGGTGACGGCGACCGGGACATCTGGGACCCCAAGGACGCCATCCCGTCGGCGGCCTCCTACGACTGCGAGCTGGCCCAGTACGTCGAGGACGTGCCCGGCGACCGGACGAACAACATGCTGGCCGCCTACAACGCCGGCGCGTACCGGGTGATTAGTTCCGGCGGTGTCCCGGCGATCACCGAGACGCGGAACTACGTGCAGCGGATCCGGGCGCTGGAGAAGTCGTTCGCCCGGCCGAAGGCGCGGCTCGCGCCGAGCCGGCAGGCCGCCGGGGCGATCATGTACGCGCAGGACAAGCTGGGCACGCCCTACCTGTGGGGCGGCAACGGCACCGCGGACCAGGGCGGCCGCTTCGACTGCTCCGGCCTGACCAAGGCGGCCTACGCCAGCGTCGGGATCCAGCTGCCGCGGGTCGCGAACGATCAGTACAACGCCGGTCCGCATCCGTCACGGGATGAACTTCTTCCGGGCGATCTCGTATTCTTTTCGGACGACCCTACTGATTCCAGGGCCATTGACCACGTAGGGATCTACGTTGGTGGCGGGTACATGATCGACGCGCCGTACACCGGCGCGGTGATCCGCTTCGACCCGATCGACACCCCGAAGTACTTCGGGGCGACCCGGGTCACCGCCGAGGCCGCCGCGGCGCTGCCGAACGCGGTGTGAAGCGCGGAGGGATCGTGTGGGGGGCGCGGTGGTCCGTGTGTGCCGCGTGAAGTTTCGGCCTGAGCTGCACGGACGAGTTGCTCTTGGGTAACGTCTCGGTGATCTTCCGCCGGGAAATGGAACCCTTGAACGAGGTTCGTGCGTTCCTGCTGGTGTACGGGGACCGTTACGGGACCACAGCCGTACCACGGGGGTGGAACAGCGGCGCGTGCGCGCGAGGGACGCGTGCCCGCGCCGGAAGGCATGACGACACCGCCGTAAGGCACAGATGAAGGGGCCGACTGCACCATGGCTGGACTCGCCGAATCAGGGTCGAATCCCGATGTCGGCCTGCTCTTCGAGATCAACGGCCTGGCCGAGGCGGCTCCGACCTGGTTCGACCGGATCATGGAGTACGTGGGGGAGTACGGGCTTCCGCTCGCCATCGTGGTGATGGGCCTGTGGTGCCTGGTCCGCGTGCGGCGGCTCGGGCAGCAGGGTCTCGCGGACCGGGAGTCGGTCGTCGCCTCGGTGGCGGCGATCGCGTGGATGCCGGTGGCCGCGCTGCTGGCCGTGATCGTGAACATACCCATCCGCGGGTTCGTGGAGCGGCCCAGGCCCTTCCTGACCCACCAGGGGCTCGAGGTCCTGGTGGAGGGCAAGGAGGACTACTCCTTCGTGAGCGACCACGCCACGCTGGCCATGGCCATGGCGGTCGCGCTCTTCCTCGCGCACCGGAAATTCGGCGTGCTGGCGATCGTGCTGGCCTTCCTCGCCGGTGTGTCGCGGGTCTACATGGGCGTCCACTACCCGACGGACGTCGCGGGCGGCTTCGCCCTGGGCACCGCCGTGGCGCTGCTGCTCTCGCCGGTCGCGATGGCGGCGCTGACGCCGCTGGTGGGCTGGCTCGGCAGGGTTCCGGGCATCGGATGGCTGCTGCTGGGCGACGTGGCGCGCGAGGACGGCTCGGCCGCCCGGACGGCCGATCCGGTCGCCGGGGAGCGCCCCGCCGGGCGCGGGGGAACGCGCGACCTCGCCGCCTGACCGCACGCGCCGCACGTCGACGGGGCCCGTACCTCCTGGGGGTACGGGCCCCGTCCATGGGGGGAAACCGGGCGGCCGGTGCGTGACGGGGGGTGCTACCCGTCGTTAACCGGAACGGCAAGGCCCGTGGGCGGACGAACCGGCATGGGGGTGCAGGCGATGGAACGGTGGCGGCGGATGCGGCGCACCGGTGTGCGCGCTGCGGTGGCGGCCACGGCGGCCGCCGTGATGACCGGCGTGATGGCCGGCGTCGTCGGCTGCTCCGGCGGTGCCCTCGCGGACGACCGGCCGGGCGGCGCCGGCGCGGAGGCCGCCGCGGAACTGCTCCGGGAGGCGGCGGGGCGGCTGGCGGTGGCGGGCACGTCGCGGGCCAGCACCTCGATGGCGATGGCCACGGGCGGGACCCGGATCGTGATCCGCGGCGAGGGCGTCTACGACTACCGGCGGCAGCGGGGCGAGCTGCGGGTGACGCTGCCCGAGGAGCCGGCCGGGCGGGCGCTGCGGCGGCCGATCACCGAGCTGCTGACCCCCGGCGCGGTCTTCCTGAAGAACCGCGGCGAGGGCGTCCCCGAGGACAAGTGGGTGCGGGTCGACGCCGGGGACTCGGCCGACGGCAACCTGGTGACCGGCGGCGCCACGGACCCGCTGGCGGCGGCGGAACTGCTGCGCGGCACGCGCCGGGCCGAGTACCGGGGGACGGTCGACTTCGCGGGCACCCAGGTGCGCCGGTACGAGGGGGTGGCCCACCTCGGGGACGCGGCGGCACGGGCCCGGGCGGGGTGGCAGCAGGGTCTGCGGGCGGCGGCGAAAGGGTTCGCCAGCGCGGAGGTGCCGTTCGACGTGTACCTGGACGGCCACGGCCGGATCCGGAAGGTCCGCCAGGAGTTCAGCTTCCTCAACGAGGCGCGCCGGACGGTGGTCGTCACGTCCACGATGACGCTGTACGACTTCGGGGCCCCGGTGGACGTGCGGCTGCCGGAGGCGGCGGACATCTTCGCGGGGCGGATCGCCCCGCAGTGACCGGCCGGGGCCCGCACGCCCGAGGCCCCGGTCACGGCCCGCACGCCCGACGGCCCCGGTCACGCCCCTGTCGGGGGGCGGCGCGGGGCCGTCGTACGGGTCGTGGCGGTCCGGTGCGGGCGCCGCGCCGGCCGGGGGAGCGGCCCCTAGAGCAGGGCCACCAGGTGGACCACGCCGTAGCAGGCGGCGGCCACCGCGGCGGCGGCCGGCATGGTGATGAACCAGCCCAGGACGATGTTCTTGGCGACGCCCCAGCGCACCGCGTTGAGGCGCTTGGTGGCGCCGACGCCCATGATCGCGGAGGTGATCACGTGGGTGGTGGAGATGGGCGCCTTGAAGATGAAGGCGGTCACGAACATGATCGACGCGCCGGTGGTCTCGGCGGCGAAGCCCTGCGGCGGGTCCAGCTCGATGATCTTGCGGCCCAGGGTGCGCATGATGCGCCAGCCGCCCGCGTAGGTGCCCGCCGACAGCATCAGGGCGCACATGACCTTGACCCAGACCGGGATCGCGTCGCCGTACTCCTCGACGTCCGCGATGACCAGGGCCATCACCACGATGCCCATGGTCTTCTGCGCGTCCTGGAGGCCGTGGCCCAGCGCCATGCCGGCCGCGGAGACCGTCTGGGCGATGCGGAAGCCGCGCTTGGCCTTGGACGGGTTGGCCCGGCGGAAGATCCACATGATGGCCGTCATCACCAGGTAGCCGGCGAGCAGGCCGACCACGGGCGAGATGAACATCGGCAGGACGATCTTGGTCAGGACGCCGTCCCAGAAGACGGTGATCCCGCCGGCCAGGGCCGCGCCGACCATGCCGCCGAACAGGGCGTGCGAGGAGGATGAGGGCAGGCCGAAGTACCAGGTCAGGAGGTTCCAGGCGATCGCGCCGATCAGCGCCGCGAACAGGATGCCCATGCCCTTGGAGCCCTCGGGCGTCTCGATCAGACCCTCACTGACGGTCTTGGCGACGCCGGAGCCCATGAAGGCGCCGATCAGGTTCATCACCGCGGCCATCGCCAGCGCGGCCCGGGGGGTCAGCGCGCGGGTGGAGACCGAGGTGGCGATCGCGTTCGCGGAGTCGTGGAAGCCGTTGGTGTAGGTGAAGAAGAGCGCGACGCCGACCGTCACGATCAGAGCAAAGGTGTCCATGTCAGGGCTCAGGACTCCTTGACCGAGATCGTCTCCACCGTGTTGGCCACGTGTTCGAAGGCGTCGGCCGCCTCCTCGAGGACGTCCACGACCTGCTTGAGCTTGAGCACCTCGATGGCGTCGTACTTGCCGTTGAAGAGCTGGGCGAGCAGCTTGCGGTGGATCTGGTCCGCCTGGTTCTCGAGGCGGTTGACCTCGATCCAGTACTCGGTGAGGTTCGACATGGTGCGCAGGTTGGGCATGGCCTCGGCGGTCAGTTCGGCCGCCCGCGCCAGCACCTCGATCTGCTGCTCGACGCCCTTGGGGAGTTCCTCGATGTTGTAGAGGACGACCAGGTCGACGGCCTCCTCCATGAAGTCCATGATGTCGTCGAGCGAGCCGGCGAGGGCGTAGATGTCCTCACGGTCGAACGGCGTGATGAAGGACGAGTTCAGCTGGTGGAAGATCGCGTGGGTGGCGTCGTCGCCCGCGTGTTCCGCGGCCCGCATCCGCTCGGCGATCTCGCCCCGCGCGGACGGCTCCGCACCGAGCAGTTCCAGCAGGAGCTTGGAGCCCGTGACGATGTTGTCCGCGGAGGCGGAGAACATGTCGTAGAAGCTCGTCTCCCTCGGGGTCAGACGAAAGCGCACGTGGGGTCCTCGGAGGCTCTTCGAATCGGTCAGGGTGATGCTAGGCCCAACGGGGGGCGGCTGCTAATGGGGCGGGCTGAGCGAGAGCCGGTGTCGCCCATCCGCTCCGTGGCGGCCGTAACCCCATCTACCCACCGAACGCGAGTACCATATACCCGCCAGGGGTATGCATCTGGGTCGGGCCCCGAGGCCCGGACGGTGACGAAAGTGACACACGAGGGCGAGGAGGGCTGCCGGAGATGACGACGACGCCGGAGGTCGAAGCGGCCGGGGGAGCCCCCGCCGAGGACCAGGAGCACGGGCACCACTACGGCTACCACGCCCACAAGGCGGACCACCTCAAGCGGCTGCGGCGGATCGAGGGCCAGATCCGCGGGCTGCAGCGCATGGTCGAGGAGGACGTCTACTGCATCGACATACTCACGCAGGTGTCCGCCTCCACCAAGGGGCTGCAGTCCTTCGCGCTGCAGCTGCTGGAGGAGCACCTGCGGCACTGCGTCGCCGACGCCGCGGTCAAGGGCGGGGACGAGATCGACGCCAAGGTCGAGGAAGCCACCAAGGCCATCGCCCGGATGCTGCGGACCTGACCCGCGCCCGCCTGTCCGCCCGTCCGCCCGTCCGCCCTGTGCCTCCGCCGCCGCTTGCCGCCCGAGCGCGGTGCCGGCCCGCGGCCGGTGCCGGGGCGGCGGGACGTCAGCGGGGAAGGCGGCGGTCCTCCCGGACGCGGAGGATCTCGTCGATGCTCGCCTGACTGAGCCGGTCGGCGTTGGCCGAGGACGCGGCGATCATCAGGTCGCCGCAGAGCTCTATCTCGGCCAGAGCGATCTGGTCCTGCACCTGTCCGGGTGCGCCGAGCGGAGCCACGCCGATCACCCTCCTTCTGCCGGTGCCCGTACGGGCTTTCCAGAGTAAGGAGGCGACGGCCCCGAGCGCATGGCACGGACGGGCTAGTCCGGTGGGCCCAGACGCCATGGGCACGGACGCACGGATGGAGGGGCCCGCGCCGGAACGGCGCGGGCCCCGGGCCTCGCGGTGGCACCGCCATGCAGCACCGCGAGGAGTTCGATCCGCTGCGCGAGCCCGTGGGCTCAGCCGAAGCGGCCGGAGATGTAGTCCTCGGTGTCCTTCACCGACGGGTTGGAGAAGATCCGCTCGGTGTCGTCGATCTCGATGAGCTTGCCGGGCTGGCCGATCGCCGCGAGGTTGAAGAACGCGGTGCGGTCGGAGACGCGGGCGGCCTGCTGCATGTTGTGGGTGACGATGACGATCGTGTACTGCTCCTTGAGCTCGCCGATCAGGTCCTCGATCGCCAGGGTGGAGATCGGGTCCAGGGCCGAGCAGGGCTCGTCCATGAGCAGGACCTTGGGCTGCACGGCGATCGCCCGCGCGATGCACAGGCGCTGCTGCTGGCCGCCGGAGAGGCCGGAGCCGGGCTTGTTCAGCCGGTCCTTGACCTCGTTCCAGAGGTTGGCGCCGCGCAGGGACTGCTCGACGATGCCGTCGAGCTCGGACTTCTTGTAGCTGCCGTTCAGGCGCAGGCCGGCCGCCACGTTGTCGTAGATCGACATGGTGGGGAACGGGTTGGGGCGCTGGAAGACCATGCCGACCTCCCGGCGCACCGACACGGGGTCGATGCCGGGGCCGTACAGGTCCTCGTCGTCCAGCATCACCTTGCCCTCGACGCGGCCGCCGGGGACGACCTCGTGCATCCGGTTCAGGGTGCGCAGGAACGTGGACTTGCCGCAGCCGGAGGGGCCGATGAAGGCCGTCACCGAGCGGGGCTCGATGGTCATCGAGATGTCCTCGATGGCCTTGTGGGCGCCGTAGAAGGCGGAGAGGCCGCTGACGTCGATTCGCTTGGCCATGTGTGTCACTTCCAGGGGGTTCAGCGGGGCGTCTTCCAGCGGGCGATGCCGCGGGCCACCAGGTTGAGGATCATCACGAAGGCGATCAGCGTCAGCGCCGCCGCCCATGCGCGGTCGTAGGCCGCCGACGAGCCGGCGCTGTTCACGTACTGCTGGTAGATGTACAGCGGCAGCGACGCCTGCGCGCCCTCGAAGGGGTTGGCGTTGATGAACGGGTTGCCGAAGACCAGCAGCAGGACCGGCGCGCTCTCGCCCGCGATGCGGGCGACCGCGAGCATCACACCGGTGGTGATGCCGCCGACCGCGGTGGGCAGGACCACCTTCAGGATGGTTCGCCACCGGGGCACGCCCAGGGCGAGGGACGCCTCGCGCAGTTCGTTCGGCACCAGTTTGAGCATCTCCTCCGTGGAGCGGACGACGACCGGCAGCATCAGGATGGCCAGCGCCAGCGAGCCGGCGAAGCCGAAGGGCTGCAGGTCGAACATCAGCATCAGGCTGAGGATGAACAGACCGGCCACGATGGACGGGATGCCCGTCATCACGTCGACGAAGAAGGTGACGGCCCGGGCCAGCGCGCCCCGGCCGTACTCGACCAGGTAGATCGCGGTGAGGACGCCGATCGGGGCGGCGATCAGGGTGGCGAGGCCGACCTGCTGCGCGGTGCCCAGGATCGCGTGGTAGATGCCGCCGCCGGGCTCGGCGTCGGCGACGGTGCCCATGGAGTGGGTCAGGAAGTACCCGTCCAGGACCTTCACGCCGCGCACCACGGTCTCCCAGACGAGGGAGAGCAGCGGCACCACGGCGAGCAGGAAGGCGACCCAGACGAGGCTGGTGGCGATGCGGTCCTTGGCCTGGCGGCGCCCCTCGACCTTCGCGGAGAGGGCGTAGGTGCCCAGGACGAAGAGGACGGAGGCGATCAGGCCCCACTGGACGCGGCTGTGCAGACCGGTCCCCAGGCCGAGGGCGACGGCCACGGCGGTCGCGGCGGCGGCCACGCCCCACGGGGCCCACTTCGGGAGCCGGGCGCCCTGCAGGGAGACGGGCTTGACGACGGCGGACGTGGTGCTCATGCGTTGGCCCCCGAGTACTCCTTGCGGCGGGCGATGATCATGCGCGCGGCGCCGTTGACCAGCAGGGTGATGACGAAGAGGACGAGACCGGAGGCGATCAGCGCGTCACGGCCCTGCTCGTTCGCCTCGCCGAACTTGCTGGCGATGTTCTGGGCGAAGGTGCCGCCGCCCGGGTCCAGGAGGCTGGCCTGGATGTCGAAGGTGGGCGACAGGACGGTGGCCACGGCCATGGTCTCGCCGAGCGCGCGGCCGAGACCGAGCATCGAGGCGGAGATCACGCCGGAGCGGCCGAACGGGAGGACCGACATGCGGATGACCTCCCAGCGGGTGGCGCCGAGGGCCAGCGCGGCCTCCTCGTGCGCCTTGGGCACCTGGCGGAAGACCTCACGGCTCACGTTGGTGATGACCGGGAGGATCATGATCGCCAGCAGGATGCCGACCGTGAGCATGGAGCGCGGGGCGCCGCCCTGCCACTCGAAGATCTTGGTCCAGCCCAGGTACTCGTCGAGCCAGCTGAACAGGCCGTTCATGTGCGGGACGAGCACCAGCGCGCCC
Organism: Streptomyces sp. NPDC047130; assembly: GCF_040643475.1. Lineage (NCBI taxonomy): Bacteria > Bacillati > Actinomycetota > Actinomycetes > Kitasatosporales > Streptomycetaceae > Streptomyces > Streptomyces sp. NPDC047130. The sequence goes on along the minus strand of NZ_JBEYUK010000013.1, from coordinate 165,989 downwards.
CACAGGCCGTAGACGATCGACGGCACGGCGGCGAGCAGGTCCACCACGTAGGCGATGGGGCCGCTCAGCTTCCGCGGGGCGTAGTGGGTCAGGAAGAGCGCGATGGCCACCGCGACCGGAACCGCGATGATCATGGCGATGATCGACGACACGACGGTGCCGAAGGCCAGCACCGCGATGCCGAAGACCGGCTCGGTGCTGTTCGGGTTCCACTCGAAGGTGGTGAGGAAGTTCCCCTGGTCCTTGCTGATCGCCAGCGCCGCGCGGTAGCTGAGGAACACGGCGATGGCGGCCATGACGGCCAGCAGCAGGATGCCGGAGCCTCGCGAGAGGCCGAGGAAGATGCGGTCGCCGCGGCGGGTCGCCGGGCGGGGGGCGCGGGGCTCGGAGGTCTTCCGGCCCGTGCCCGTACCCGTGCCCTTGGCCTTGCCCTGTTCCTGCTCCGGCTCCGGGGAGGAGGAGGTGCGGGGCGTGCCGGCGGCCGCGCCCGCGGGAGGCGCGTTGTCGTTGTCCGTGTGTGACTTCTGTGTCGATATGTCCATCAGGATCTCCGGTCTGCGGGGCCGGGGCCCGCCCTGACGGGGCTGGGCGGGCCGTCGGCTCCCTGGCGGCGGTGCACCGGACGGAGCCCGGCCGGGGGCCGGGCTCGTGGATCAGGCGAGGCCGTTGATGGTTTCGCGGACCTTGCCGATGATCTCGTCGGGGATCGGGGCGTAACCGGCGTCGGCGAGCAGCGCCTGGCCGTCCTCGCTGGCGACGTAGTTCAGGAACGCCTTGGTCGCCGGCAGCGTCTCGGGCTTGTTGCCCTTGTCGCAGACGATCTCGTAGGTGACCAGGACGATCGGGTAGGCGTTGTCGGCGGTGGTGCCGTAGTTCAGCTCCAGCGCCAGGTCCTTGCCGGTGCCCACGATCTTGGCGTCGGCGATGGCGTTGGAGGCGTTCTCCACGGTGGCGGCGACCGGGGCGGAGGCGCCGGTGGCGATGGAGACGGTGGAGCTGTCCTTGGCGTACGAGAGCTCCATGTAGCCGATGGCGCCCTCGGTCTGCTTGACCTGCTGGGCCACACCGCTGGAGCCGGAGGCCGCCTGGCCGCCCTTGGCCTGCCAGGACTTGCCGCCCTCGTACTTCCAGTCGTCGGGGGCCGCGGCGATCAGGTACTTGGTGAAGTTGTCCGTGGTGCCGGACTCGTCCGAGCGGTGGAACGCCTGGATCTTGGTCGACGGCAGGTCCGCGTCCGGGTTCAGCTTCTTGATGGCGGCGTCGTCCCAGGTGGTGATCTTCGAGTCGAAGATCTTCGCCAGGGTCGGGGCGTCCACGACCAGGTTGTCCACGCCGGGGAGGTTGTAGGAGACAGCGATCGGGCCGCCGACCATCGGGAGGTCGATCGCCTGGCCGTCCTTGCAGATCTTCTTGGACTCGGCGATCTCCTCCGGCTTCAGCGCGGAGTCGGAGCCGGCGAAGGCGACCTGGCCCTGGGTGAACGCGGTGATGCCCGCGCCGGAGCCGGAGCCCTTGTAGTTGATCTGCAGGCCCTGGCAGGCGGCGGTGAACTGCTTCACCCAGGCGTCGATCGCGTTCTTCTGGGCGGAGGAGCCGTCGGCCAGCAGCTGGCCCTGGGCGTCGCCGCAGTCGATCTTCCCGGTCTGGGCGGCGGCGGTGCCGCCGGTCGAGTCACCCTCGGAGGTCGCGTCCGAGCCGCACGCCGTGAGGGCCAGGGCGCCGGAGACGGCGAGAGCGCCGAGGGTCAGGGCCCGCCGGGTCTGGCGCCGGGTCTTGCGCTGAAGCGTCACTTTTCGTGTCTTCCTTCCGGGAGCCGCCGGGTGGAACCGGTCCGCTTGGCGGCGTGCGAAGTGTCGGTGGCGGGGGGTTGTCTTTGCGACGGTTTCCCCGCTGTCGAGGCCGAAATTAGGCCGGGGAGGTGACGGGGCCGACGGGGGAGGGTGAACGGGGGGTGAATCCGCGGGGACGGTGCGGTGAGCCGCCCTCCGGCCGACACCACCCGTCCCGCACGCCTCCCGTCCCGCTCGCCTCCCGTCCCGCACGCCCCCGTTCCGCGCGCCGCGTACCCCTCACCGCCGGGGGCGCACCTGGGGCGGGGGTCCTGCGCGGGGGCGCGTGGGTTCGCCTGCGCCGCGGGGGAGGGCTGGCGGTGGCGGGGCTTGCGTGCGTCGGGCCCCGGCGGCGGTGGGGGCTTGCCTTTCCCAGGTGGATGCCGGGCGGGTGCCGGGACCGCGTGGCAGCGTGGGCGTCGTCCTCCGACGGCACCGGGGTGGGGCGGCGGTGGGTGGCGTCACCTTGCCGCCGCGCGGCCGGGTGCATGGCGGGCAGTGCCCCCCGCCTCGCACCGGGGCGCGGGCGGGCAGAAGTGCGGGCGTCGGGCCCCGGCGGCGGTGGGGGCTTGCCTTTCCCCGGTGGATGCCGGGCGGGTGCCGGGACCGCGTGGCAGCGTGGGCGTCGCCCTCCGACGGCACCGGGGTGGGGCGGCGGTGGGTGGCCGGCTTGCCGCCGTGGGGCCGGGTGCACGGCGGGCGGTGCCCCCGCCTCGCACCGGGGCGCGGGCGGGCAGAAGTGCGGGCGTCGGGGGAGGAGCGGGGCTGTCCGCCCGGCTGTGTCTGCGCCGTGCTGCGGTGCGGGGCCGTGCGCACGGTGCCGTCGGCTACGCCGGGTGCGGTGCGGGGCGGTGCGGGCCGCTTGCCGCGGGGGCGCCGACCTGCGTCCGCCCTCGCCCAGGCGGCTTCGGCTTCGCTCGCGCGGGGTGGGGGTGGGGACGGTCAGAGGGGGAGGGCGAGGAAGGCGGTGAGGAGGGGGCGGTCGTGGGGGTGGGTGAGGTGGGGGTGCGCGGCGCGGGCGGGGTGCCAGGCGAGGGCGTCGATCTCGTGGGTGGGGGTGAAGGCGTCGGGGGAGGTCGCCTCGGCGGCCCAGTAGTCGACCCGCTTGGGCCGGCCCCCGACCGTGTAGTGGACGGTGGGCAGCCGCGGCCCCAGCCGGACCCGGTGCCCCGTCTCCTCCGCGACCTCCCGCACCGCGGCCTCCTCGGCGCTCTCCCCGGGGTCCAGCTTCCCCTTGGGGAAGGACCAGTCGTCGTACTTGGGCCGGTGGACGAGGCAGACCTCGAGACCGCCCGGCGTACGGCGGTAGAGGACGCAGCCCGCCGCCCGGACCGGGCCGGAGGAGGCGTCGGGAGCGGCGCCGGAGCCGCCGGAGCCGTCGGAGCCGCTGGAAGGCCGGGTCATCGTACGGTCACCGTGTCACGGGAGGCGGACTGCCAGGTCCGGTGGAAGGCGCGGCGCGCGGCGAGCACCTCGTGCCGCTGGTGGGCGTGGAGGTTGCCCAGCGCGTACGCCGTCGCGGGGGCGATCCGCGGCGTGCGCGCGGCCGCGGCGGCGACCGAGGCGGCCTCGGCGGCGTCCCGGTGCCGGTCCAGTGCCCGCGCCGCGCCGACCAGCCGGCGCGGCACCGGCTCGGTGAGGACCTCCAGCGCGTACCGGTGCAGCCGCAGCAGCGACCGCACCTGGTGCCAGGCGGTGTCCCCGTCGCCGGGGCGGTCCCCCGGGTAGCCCGGGCACGGGCCGCCGAGGTCGCCGTCCCCGTCGAGGAGGTCGTGGGGCAGCGCGGCGACCGCCTCGGCGAGCCGCCGCTCCGCGGTGTCCGCGTGCCCCCGCAGCACCGCCCCGGCCGGGCCGGCGTCACGCCCGCCGCCGCGCAGCGGGACCTCGCCCGCCAGCAGGGCCACCGCGTCGGCCAGCGCGTGGAACCGTGCCGACCCCAGCGCCTCCAGCACCGCGGAGTGCGCCCGGCCCCGGGCCAGCGTGAGCCGCCGCTCCAGCAGCGCGGCCGCCTTGGCGGCGCCGAGGTCCCCCTGCGGCTCGTTCAGCGCCGCCTGGAGGCGCCGCAGGGTGGCGGCGTGCAGCCGCTCCTGGGCGAGGACGCCCGAGAACCAGGCCAGCTCACGCCGTAAGGCCGCCGACCAGGCCGGATCGAGCGCGGAGTGGAAGGTGTGCAGTGTCGCCCCGATGCGGCGCGAGGCCCTGCGCAGGGCGGGCGCGGAGTCCGCGTCCCCGCCCGAGGCGGCGGCCCTCAACGCCCGCAGGAACTCCGTGGCCTGCCCGCGCAGATAGGCCGAGAGCACAGGGACGTCACTGTCAGGGTGTTGCTGGGCCACGCCGGCGCCTCCGGGCGTCGATGAGCATCTCCTGGACATGCGGCAACGGGCGCCCGTCCGGATCCGTGGCGTGCCGCGTCCACTCGCCGTCCGGGCCGAGGTGCCAGGACGAGGTGGAGTCGGACATGCCGGTCTCCAGGAACCGGTGGAGGGTGGCCCGGTGGGTCGGGTCGGTGACCCGGACCAGCGCCTCGATGCGCCGGTCGAGGTTGCGGTGCATCATGTCGGCGCTGCCGAACCACACCTCGGGCTCGCCGCCGTTGGCGAAGGCGAAGATCCGGGAGTGCTCCAGGAACCGGCCGAGGACCGACCGGACCCGGATGTTCTCCGAGAGCCCCGGCACGCCGGGCCGCACGGCGCAGATGCCGCGGACCCAGATGTCCACGGGCACGCCGGCCTGGGAGGCGCGGTAGCAGGCGTCGATGACCGCCTCGTCCACCATCGAGTTGACCTTGATCCGCACGTAGGCGGGCCGGCCGGCCCGGTGGTGGCGGATCTCCTTGCCGATCCGGGAGACCAGCCCGTCCCGCAGGGACTTCGGCGCGACGAGCAGTCGGCGGTAGGTCTCCCGGCGGGAGTAGCCGGAGAGCCGGTTGAACAGGTCGGACAGGTCCGCGCCGACCTGCTGGTCGGCGGTGAGCAGGCCGAGGTCCTCGTAGAGGCGGGCCGTCTTCGGGTGGTAGTTGCCGGTGCCGACGTGCGAGTAGCGGCGCAGCGTGTCGCCCTCCTGGCGGACCACCAGCGACAGCTTGCAGTGCGTCTTCAGCCCGACCAGGCCGTAGACGACGTGGCAGCCGGACTCCTCCAGCTTGCGGGCCCACTTGATGTTGGCCTGCTCGTCGAAGCGGGCCTTGATCTCGACGAGCACCAGGACCTGCTTGCCCGCCTCGGCGGCGTCTATGAGGGCGTCGACGATGGGGGAGTCGCCGGAGGTGCGGTAGAGCGTCTGCTTGATCGCCAGCACGTCCGGGTCGGCGGCGGCCTGCTCCAGGAAGGTCTGGACGGAGGTCGAGAAGGAGTCGTAGGGGTGGTGCAGCAGCACGTCCCGCTCGCGCAGCGCGCCGAAGATGTCCGGCGCGGACGCGGACTCCACCTCGGCGAGGTCGCGGTGGGTGCCGGCGATGAACTTGCGGTACTTGAGCTCGGGGCGGTCCAGGCCGGCGATGCCGAACAGGCCGGTCAGGTCCAGCGGGCCGGGCAGCGGGTAGACCTCGGCCTCGGTGATCTTCAGCTCGCGCACCAGCAGGTCCAGGACGTGCCGGTCGATGGACTCCTCGACCTCCAGGCGCACCGGCGGGCCGAAGCGGCGCCGCATGAGCTCCTTCTCCAGGGCCTTGAGGAGGTTCTCGGTGTCGTCCTCCTCGACCTCCAGGTCCTCGTTGCGGGTGATCCGGAAGGCGTGGTGCTGGATCACCTCCATGCCCGGGAACAGCTCCTCCAGGTGCGCGGCGATGACGTCCTCGATGGGGACGTAGCGCTCGGGGGAGGCCTCCAGGAAGCGGGAGAGCGACGGCGGCACCTTGACCCGGGCGAAGTGCCGGTGGCCGGAGACCGGGTTGCGGACCACGACGGCCAGGTTGAGCGAGAGGCCGGAGATGTAGGGGAACGGGTGCGCCGGGTCCACGGCGAGCGGCGTGAGGACCGGGAAGATCTTGGAACGGAACAGCGTGAAGAGCCGCGCCTGTTCCTTCTCGGTCAGCTCGTGCCAGCGCACGACGTGGATGCCCTCCTCGGCGAGGGCGGGGGCGACGTCCTCGTGGAAGCAGGCGGCGTGCCGGGCCATGAGCTCGCGGGAGCGGCCCCAGATCATCTCCAGCACCTCGCGGGGCTGCAGCCCGGAGGCGGAGCGCTGGGCGACGCCGGTGGCGATCCGCCGCTTCAGGCCGGCGACGCGGACCATGAAGAACTCGTCCAGGTTGCTGGCGAAGATCGCGAGGAAGTTGGCGCGCTCCAGCAGCGGGGTGTTCGGGTCCTCGGCGAGCTCGAGGACCCGCTCGTTGAAGGCGAGCCAGCTGCGCTCCCGGTCCAGGAAGCGGCCCTCGGGGAGCGGCCCGTCCTCCTGGCGGATCTCCTGGTAACCGTCGAAGTCCGGCCCCTCGCTCGGCTCCTCGGCGGGCCGGGGCTGCGGGGGCTCGGGCTCGTGGCCCACCGGTATCAGTCCCACCGCTGCCTGCGAGGGCAGCGGGGAGGCGGGATCCTGGGCGCTGCGGTCCTGGATGCTGGGGTCCTGGGCACTGGGCTCGCTCATGTTCCCATTGTTCCGCGCGGCGTTGCCGTATGGCATGTCGGACCGGGCGCGCGGAAGCACCCGGAGGTGGGCATTCCGCCTGCTCACGCCGCCTTTGCGCGACTTCGCGGACCGGGCGCGCGCGTCGTCGCCCCCCGAGGAAGCGGCCTTGGGGGGCGGTGACCCGGCGTCGGAGGGAGGTTTCACCACGCGGGAAGGGTCCCAAGCGAGCCTGAATGCCGGGTTACGGGCAGTTGGCTGCCAGGCGTCAGGCCGTGCGGAGCCGGAGGATCCGGTACGACAGGATGACCGCGACGACGGCTACGGCGAGCCAGATGCCGGACTCCACGAGCTGGAGCGGCCAGAAATGGCTCTCGGGGTGGTAGCTCGCCCACACGTCGGTGTAGCCGCTGTCCTCGAGACAGGCGTAGAAGTCGCGGGCGGTGCCGGGACGGCCGTCGTCGCCGATGACGGCGTCCAGGCAGTCGTAGTCGTAGGGGACGTGCCGCCCCGACCCGGTCACCGCCCCGCTGTCCAGCGGCCACTCGCCGGCGGACGCGTACCAGTGGGGGAGCGGCCCGTCGGGCGTGTAGCCGTGGCGGACCTCGGTCGGCCAGAGCTGGTGGCGGCCCACCGAGAACTTGAGGGCGCCCGCGGCCATCACCAGCAGTCCGGCGCCGAGGGAGGCCAGGCTCCGCTTCAGCAGGAAACCGGCCAGGACGCCGACGGCCACCGCACACAGCACCCGGGGCACGGCCACGATGCCCATCGCGGTGAAGAAGTCCTCGCCCCACCAACGCGGCGACGCTCCGTACCGGACGACGTGCCGGACGTCGGCACCCGCGGTGTGGGCGATCCGGTGGACGGCGAGCAGGAGGGCCATGCCCGCCGCCGCGACCGCGGCCGGGAGCGCCAGCTTGGCCGTGAGCCAGCGGGTGGGGGACACCGACTGGGTCCAGGCCAGGTGGGCGGTGCCGGTCTCGAGTTCCCTGGCGGTCAGCGAGGCGGACGCCCAGGCGCCGACCAGGAAGGGAGCGGCGAGGATGGTGTAGAGCCCGAGGCGCAGCAGGAGGTCGTAGGCCGTCCAGACGTCCTCCAGTTCCTTCGGGCAGCGAGAGGAAGGACCGTTCCCGGCCTCGCAGGCCGCCAGCAGGACCCGGGCGTCGTCGCCCATGGTCGCCCAGGCCGCGAGCAGCAGTCCGGCCCCGAGGGCGACGTAGGCGATCCACAGCCACAGGGCCCACCGGTGCAGGCGGAGCACGGTCCGTGCCAGGCCGCCGGGTGCTTTCGCCGGGGCGGTGGCGCCGCCCCCGGACGGTGCGGGTGGGGTGAGGGTGGTGGTCATGCGGGGCTCCCGGAATCGGAGGACGAGGCGGGGGGCATCGGCGTCAGACGGCCGTGCGGCGGCGGAGGGCGCGGTAGGAGAGGGCGACCGCGGTGAGGGCGACGGCGAGCCAGAGGCCGGACTCCACGAGCTGGAGCGGCCAGAAGTCGTCCCGGTTGTGGAAGGCGACCCAGATGTCGGTGTAGCCCTCGTCCTCCAGGCAGGAGTAGAAGGCGTCGGCGTCGAAGCCGGGGCCGTCGTCCCGGTAGCCCTCGTTCATGCAGACGTACCCGGCCGTCTCGCCGGCGTCCCCGGCCAGTTCCCCGGACTCCGTGACCGCGCCGGTGGCGATCTGCCACTCCGAGCCGTTGAGGCTCAGGTAGGGCGAGCCGGCCGTCTCCGCCCTGGCGAAGCGGATCTCCCTGGGCCAGAGGTAGCCGCGGCCGAGCGTGACGGCGAAGGTGGACGCGGCGAGCAGGGCCAGCCCGGTTCCGAGCGAGGCCAGCGAGCGCTTCAGCAGCAGGCCGAGCAGGACGCCCACGGCGACGGCGCACAGGACCCTGGGCACCATGACGACGCCCGTCATGGTGAAGAGGTCCTCGTTGTACCACGACGGCGTCCAGTGCCGGATCGCGGTGAAGGCGGCGGCCCCTTCCTGGTGGGCGAGCCGGTACAGCGCCAGCAGCAGCGTGGTGCCCGCCGCGGCGACCACGGCCGGGAGCGCCAGCTTGGCGGTGAGCCAGCGGGCCGGGGTCACCGACTGGGTCCAGGCCAGTTCCGCGGTGCCGGTCTCCATCTCGCGGGCGGTCGGCGCGGCCGCCGCCCAGGCGCCGACCAGGAACGGGGCGCCGAACACGGCGAAGAAGCCCAGGCGCATGAGTTCCTGGTAGGTCTCCAGGGCCTGGTAGACGTTCCGGGCGCAGGAAGGTTCCGTCTGTCCGCCCAGGTCGCACGCCGCCGCCAGGGAGGCCAGTTCGTTCGCCGCCGGCCCCCAGGCCCACAGCAGGACCCCGGCGGCCAGGGCCACGTAGGCGATCCATGCCCACAGCGCCCAGCGGTGGAGGCGGAACACCGCCCAGGCGAGGCCGCCCGGCGCCTTCACCGGCGCGGCGGCGTCCTCGGCCTCCGGCGGGACGGGGGACTTGAGGGTGGTGCTCACGCCGCCTCCCGGAGGTAGGAGAGGACCAGTTCCTCCAGGGTCGGCGTGGTCGCCTCGTGGGCGGCGGGGACCGGGCCGTCGGGGCGTATCAGCGCGGTGGTCTGACGGCCCGTGGTGCGGGACTCGATCACCGTGTGGCCCTCCAGGCCCGCCTCCGCGGGGCCGGTGACCAGGGCGTGGGCGGCCAGGACGTCCTCCAGGGAGCCCTGCAGGCGCACCTGACCGCGGCGGATCAGCAGGAGGTGGTCGCAGGAGCCCTCCAGCTCCGCGATGACGTGCGAGGACATGACAACCGTGGTGCCGTGTTCGGCCGCCTCAGCCATCAGCTCGCCCATCAGCTGGTGGCGGGCCAGCGGGTCCAGGTCGGCCATCGGCTCGTCGAGGAGCAGGAGTTCGGGCCGCTTGCCGAGCGCGAGGGCCAGCGCGACGCGGGTGCGCTGGCCGCCGGAGAGGCTGCGGACCGTGGCGGTCGGGTCCAGGTCGCCCTGGGCGACGATGCGCTCGGCGGTGGCCTGGTCCCAGCGGGCCTGGTTGAGGGCGTGCCCGAGCCGCAGCGTGTCGATCACCGTCAACTGGGTGTGCAGCGGCTTGTTCTGCGCGACGTACGCGACGCGCTCGCGGGCCGTCCCGGGGTCGGTGCCCAGGACGCGGACCGCGCCCTCGGTGGGGCGGGCGAGGCCGGCGGCCAGGGACAGCAGCGTGGACTTGCCCGCGCCGTTGGGGCCGACGACCGCGCAGACGCGGCCGACCGGCAGGCTGAAGGAGCACGCGCGCAGTGCCCACTTGACGCGGCGGGGCAGCAGCCGGGTGTAGCGCCTGCCCAGCGCCTCCGCCTCGATGGCGATCTCGGTCATCGGTGGTCCCCCCCAAAGGGATAGAGGTCGTCCAGGACGGAGGTGAACAGCGCGGACACGTCGTCGCGTTCCAGGCCGGCGGCCTTGGCCCGCCGGCCCCAGGCGACGAGGTCGTCGCGCAGCGGGGCCGCGTCGGCCGGGGCCGGCCCGAGGGAGCGGCGGACGAACGTGCCGAGGCCGCGCCGGGCCTCCACCAGGCCCTCGCGTTCCAGTTCGCGGTAGGCCTTGAGGACGGTGTTCGGATTGATGGCGGTGGCCGCCACGACCTCGCGGGCCGTGGGCAGCCGGTCACCCGGTTCGAGCAGGCCCAGCCGCAGGGCGTGCTTGGTCTGCTGGACGATCTGCAGATAGGTGGCGACGCCGCTGCGCCGGTCGATGCGGTACTCGACCACTCGACAACACCCTTTCACTAATTGAGTAGTGGAAGGGTGATGCAAGGCAGGGGGCGGCGTCAAGTCGCCGCCCCCTCGGGGGTGTTGTCAGTGGCCCGGTGTCACAGTTCGGTGCGGTACATCAGGTCCGTCTCGTGGGTGGTGAAACCGAGGCGCTCGTAGACGGTGACGGCGGCCTTGTTGTCCCCGTCCACGTAGAGCATCGCGGCGGGCAGGCCCCGTCCGGCCAGGTGGCGCAGGCCGGTGACGGTGAGCGCCTTGCCGAGGCCGCCGCCCTGGGCGCCGGGCCGCACGCCGACCACGTAGACCTCGCCGAGGTCCTCCTCGGCGTGGACCTTGGTCCAGTGGAAGCCGACCAGGTCGCCGTCCTTCTCCGCGAGGAAGAAGCCCTCCGGGTCGAACCACGCCTCGGCCTTGCGGTCGTCCAGGTCGCGCTGGGTCAGCGAGCCCTGCTCCGGGTGGTGGGCGAACGCCTCGGCGTTGACGGCCAGCCAGGCGGCGTCGTCCTGTCCGGGCACGAAGGTGCGGACGGTGACGCCCGGGGGCAGCACCGGCTCCGGCAGCTCGGGGGCGTCCGGGCCGGTCAGCGGGCGGCGCATCTGGCGCAGTTCGCGGAAGAGCGTGAGGCCGAGGACCTGGGCGAGGTGGCGGGCGGAGGCGTGGCCGCCGTGCGCCCACAGCCGCAGGCGCTTGCCGGTGGCGGCGAGCAGGGCGCCGCCCAGGGCACGGCCGTGGCCCCGGCCGCGGTGGCCGGGATGCACCACCAGTTCGGCGGCGGGCGGCTCCACGGTCTCCGAGCCGTCGAGCTGGGCGTAGCCGACGAGTTCGCCGTCGCCCAGGGTCAGCAGCAGGTGGGCGATGCCCGGGCGGGGTTCTCCGCTGCGCAGGTGGAGACGGCCCTGTTCGGAGACGGCCTCCTGGCCGTCCACCCGGGCGGCCGCCTCCAGCAGGGCCAGGACGTCGCGGATCCGCGCGTCCGTCAGCGCGTCGACGGTGTCGATCTGGCGAGGGCTGAGAGGGCTGGTCATGCCAGTGAGCGTAGTCCGGCGGGCCGCGCCCGGTGGCGGTCTGCCGCGCCGCGGCCGCCGGGCCGGGCGTCCGGGCAGTCGCAATCAGGCTGTGACCCGCGTCCCCTGTCGCCGCTACGCGCGTTGACCCTAAGCTGCCGCTCAGCCACCCCACTGTGTACCTACTCATTCAAGAGGGGGGACGATGCCGCGGATCACCCGGCAGAGACGTACCCACCGCATTCTGATCACCGGCGCCGCGCTGGCCACCGTCGGCGCGCTGACCGCAGCGCTTCCCGCCGGTACCTCCGCGTCCGCGGACGGCCACGACGACCGGCGCGGGAAGGCCCGCACGGTCGACGTGCAGCTGCTCTCCTTCAACGACCTCCACGGCAACCTGGAGCCCCCGACCGGCTCCAGCGGCCGCGTGACCGAGCGGCAGCCGGACGGCACGGTGAAGCCCATCGAGGGCGTCGGCGGCATCGAGTACCTGGCGGCCTCGCTGCGCACCGCGCGCAAGGGCCAGGAGTACAGCGTCACCGCCGCGGCCGGCGACCTCATCGGCGCCAGCCCGCTGCTCTCCGGCCTCTTCCACGACGAGCCGACCGTCGAGGCGCTCAACAAGCTGGACCTGGACGTCTCCGGCGTCGGCAACCACGAGTTCGACGAGGGCCTCGCCGAGCTGAAGCGCATGCGCGACGGCGGGTGCCACCCGACCGACGGCTGCTACACCGAGACCCCGTTCGAGGGCGCCGACTTCCCCTACCTGGGCGCCAACGTCACCCACGAGGGCACCGGGAAGACCGCGCTCGCCCCGTACTGGGTGTGGAAGCAGGGCCCGGTGAAGATCGGCTTCATCGGCGTCACGCTGGAGAACACCCCGGGCATCGTCACCGCCGAGGGCGTCGAGGGACTGGAGTTCCACGACGAGGTCGAGACGATCAACAAGTACGCCGACGAGCTGCACCGCAAGGGCGTCAAGTCCGTGGTGGCGCTGGTCCACGAGGGCGGCGCGCCCGCCGACGGCGCGTACAACGCCTACTGCGACGCGGAGGCCGGCGGCGTCTCCGGGCCGATCGTGGACATCGCGAAGAACGTCAGCCCCAAGGTCGACGCGCTGGTGACCGGTCACACCCACAACGCCTACGTGTGCGACATCCCCGACCCGGCGGGCAACTCCCGCATGGTGACCTCGGCGGCCTCCTTCGGCCGGCTGTACACGGACACCACGCTGACCTACGACGTGGCGACCAAGGACATCGTCCGCACGGCGGTGGAGTCGGCCAACCACGTGGTGAGCCGCACCCAGAAGCCCGCCGGGGACATGTCGGACCTGATCGAGCACTGGAACGCGCTGGCGAAGCCGGTGGCCAACCGGCCCATCGGCTGGATCAGCGGCGACATCACCAAGACCGGCACCGAGAGCCCGCTCGGCGACCTGATCGCCGACGCCCAGCTCGAGCACGCCCGCACCATCGACCCGGACACGGCGTTCGCGCTGATGAACCCGGGCGGCATCCGGGCCGACCTCATCCACGCGCAGAGCGGCAGCGAGGGCGACGGCGTCGTCACCTACGGCGAGGGCTTCACCGTCCAGCCGTTCAGCAACACCGTCAACCTGGTGGACCTGACCGGCGCGGACGTCGTCGCCGCGCTCCAGCAGCAGGTGAGCGGCGGCAACGCGGCCTCGCCGAAGATCCTCCAGGTCTCCGAGGGCCTCACCTACACGCTGGACCTGACGAAGTCCGGCGCGGACCGCCTGGTCGCCGACTCGGTCCGGATCCAGGGCCGGCCGGTGGACCTCACCGCCACCTACCGGGTCGCGATGAACAACTTCCTGGCCGGCGGCGGGGACAACTTCCCGGCCCTCGCCAAGGGCACCGACCCGGTCGTCGGCAGCGACGACCTGACGGCGTTCGCGGACTACCTGACCGCGAACTCCGGCCCCGCCTCGCCGATCGCCCCGCCGGCGGCGAACCGCATCACGATCGTCAAGTGAGGCCGGCGGCCGGAGGGCCAGGGACCTGACGGCCCGAAGGCCCGAAAGGTCCGACGACGAGAGGGCCGCCCCGTGCACGGCACGGGGCGGCCCTCTCGTGTGCGGCGGCCGCTGCCGGCCGCCTTCTCAGCCCAGCAGCAGCGCCGCCGGGGCGGCCAGGGCGAGCGGCAGGGCGACGCCCGCGGTGAAGTGCACGAAGCGGGACGGGTAGTCGTAGGCGGCGACCCGGTGGCCCACCACGGCGCACAGGCCGGCCAGCGCGCCCAGCAGCGCGCCCGCCGTCCCGTCGCCCACCAGCACGCCCGCGCCGGCCGCGACGGCCACCGCGAGGACCATGCCGCCCGCGGCGGGCTTCGGGACGGCGGCACGGGCCACGATCGCCGCGGCCACCGCGACGCCGGCGACGGTGACCGCCTCCGGGTCCGCGGCCAGGTGACCGGCGGCCAGGATGGCCAGCGCGGCGGCGGCGAGGGCGGCGGTCAGGCCGTACATCCGCTCGTCGGGCTCGGCGTGGCTGCGGAGCTGGAGCACCAGGGTGAGCAGCACCCACACGCCGAGGGTGCCGAGGACCGCGCCCGTGCCGTGCTCCCGGCCGACGACCAGGACGGCCGCGTCGGCGGCGAGCGCGCCGAGGAAGCCGAGGGCGATGCCCTGGCGGGCGGGCCACATGCCGTTCAGACGGAACCAGCCGGCCGCGGTCAGGCCCTGGAGCACGATCAGCGGCAGCAGCAGCGCCCACGACCCCAGGGCCGCGCCGCCCGCCATCAGCAGGGAGAGCACGGCGGTGAGGACGGCGGGCTGCATGCCGGGGTCGATGATCGGGGAACGGCCCTCGGCGCGGGCGCGCTGGGCGTCCGTGATCCGGGCGTTCCCGCCGACGGTCGCCGGACCGTACCCCGCCAGATCCGGCCCACCCTGCGCGGCGGCCCCACCCTGCGCGGCGGCCCCACCCTGCGCGGCGGCCCCGGCCTGGGCGGCGGCCCCGGCCTGCGGAGCGGCTGCCGGCTGTGCGGCAGGTCCGGTGTACGCGGCGGCCCCGGCCTGCGCGGCGGCTCCCGGCTGCGCGGCAGGCCCGGTGCAGGCGGCGGGCCCCGCCTCGGCGGGGGTCTCGGCGGGGGTTCCGGTGTACGCGGCGGCCCCGGCCTGCGGGGCGGTTGCCGGCTGTGAGGCGGGCCCGGCGTACGCCGTGGCTCCCGCCCGGGCCGCGGCCCCCGCCCCGACGGCGGCCGCGGGGTACCCGGCGGCCCCTGCCCAGGCGGCGTCGCCGGAGTGTGCCGCGTCCCCGGTGCCGTGCGGCATCGGCCCCGGGGCCGGGTGGGCCGGGTGCGCCGGGGCGCCCCCGGTGCCGGGGCCGGCCGTCCCGCCCTGCGACGGGTACGCCTGGTACGCGCCGTACCCCTCCTGCTGCGACGGGTGGCCCTGCCGGACGCCCTCCGCCGCACCCGGCTGCGACGGCTGCGCCGGGGACGCCGGGTACGCCGAGTACGCACCCGGCGCCTCCGGCCCGGCGGCTCCCGGCACCGGCGGCAGGTACGCGGTGCGGGCGGCCTCCGGCTCGGGGGCCGGGGAGGTGCCGAGGTGGGGCTGGAGCTGGGAGTCCCACGTGTTGCCCTGCCACTGCTGGGTGGTCTCCGCGGGCGGCGGCGCGTCCGGGTAGGCGGGCCCGTGGCCCTGGTGCGGGCCCGGATACGGCTCGTACTGGTTGCTCATGCTGTGGGGGTCACCCTCCTGCGAACGGCGGGAGCACCTCGACCGTGCCGCCCGGGGCCAGCCGTACGGTGTCGTGCCCGCGGGTCCCCACGGGATCGCCGTCGATCAGGAACGAGCAGCGCCGCAGCACCCGGGTGAGTTCCCCGGGGTGCCGTGAGCGCACCGCGTCGAGCGCCTGGGCGAGGGTGTCCGCGTCGAAGGACTCCTCGGCGACGCCGGCCGCGGCCTTGGCGGCGGCCCAGTAGCGCACCGTTACCTGTGCCATACCGTTCCTCGGCTGAGTGAACTGATGTGTGAACACGGTCAGGCTAGCGGCCCCCGCGCGCGGAGTCGGCCAGCCAGGCGCCGAGCCGCCGGGCCAGCTCCTCGCCGGTCGCGTTCTCCGCGTGGCCCATCCCCTCCTCCAGCCAGAACTCGGCGTGCCCGCCCGACGCCTCGACCAGCGAGCGCGGGTGGTCGAGCGGGAAGTAGGGGTCGCTGTCGCCGTGCACCACCAGCAGCGGGACGGGCGCGATCAGCGGCGCCGACTCCACCGGGGAGGGCGGGACCGGGTCCCAGTCCCGGTGGTGGATGCGGGTCCGCAGCGCCAGCCGCCCGACCAGCCGGCCGGCCGGCCGCAGCACCACCCAGTGCAGCCGGCGCATCGCGGCCGTGCCCCGGTAGTACCAGCGGGCCGGGCCGCTGACCGTGGCCACCGCGTCCACCCCGGCGTCCGGCAGGGCGGCGTGCCGCACCACCACCGAGCCGCCCATGGAGAACCCCACCGTGGCCACCCTCCGGTGACCGAGCTCCCGCGCCCAGGACACCGCGGCGGCCAGGTCGTGGACCTCCTTGTCGCCCACCGTGGAGTGGCCGCCGGAGGCGCCGTGGCCACGGAAGGAGAAAGTGATCACCGCCCCGAAAGGTGAAAAGGAACGCGCTATTCGCCGCACGTGGGGCCGTTCGAGATCTCCGGTGAATCCGTGCGCCATCACAATCGCCGGGTGATCGGATTCCGCGCCCGGCGGATCGTATACAGCCGGTCCGGGATCGTATACGGCATCGATCGTCACCCCGTCCGTCGTGCGCAGAAACGTTCTGCGGGGCCGTCTGCCCCGTGTCTCAGCCTTCGGGACGTCCGCCGAATGGTCCGCTTGACCTGCCTTGCCGGTGCTCATGTGGGTTATTCTGCTCGGCAGAGGACTCGGGCGACGCAGCCCCCGGGTCCTTTCGTGCATTAAAGCGAGCTGTATACGAGCCAGAAAGCGCAGGTGCACGGGACTTCCTCCCGCACGACGCGGTGCGGCGAAGGGGCCCCGGGGTGATGGAGCCGAGCCGCGCGCCGAGATTGCCAGTGCCGCAAACGTCCTCGCGGGGACCGAGGAGGATCCAAGACGTTATGGGCAAGCGAACCGTGCACCACCGGACCACCGACAGTGTGGAGACCCGATGAGCTCACTGCTGCTCCTCACCAACGCCCTCCAGCCGTCGACCGAGGTGCTGCCCGCCCTCGGCCTGCTGCTCCACAACGTGCGCGTCGCGCCCGCCGAGGGGCCCGCGCTGGTGAACGTGCCCAGCGCCGACGTGATCCTCGTCGACGGCCGCCGCGACCTCCCGCAGGTCCGCAGCCTCTGCCAGCTCCTGCGCTCCACCGGGCCCGGCTGCCCGCTGATCCTGATCGTCACCGAGGGCGGCCTGGCCGCCGTGACCGCCGACTGGGGCGTCGACGACGTCCTCCTCGACACCGCCGGCCCCGCCGAGGTGGAGGCCCGCCTGCGGCTCGCCGTCGGACGCCTCCAGCTCACCGGCGACGACTCCCCGATGGAGATCCGCAACGGCGACCTCTCCGTCGACGAGGCGACCTACTCGGCCAAGCTCAAGGGGCGGGTCCTCGACCTCACCTTCAAGGAGTTCGAGCTCCTGAAGTACCTCGCCCAGCACCCCGGCCGGGTCTTCACACGCGCCCAGCTCCTCCAGGAGGTCTGGGGCTACGACTACTTCGGCGGCACCCGCACCGTCGACGTCCACGTCCGGCGGCTGCGCGCCAAGCTGGGTCCCGAGCACGAGTCGCTGATCGGCACCGTCCGCAATGTGGGATACCGCTTCGTCACTCCTGAAAAGGGCGAACGCCCGGCCGAGGAGACCAAGCGGTCCACCGCCCCCGCGTCCCGCTCGGGGGCGAACCGGGGCGAACGGGAGGAGATCTCCCCGGAACTGCCGGCCGACGCCTGATCCCGGGGGCGGTCCGGGCGGCCGCGGGCCGCTCCGGACCCGTCCACCGGCGGGACCTGGGTCGACAGCAAAGCGTAGATGTCCTGCCCAGAGGTGTTTCCATACGCGTAGACTCCGCGCGTGGCCAAGGTGACTCGGGACGACGTGGCACGACTGGCGGGTACCTCGACCGCCGTAGTCAGCTATGTCATCAACAACGGACCGCGGCCGGTCGCCCCGGCCACCCGCGAACGCGTGCTGGCCGCCATCCAGCAGCTCGGCTACCGGCCCGACAGGGTGGCGCAGGCGATGGCCTCGCGCCGCACCGACCTGCTGGGCCTGATCGTGCCCGACGCCCGTCAGCCGTTCTTCGGCGAGATGGCGCACGCGGTCGAGCAGGCCGCCTCCGAGCGCGGAAAGATGGTCCTGGTCGGCAACACCGACTACGTGGCCGAGCGCGAGGTCCACTACCTGCGCGCCTTCCTCGGCATGCGGGTCTCCGGCCTGATCCTGGTCAGCCACGCGCTGAACGACCAGGCCGCCGCCGAGATCGAGGCCTGGGACGCCCGCGTGGTGCTGCTCCACGAACGGCCCGAGGCGATAGACGACGTCGCGGTGGTGACCGACGACGTCGGCGGCGCCCGCGAGGCCGTGCGGCACCTGCTGGAGCACGGCCACCCGTACGTCGCCTGCATCGGCGGCACCGCCGAGACCCCGGAGGTCGGCGACCCGGTCTCCGACCACGTCGAGGGCTGGCGGCTGGCCATGGCCGACGCCGGCCTCTCCACCGAGGGCCGCTGCTTCCAGGCGCCCTACAACCGCTACGACGCCTACCGGATCGCGCTCGGCCTGCTCTCCGGCCCCGACCGGCCGCCGGCGGTCTTCTGCTCCACCGACGACCAGGCCGTGGGCGTGCTGCGCGCCGCCCGCGAACTGCGCATCGACGTGCCGGGGGAACTGGCGGTGGCCGGCTTCGACGACATCAAGGAGGCGGCGCTCACCGACCCGCCCCTCACCACGGTCGCCACCGACCGCTCCGTCATGGCCCGCGCGGCGGTGGACCTGGTGCTCGACGACACCGTGCGGCTGCCGGGCAACGGCCAGGACCGGGTCCGGGTCGTGCCCTCCCGCCTGGTGGTCCGGCGCTCCTGCGGCTGCGAGGGCTGACGACGCCCGGGACGCGGGTGTGCCGGATCCGCGCGAGGCTTGTCACAGCTGATCCACAACCTTCCCCGCCGGACGGCCGACGGCGTTACCGTCGAACGACGCGTTGCCCCGCCGACCGCCCAGCCAGGGAGACCCACAGGTGCGTGCCGTTCGGATACTTCTCGTCGTGGCGCTGGTGTTCGGCGGCCTGCTGGCCGCGGTCGACCGGGTCGCCGTCGGCATCGCCGAGGACCGCACCGCGGACGGGATGCGGGACGCCCAGGAGCTGAGCGCGGCGCCGGAGGTGGCGATCCACGGCTTCCCGTTCCTCACCCAGCTCGTCGGCGGGACGCTGGACGAGGTGGACGTGGCCGTCGACGCCTACCCGGTGAGCGGCGCCGAGGGCCAGGACATGACCGTCGAGGACCTGGACATCGGCCTGCGCGGAGTGGACCTGGACTCCGGTTACTCCCCGGAGCGGGCGGAGCGGGTGAGCGGCACCGGGCTGGTCCCCTACGACGAACTGCTGAAGGCCGCGCGGTCCGAGCCGCAGGACGTGGCGCCCGGGGTGACCGCGGCCGTGGTGGGCCTGTCCCACGGTGGTGACGGGCGGATCAAGCTCAAGGTGGTGCCCACCCTGCTGGGGCAGCAGCTGCCGCCGCTGGACGTGCTCAGCACCGTCGAGGTGGAGGACGGGGAGCTGCGGGTGCGGGCGGACTCGCTGCCCGACCTCCCCCTGGACGTCGCCGAGCGCTCGGTGCGGTCGGTGACCGACTTCGACCAGGCCCTCGCCGACCTTCCGGGTGGCCTGAGGCTGACCTCCGTGACCCCCACGGCGGACGGCGTGCGCATCACGGTGACCGGCGAGGACGTCGACCTGTCGACCTGGTAGCGGCGGCGGGGCGGAGCAACCGCCCCGCCGGCAGCCCTGCCGGCCGCCTGTCCGTACCGCGAGGCGGTCCGTACCGCGAGACGGGATGTCCGCAGCGGTGGTCCGGCGGCGGCCCGGCGGCGGTCAGGACGGCCGTGGACAGGGCCGCCGACCCTGCCCGGTGGCCGGTGCGGCGTCCGAACGACCGCATTCCGGACCGATCTGTCTCAGGATGCGACACAACGGTGACATGCCCCGTACCGCGTCCTTAGGATTCGGGGCATGAAGCGACAGGCGGATCTCACCAAGCGGCGGGCAGTGGACCTGTGCCGTGTGGCCGCCATGCTCTGTCGCACTCCCTGACGGGCTCCACCCCCCGTTCCCCGCGGCCCGCCCGGCGGGCCCGCCCGCGTGCGCCCCCGGCCGACGAACCGCGCGACCGCGCCGCGCCACGCGTGCGCCCTTCTCGAACTTGCCAGCTTTCGGCTTCCCGGCCGAACCCCCGCACCTGCCCCGGAGGAAGAGCATGAGCCGCAGCGACGTCCTGGTCGACGCAGACTGGGTCCAGGAGCACCTGGACGACCCCGGCGTGGTCGTCGTCGAGGTCGACGAGGACACCAGCGCCTACGACAAGAACCACATCCGCAACGCCGTCAAGCTGGACTGGACCAAGGACCTCCAGGACCCGGTCCGCCGCGACTTCGTGGACCAGGAGGGCTTCGAGAAGCTGCTCTCCGCCAAGGGCATCGCCAACGACTCGCTCGTGGTCCTCTACGGCGGCAACAACAACTGGTTCGCCTCCTACGCCTACTGGTACTTCAAGCTCTACGGCCACGAGAACGTCAAGCTCCTCGACGGCGGCCGCAAGAAGTGGGAGCTGGACGCCCGCGAGCTGGTCGAGGAGGTCCCCGAGCGCCCGGAGACCACCTACAAGGCCAAGCCGCAGAACACCGCGATCCGCGCCTTCCGCGACGACGTCCTCGCCGCCATCGGCCGGCAGAACCTGGTCGACGTCCGCTCGCCCGACGAGTTCTCCGGCAAGCTGCTCGCCCCGGCCCACCTGCCGCAGGAGCAGTCCCAGCGCGCCGGCCACGTGCCGACCGCCCGCAACATCCCGTGGTCCAAGAACGCCAACGACGACGGCACCTTCAAGTCCGACGAGGAGCTGAAGGCGCTCTACGCCGAGGCCGACGTGGACCTGGCCAAGGACACCATCGCCTACTGCCGCATCGGTGAGCGCTCCGCGCTGACCTGGTTCGTGCTGCACGAGCTGCTGGGCGTGGAGAACGTCAAGAACTACGACGGTTCGTGGACCGAGTACGGCTCGCTGGTCGGCGTGCCGATCGAGCTCGGCCCCGGTAAGTGAGGACGGACGACCATGTGTGGAGCTAAGGCAGGCGGCCCCGACGCCGCCGTCCGGCCCGGTGAGACCACCATCCAGGGCCAGGTGCTGCACGAGGGCGAGCCGGTGACCGGTTACGTCCGGCTGCTCGACTCGACCGGCGAGTTCACCGCCGAGGTGCCCACCTCGGCCACCGGCCAGTTCCGGTTCTACGCCGCCGAGGGCACCTGGACCGTCCGGGCCCTGGTCCCCGGCGGGCTGACCGCGGACCGTACGGTCGTCGCCCAGCAGGGCGGACTGGCCGAGGTCGCCATCGCCGTCTGACGGCGACCGGGCCACCGGCTGCCCTACCGGCTGGCCTACCGGGTGGGCCGGGCTGCCGGGCTGGCCCGGAGGAACGATCGCGGCGCCGTCGCGCGGCATGCCTACGCTGGAGGCATGTACGCGCGACGGCGCCGCGCCTATCTGGTGCTGATGGGCATCTGCCTCGGGCTCTTCGTCCTGGCCTGGGGCGTGGTGCGGCTGTGGTCGGTCCCGGCGGCCGTGGCCATGTGCGGGGTGGCCATGGTGATCCCGCCGGTCGCCGCGGTGGTCGCCAACCGGCGCGGGCCCGACGACCGGTGGTGGGACGAGCCGAACGGTCAGGACCGCGACCAGGACGGGGACGGGGACCGGGACCGCTGAGCCTGCTCGTACCGCCGGGACACGGCTCGCCGGATCAGTAGACGAGCGCCTGCGTGTCGTCGGCCAGCGCCTCCTGGACGAACACCTGCGCGCCCGCGATCCGCACGCCCTGGAGGACGTCCGCCTCGGTGATCTCGCGCCGCGCCGCGCACTGGGTGCACAGGGTCACGCCGCCCCCCGCCAGGATCGAGTCCAGCAGGTCCGGCAGCGGCGCCGCGTGCGGCAGGTCGAACTCGGCGGCCCGGCCCGGGAGGGCGAACCACGCCGACTCCCCGGTCAGCCAGAGGGAGACCTCCACGCCGCTGGCCACCGCCACCGCCGCCACCGTGAAGGCCTGCGAGCAGCGCTCCGGGGCGTCGGCACCCGCGGTCACCTTGATCACCAGTTTTTTGGCCATGGCTGGATCGTAACCAAACTCGCTTGCAACCCTGAGGCGGGTCGATGAGTCTTCCCCCTGGCATGGACGCGAAAACGTCGCGCGTGCCCTCAATCCCTCAGGGGGGAACGACTTGTCAGACCAGACGCCGAAGGAACCCGAGGAGGCCGTCCCCACCGGGGGAACGGCCCCCGGGGAACCGGAGGCCCCGCACACCGAGGGCACCCCGGCCGCCGAGCCCGAGGCAGAGGCCGAGGCCGGGGCCGGTGCCGAGCCCGGGCCCGAGGCCGTGCCCGGGTCCGCCGCCCCGCGCCGCCGGGGCCGCACCACCGCGCTGATCGCGGCCGCGGCCGTTCTCGGCCTGGTGGGCGGCACCTGCGCCGGCTACCTGATCCAGGCGGACCGCGCGCCCACCAAGCTGCCGTCCCTGTCCCAGCCCGAGCTGAAGCAGGCCGAGGGCGAGGGCCCGGACCCGCTGCCGGCCGCCCAGGACCGCAAGGTGAGGACCGACGGCGACCTGCGCAAGCTGCTGGTGAAGAAGCCCGAGGGGGCCAAGGACCTCACGGCCGAGATCACCGGTGACGGCTGGATGGAGGTGCCCGCGTTCGCGGAGACCTTCGACGAGCCCGGCGAGGCGTTCTCGGCCCATGTCGCGGCCCAGCTCCGGCGCATCGCGGTCGTCTACTGGGAGAAGGGAAACCAGTTCACCGAGGTGCGGCTGGCCCAGTACCGGCACGAGGAGTACCTCGAGGCCGCGGAGCTCACGGAACGCCAGAACGGCTTCGCCGAGGGTGAGGGCGCCGACAGCCGGCCTCTTCCCGGTACCGCGGACGGCATGGTCCACGTCCTCCACGAGCCGACGCGCGAGGCCGGGTACCTGCCGATGTACCAGGCCAGGGCCTTCGCCTACCGCGGTGACATCTCCCTGCAGATCTGGATCACGGACAGCAGGCCGATCCCCAAGAAGACGATCATGGACCTGGCCAAGCGGCAGATGGAGCGGCTGTGACCGAGAACCGGACCCCGGCCGAGGAGCCGCAGACCGCCCCCGGACCCGCAGAGCCCGTCACCGTGCCCGGAGCCGGAGCCGGAGCCGGAGCCGGAGCCGGAGCCGACGACGTCGCCGCGCCCGCTGCCCCCGCGGACGCGACCGGGAAGGCCGCTCGTGCCCGGCGGATCACGCGGATCGCGCGGATCGCCGGTGCGGTCGTGCTGGCCGGCGCCGTCCTCGGCGGCACCGGCTTCACCGTCGTGACCGTCCGGGACGCGGACCGCGACCCCGGGAAGCCCGTCTGGGAGCACCCGGAGGTCTCCGCCGCGGACAAGAAGAAGCAGCAGACCCGCTACACGGGACTGCAGGCCATGCTGCTCACCTACGAGGAGGTCGGCCTCGAGCGGGGGCCCGACCTCGGCGAGTTCGGTTCCGACGCCGCGTTCAGCGGCAAGGAGGCCGCCGCGCTCGCCAAGAAGTCGATCAGGGACCTGCCCCGCACCCAGCGCCGCCAGCTGGAGCGCGAGATCGACAAGCAGCGCGTCAAGGGTCTGGCGATGCGCAGTTACGCCAACACCGCCGTCACCCCCGGCGACGAGTACCTCGTCGAGATCGTCCTCACCCGGCAGGGGAACGAGCAGGCGGTGGCGGACGGGGTCAAGGAGCGGCGGAAGGCGTTCGAGGCCCTCGAGGAGATCGGCTTCCTGCGCGAGGGGCCCAAGGTGAAGGGCCACGAGAAGAACGCCTGGTGCTACCTGCCCGAGCTGGGCGAGGACGACCGGATGGAGGCCATGTACTGCGTGGCGTCCCAGGGCGAGGTGTCGGTCACGCTGACGGCGGACGCCGCCGAGCCCATCGACAAGAAGGACATCGCCGGCCTGCTCGTGAAGCAGCTGGACCGTATCGAGACCCCTGGGGAGGCGGTATGACCGAGCAGACCGTCGATCGGACCGCGGAGCCGACCGAACCGCCCGCCCCTGTCGTGCCCGAGCAGGCCGGCGCCGGTGTCGCCGCCGAGGCGCCCGGCGCCGAGGGGAGCACCGTCGCCGCCGAGGCAGGCACCGTCGTGGGGGAGCCGGCCGCGGGGGAGTCCGGCGCGACCCCGCGCAGGGACCGGCGCGTGCTGCGGGCGGTGGCCCGGTGGACCGCCGCCGCGGTGGTGTTCGCCGCCGTCGGCACCGGCACCGCCTACGGCATCGCGTCCATGGAGCGCACCGACGTGCCGGGTCTGGCCACCGGGTCCGACGGCCGCTGGGACTACCCCGAGCTGGTGAGGCCGCCGCTCCCCGAGGGCAGCCCCGGCCCGTACGCGGACGACAACCCGGCGGGCGCGCACTACGCCGACCTGCGGAAACTCCTCCTGCCGCTCCCCGCGGGCGCGACCGCGGACAAGGAACTGGCGGGCGACGGGAACGGCTGGCTGGACAGGAAGACCTTCCTGGCCGGCTTCGGGAAGGACGACCGCGAGGACCTGTCGCAGCTCCTCACCGACAACGGCCTGCGGCACATCGCCGCCCGTGGCTGGACCATGCCGGACGGCACCCGCGCGGAGATCTTCCTGCTGCACTTCGGAACCGCGGAGCAGGTCGAGGGCGCCCTGCTGCACGAGTTCCTCGGCTACGACGAGCCCGGCTTCCTGCCGGCCGGGACCGAGGCGTGGTCGGACGACGGGAGCTATCCCGCCGACGCGGGCGTCCCCGACGTCATCACCAGCGTGTACGTCGAGGCCGAGCCCACCGGCGACGAGCAGAGCCGCCACGCGTACCTGGCCGCCGGCGACACCTTCGCCGTGATCAGCCACACGAGGAAGGGGAGCGCCCCGGCCGTCCCCTTCCACCAGACGGTCGCGCTGCAGGCCCAGCTGCTCGGCTGACCGCACCTCGCAGGAAGAGCCGGACCCCGGGCGCGTAAGCTGGGGTCCGGCTCTTGTGTACACCGCTATACCGCGCTCATCTGAGGAGCACCCGTGGAGATCTTCTTTTCGGCCCTGCTGGTTCTTGTCTGCATCGGCGTGCTCGCCTTCGCGGGTCTGACCGTGAAGAAGCTGTACCAGGGCCAGCGCTGACCCCCGCGCCGCGCACCAGACCTTTTACGCCCCTCGCGACGAAGAGCAACTCATGATCGAGATCCCGTCCGACCTTCACAAGGACCTCGTCCCGCTCGCCTTCCTGCTCGGCAACTGGGCCGGCGCGGGCGTGCACGACTTCCCCGGCTCCGAGAAGTGCAACTTCGGCCAGGAGGTCAGTTTCAGCCACGACGGCCGGGACTTCCTGGAGTACCACTCCCACACCTGGGTGCTGGACAAGGACGGGAACAAGGTCCGCCCGCTCGAGACCGAGTCCGGCTTCTGGCGCATCGACAAGGACCGCAACGTCGAGATCGTGATGACCCGCGACGACGGCGTGGTCGAGGTCTGGTACGGCCGGATGGCCGACAAGAAGCCGCAGATCGACGTCGTCACCGACGCGGTCGCGCGGACCGGCGCCTCCGGCCCGTACAGCGGTGGCAAGCGGCTGTACGGCTACGTCAAGAGCGACCTCATGTGGGTCGGCGAGAAGCAGACCCCCGAGGTCGAGCTGCGCCCGTACATGTCGGCCCACCTGAAGAAGGTCGTCACGCCGGAGGAGGTCGAGCGCTGGGCCAAGGCCCTGCCCGACGATATGCCGGACGACGGAATCGCCTTCTTCAAGTAGGCCGGGCCGACCTAGACTTTCGGTGTGGTGAGCACCGACTGGAAGACGGACCTGCGGCAGCGCGGCTACCGGCTGACGCCGCAGCGGCAACTCGTGCTCGAAGCGGTCGAGACACTGGAGCACGCGACCCCCGACGACATCCTCGTGGAAGTGAGGAGAACCGCGTCGGGGGTCAACATTTCCACCGTGTACCGGACGCTGGAGCTCCTGGAGGAGCTCGGCCTGGTCAGCCACGCCCACCTGGGGCACGGCGCGCCGACCTACCACCTGGCCGACCGGCACCACCATCTCCACCTGGTGTGCCGGGACTGCGGCGAGGTCATCGAGGCCGACGTCGCGGTGGCGGCGGAGTTCACCGCCAAGCTCCGGGCGACCTTCGGGTTCGACACCGACATGAAGCACTTCGCGATCTTCGGGCGGTGCGAGCGGTGCGGGGAGGAACCCCGCGCGGGATCCGCTCCCGCCCCCGGTGATCATGGTGACCACGACACGTAGGGTGATCCGTATGAAGAGTCCCTTGCTGCTGCTGCCCGGCGCCGTCCCCGCCGAGGGCGTGGACGAAGGCGTGGCCGCCCACTACGGCGACCTGTTCCGCGAGCAGCGCGCGCTGGCCGAGGGCAGCGGTTTCGTGGACCTCTCCCACCGCGGCGTGGTCACCGTCACCGGCGACGACCGGCTGACCTGGCTGCACCTGCTGCTCACCCAGCACGTCGAGAAGCTGCCGCCGCACCGGGCGACGGAGGCGCTGATCCTCTCCCCCCACGGGCACATCGAGCACGCCCTGTACCTGGTGGACGACGGCACGACCACCTGGGCGCACGTGGAGCCGGGGACCCAGGAGGCGCTGGTCGCCTACCTGGAGTCGATGAAGTTCTTCCACCGGGTGGAGGTCGCCGACCGCACCGGCGAGTACGCGGTCGTGCACCTGCCGGCCGGGTCGATCGCGGCCACGCCGGAGGGCGTCGTCGCCCGGGAGACCCCGTACGGGCGGGACCTGTTCCTGCCGCGCGAGCGGCTGGAGGAGTTCGCCGGGGCGCACGGCCCGGCGGCGGGCCTCCTCGCCCTGGAGGCGCTGCGGGTGGAGGCCCACCGGCCGCGCCTGGGCTTCGAGACGGACCACCGGACCATCCCGCACGAGCTGGGCTGGCTGGAGACCGCCGTGCACCTGCAGAAGGGGTGCTACCGGGGGCAGGAGACGGTCGCCCGCGTCCACAACCTGGGGAAGCCGCCGCGGCGGCTGGTCTTCCTGCACCTGGACGGCAGCGAGGTGCACCTGCCTCCGCCGGGGACCGGGATCCACAACGCGGACGACGGGCCGGAGGGCCGGAAGCTGGGGTTCGTGACCACCTCGGTGCGCCACCACGAGCTGGGGCCGGTGGCGCTGGCCCTGGTGAAGCGCAACGTGCCCGTCGACGCCCGGCTGATGGCCGGTGACACGGCGGCGGCCCAGGAGGTCGTGGTCGAGCCGTAGGCGCCGCCGCGCGCCGCTCGGACCGCGCCCGTGCCCCTCGGGGGCGCGGGCGCGGACTCACATCTCCAGCAGGACCGTGAAGGGGCCGTCGTTGGTGAGGGAGACCCGCATCTCGGCCCCGAAGCGGCCGGTGGCCACCGTGGCCCCCAGGGCGCGGAGCCGCGCGACGACCTCCTCGACCAGCGGCTCGGCCACCGGCCCGGGCGCCGCGGCGTTCCAGGTGGGCCGGCGACCCTTGCGGGCGTCCCCGTAAAGGGTGAACTGGCTGATCACCAGAAGCGGGGCGCCGACGTCGCTGCAGGACTTCTCCTCGTGGAGGATCCGCAGCGACCAGAGCTTGCGGGCCAGCTGGGCCGCCTTCTCCGGGGTGTCGTCGTGGGTCACCCCGACGAGGACGCACAGCCCCTCACCAGTGATCTCTCCGACCGTCTCGCCCTCGACGACGACGCTCGCGCCGTCCACCCGCTGCACCACCGCTCGCATGCGTCCCATCATGCCGTGCCGCCGAACGGTGGTTCCGCGCGGCCCCGGACGGCCCGGAGGGGATTGCGACCCACCTCATCAGGGGACGATCGTGGACACTCGCGCACATTGCGGCCACTTGGGGTGGCACGATGCACGTGCACACGCCGGTCGAGGGGCGCCAAGGAGATGCTGGAGCAGATGAGGACACCGGGAACGCACATCGGAGGGCGGGCCGCCGGGCGGGACGGGCAGGCGATGGCCGGCCGCGCCTTCGCGCAGCGGTCGCCCTCGCACGACATGGCGGACGCGGCGCCGGGGGCCGCGACCGCGGGGACGGCGGCCGGTACCCCGGTCGCCGGGCTGCCGATGGCCGAGATCCGCGCCCTGCGCCGCCGCACCCAGCGCCAGGAGGCGGACCTGAGCTACCTGCGGCGGCTGCTCCAGGGCCGCATCGACATCCTGCGCGCCGAACTCTCCCGCCGGGGCCCGGCGGGACAGAGCCCGGTCATGGAGCGGCTGCCGGAGATCCTCCGGGACGCCCCGGCCCGGCATCCGTCCTCGGCCCGGCACGTGACCCTCTCCGCCCCGAGGGACGAGGAGTGCCGCCGGCTGGCGGCCGGGATGCTGGACGAGGTGGGGCTCTCCGACCTGGCCGCGCGGACGGACGTCGAGCTGCGGGTGGCGCTGGCGCGCCTGGTGCGGCACGAGCGCGAGGTGTCCTCGCGGCGCCAGGAGCTCCAGCGGTCCGCCGACGCGTGCGGGGCGGAGCTCGCGCGCAGGTACCGTGAAGGAGAAGCACAGGTGGACGACCTGCTTCTCTGAGCACTCCCGAAAGGCCCCCGCACGTGTCCGAGCCGACCTGCGTCCCCGCCGCCGACCGCCCCGCCCGGGCGGCCTCCGCCACCGCCTCCGCCTCCGCCTCCGTCGAGCCGGTTCCGCTGGCCGAGGTGGTGCGCTCGGGGTTCGTGGAGGGGCGGCACCGCGGGCACCTGGTGCTGCTGGCCCCGGACGGTTCCGTCGAGTACGCGCTGGGCGACCCCGCCGCGGTGGTCTTCCCGCGGTCGTCCAACAAGCCGATGCAGGCCGCGGCGGTCCTGCGGGCCGGGCTGGCGCTGAAGGGCGAGCGGCTGGCGCTGGCCGCGGCCAGCCACTCGGGAGAAACGTTCCACCGCCGGCTGGTCGGCGAGATGCTGACCGCGTTCCGGCTCACCGAGGACCAGCTCCGCTGCCCGGCCGACCTGCCGCTCGACCCGGTCGAGGCGGAGGCCTACCTGGCCGCCGGCGGCGTCCGCGAACGGCACGTGATGAACTGCTCCGGCAAGCACGCCGCCATGCTGGCCGCCTCCGCCCTCAACGGCTGGGCGCTGGAGAGCTACCTGGACCCGGAGCACCCGCTGCAGCGGCTGGTGCACACGGAGATCGAGAAGGCGGCGGGCGAGCCGGTGGCCGCGGTCGGCACCGACGGCTGCGGGGCGCCGCTGATGGCGATCAGCCTCACCGGGCTGGCGCGGGCCTTCCGCTCCTACGTGCTGGCGGAGCCGGGCAGCGTGGAGCGCCGGGTGGCGGACGCGATGCGGGCGCACCCGGAGTACGTGGCCGGAACCCGCCGCCCGGACACCTGGCTGATGCGTGAGGTGCCGGGGACGCTGTCGAAGATGGGCGCCGAGGCGGTGCAGGCGGTGGCCCTGCCCGACGGCCGGGCGCTGGCGTTCAAGGTCGAGGACGGCGCCACGCGCGCCCTCGGTCCGGTGCTGGCGCGTGCGCTGCGGCGGGCCGGCGTGGACTCTCCGGTGCTCGAGCGCATTGGCCACGCGCCGCTGCTGGGCGGCGGCCGCGAGGTCGGCGCGATCCGCGCCGCGTTCTGAACCCGGACCTGAACCTGGCCGCAGGGGCCGCAGTGGGCCGCGGGGGCCTCTCGCGGGGGCCGCGAGGGGTCGCAGGGGCCCCGCCCGGTGGGGCGGGCTCCCTGCCGTTGACGCTCCTGGTCGGGCTCCTTCCTGCCTGTCGTGCCGCGGGTTCCGTCCGCCCTTCGGACGGTGCGACGGCGCCGGTCGTACGGGTCGTACGGGTGGTGCGGATGGTGCGGGTCGTGCATCCGTAGCGTGCTCTTCAGTTGTGGGTGGTGCCGCGCTCCCGGCTCCCCTCCGGAGAGGAGCGCTGTCCTCGCACGAGCCGTGACGCCAACCCCCTGGACGTTCGGCCAGGTTGGGAGAGTTGGCGACCAACTCATCTCTAGTTGTATCCATCTCGCCCTGCGGGGTAACCACCTTTTACGTGAACTCCCGCGAAATGGCGCGAAGTTGTAGGCTTGGCCGGGTCAGACCGCCGGCGAGGTGACGGTCACGGCGAGCACCACCGCCCCCGCGGAGCTGCACGTCGGGCTGTTGGCCTTGTGGCCGACGGTGAGGAGCAGCAGGCCGACGAGTCCGGCCGTGCCGTACCTCATCTCGACGTACCGCTCGACCAGGACGACGGCGACGGCGGCGGCGAGGGCGGCAAGGGCGGGCACGGGTGCCTCCAAGGGGTCGTGGTAGCTGGGGTGTCCGGTCCGTGGTTCTCTCCCGGTGGTGGTAGTGCAGCCAACTCGGTCCAACTTTGCCAAGAGTCCAAGTTGGTTGCAGTTATGTCCAGTTGGCGGTTAGTGAAACCAACGTCCCGTGTTCGCGCGGAAGTTGTACCGTTTGGTCGTGACCCAGGAGAACGTGGCAGTGACTGGCAGCAGGAGACTCTCGTCCCATGAGATCGCCGAAGTACTGCGCGACCGGATCCAGGCGGGCGAGCTCAGGGCGGGTGACCGCCTGCCCACCCAGGCGGAGCTGGCCGAGGAGTTCGGCGTGGAGCGCGGCGCGGTGCGCCAGGCGCTGCGCACCCTGCAGGAGCTCGGGCTCCTGACCAACGTGAGCAAGGGCAGTCCGCCGCGGATCGCCGAGCGCCGCCCGCTCTCGGGCGAGCCGCGCCCGGCCATGGTCGGACTGGCCCCCCGGCTGGTGCAGGCGTTCCAGGAGCCGGCGGTGCGGATCGACGCGGTCTGCCTGACCGCCGAGACGCTGATGCTGGCGCTCGCCGAGCCGCTGCGGATGGTCCACGAGGGCCGGGTCCGGCCGGACTCCATCGACGTGCGGATCCTGGTGCCGTCCCGGAGCATCAACCTGGCCTTCCCCGTCCCGGTCGAGGGGCGCCGCAAGCGTGCCGACGGCGACGTCGAGCCGCCCGACCCGGTCCACGAGTGGTGGCTGGCGCAGCGCAACGCCCAGGGCCACGTCCTGCGCCACAACCTGCGGATGCTGCGCCACTCGCACGGCGTGGACGTCCGGGTCACCTTCCGGGCGCTGCCGTTCACCCCGCCGATGAAGCT
Organism: Streptomyces sp. NPDC047130; assembly: GCF_040643475.1. NCBI lineage: Bacteria > Bacillati > Actinomycetota > Actinomycetes > Kitasatosporales > Streptomycetaceae > Streptomyces > Streptomyces sp. NPDC047130. The sequence continues at coordinate 135,571 of NZ_JBEYUK010000013.1, read as the reverse complement.
CTACCTGCTCAACGGCTCCGAGGCGCTGATGGCCTACTACATGATCACGCGGCGCGAGGAGACGGTCGGCGAGAGCGAGGCCGTGGAGGTCTTCGACGGGATGAGCGCGGAGTCGCTGCTGTTCTCCTTCGAGCGCGCCGGCGCCTCGCGCGACGCGGCGTTCGTGGAGCAGTCGCAGAAGTGGTTCGACGCCCTCTGGGAAACCATCACCAGTGACCTGACACTGTCCTGATGGCCCCTCATGTGATGACCGACGAGGCGGACCGCCTCGTCTCCCGCGCCCGCGTCGTGCTGCTCGCCCTGGACGGCCCCCTGTGCCGGCTGTTCCCGCCCGGGGGCGAGGAGGAGCGCCGCCTCGCCGACGAGCTGATCTCCCTGGTCGACGCCGCGCCGGCCACCGTACCGCTCCCGGAGGCCGTGCGGGCCGCGCGTGACCCCTACGCGGTGCTGGCGGCGCTGGCGGAGGGGCGGGACACGGCCCTCGCGGCCGCCGTGCGCGAGCACCTCACGACGGCCGAGCTGCGCGCCGTGCCGAGGGCCGTGCCCACCCCCTGGGCCGACCCCCTGGTGCGCACCTGGGCCGCGCTGGACGTGCGCACGGTCGTGGTGACCCGGCACGCCGCCGAGGTGGCGAGCCGCTACGTCGCCGGGCGCGGGCTGGCCGAGGCGCTGCCCCGCGTGTGCGGCCGGGGCACCGGGCACCGGGACGAGTTCCCCTACACGCTGGCGGGGGCGCTCGTCTCCCTGGACGCCGCGCGCGAGGAGGCCCTGTTCGTGGGGGAGTCCCCGGCGCACCTGGAGGCGGCCCGCGCCGCGGACATCCCCTTCCTCGGGCACGCGCGCAGCGACGCGGGGGAGCGGCTGCTGCGCGAGGCGGGCGCCGGTCACACGGTCGGATCGCTGAAGTTCGTGCTGGACGCCCTGCTCGCCCGCCGCGGCGGGACGCTCTGCCGGCCCCCCTGCTAGCAGGGCGCTTGCAAAAGTTAGCGCACGGTGGCACCGTGTGGCCATGGCATCGCTCAACGTCGGTGGTCTCGGGGAGTACCTGCGCGAACAGCGGCGCGGCGCGCAGTTGTCGCTGCGTCAGCTCGCCGACGCCGCCGGGGTGTCGAACCCGTACCTGAGCCAGATCGAGCGCGGCCTGCGCAAGCCCAGTGCCGAGGTGCTGCAGCAGGTCGCCAAGGCCCTGCGGATCTCCGCCGAGACCCTTTACGTCCGGGCGGGCATTCTCGACGCCGAACGGGGCAGCGGCTTGGCGGACGACGGGACGAGCGGCCCGGACACCCGGGCCGTGATCCTCGACGACCCCGCGCTCACCGAACGGCAGAAGCAGGCGCTGCTCCAGATCTACGACGCGTTCCGCCACGAGAACGGCGCCGGCCGCCCCGCGGACGGCACCGGGTCCGCGACCGGGGCCGGGGCCGCGAACGGCACCGGCACCGCGGCCGGGGCCGGGACCGGCGGAGACCGTACGGCCGACGGCGAGTGCGCGCCAGACCCGCAGGCCGACCGTCAGAAGCACCACCCTCAGCAGTAAAGCGATCCGGGAGGACCATCCTCATGGCCATCACCGACGACCTCCGCAAGACCCTGAGCGACCCCACCCCCCTCTACTTCGCCGCCGGAACGGCCGACCTGGCCCTGCAGCAGGCCCGGAAGGTGCCCGCGCTGGTCGAGCAGCTGCGCACCGAGGCCCCGGCCCGGATCGAGGCCGTGAAGGCCGCCGACGCCAAGGCGGTGCAGGAGAAGGCCGTGGCCCGCGTCAAGGAGACCACCGAGGTCGTGCAGGCCAAGGTCTCCGAGGCCGTCGCCGGCCTGGAGCCCGACCTGAAGAAGCTCGGCGAGACCGCGCAGGGCCTGGCGCTGCGCGGCGTGGGCCGGGCGCTGGAGTACGCGGTCAAGGCCCGCGAGACGTACGAGCGGGTGGCGGAGCACGGCGAGCAGGCGGTCCGCGTCTGGCGCGGCGAGGCGGCGGACGGCATGGTCGACGCCGCGGCGGCGGTCGAGCCGCGGGCCTCCCGCCCGGCCGCCTCGGTCACCCCGGTGGCCGAGCCGCCCGCCCCCGCGGCGGCCCAGCCGGCCGAGAAGGCCGCCGGGACCACCGAGGCCGCGGAGGCCGGGACCGCCGACGCGGCGCCCGGTGCCGGGGCGAAGAAGCCCGCCGCGGCGAAGAAGGCCCCCGCGCGGCGGGCCGCGAAGAAGGCCGCCCCTCCCGCCGAGTGAGCGCTCCCGGCCGCCCGCCGGGTGAGCGCTCCCGGCCGCCCGCCGGGTGAACGTTCCCCGGACGCCCTCCGCGCCGCCCTCCCGCACCGCCGACGCCGGCCGTCGGCGTGAGGGGCGGGCGGCCGGGGTGCCCGGCCCGCCGACCGGGTAGGGGAGCACGGACAGCCGAGCGGGGCCAGGGGCGGGGACGGCGAGTACCGTGGCTGACAGGACCTCCCCCAGGACCCCTCCCGGGCCCGGGCGACCTGAGACTGGTGGTGGACGTTGTGCTGATGCAGGGCTTCAGCAACCTGTTGTATCTGCTGAACCTGGCGCTGATCGTGTTCAGCGGGTTCGCGCTGGTGGACGCGGCGATCCGCCGTGAGGACGGCTACCGTGCCGCCGACAAGCAGACCAAGCCGTTCTGGCTGATCATCCTGGGGCTCGCCTTTCTGGTGAACCTGATCTTCCCGATCATGTCGTTCCTGCCGATCATCGGTCTGATCGCGACGATCGTGTACATCGTCGACGTGCGCCCCGCGCTGCGGAGCCTGCCGGGCGGCGGCAAGGGCCGCACCCGTGGCGGCTCCAGCAGCGACGGCCCCTACGGCCCGTACAACGGCGGCCGCTGACCGGCGCGCGTCGCCCGCCGGCAGACCTCTCCGCCCGCTCGGGGCGCCGCTCAGGCGGCTCCCGGGCGGGCGGTGCCGTCCGGGGCGGCTCTTCCGGGCGGGCGGTTCCGTCCGGGGGCGGCTCTCCGGGCGGGCGTGGGGCGCGTCGGGTCAGCCGCGCTCGAGCAGCAGGACGGCCACGTCGTCGGTGAGCTCGCCCCCGTTGAGGGACCGGACCTCCGAGAGCGTCTCGCGCAGCAGCGGCTCGCCGCTCAGGCCCGCCGCCAGGTGGTGCCGCACCAGGTCGGCCATGCCGTCCTCGCCGAGCCGCTCGCTCCGGCCGTTGCCCTGGCGGCCCTCGATCAGGCCGTCCGTGTAGAGCATCAGGCTCCAGGCGTCGCCCAGCCACAGCTCGGTGCGCGGCCAGCCGGCGTCCGTCAGCAGGCCCAGCGCCGGGCCGTTCTCCTCGTAGGGCAGCAGGTGCGCGCCCTCGCCCGGGCGGGCGATCAGCGGCGGCGGGTGCCCGGCGAGGCACACCCCCGCGCTGCGGCCGTCCGGGGCGATGTCCACCTGGCAGAGGGTCGCGAAGGTCTCCTCGCTGTGGCGCTCGTGCTCCAGCACCTTCTGCAGCGTGGTGAGCAGGTCGTCGCCGCTGAGCCCGGCGAGGGTCAGGGCGCGCCAGGCGATGCGGAGCTCGACGCCCAGCGCGGCCTCGTCGGGGCCGTGACCGGCGACGTCGCCGATCATCACGTGCACCGCCCCGTCCGGGGTGCGCACCGTGTCGTAGAAGTCGCCGCCCAGCAGCGCGCGGGAGCGTCCGGGGCGGTAGCGGGCCGCGAAGCGGAGCGGCGAGCCGTCGAGGATGGGCGTGGGCAGCAGGCCGCGCTCCAGGCGGGCGTTCTCCTGGGCGCGCAGCCGGGACTCGGTGAGCCGCCGCTCGGCGGTGTCGGAGCGCTTGCGCTCCACCGCGTAGCGGATGGCGCGGCGCAGCAGGCGCCCGTCGAGCTCGTCGCGGACCAGGTAGTCCTGGGCGCCGACGCGGACCGCCTCGGGGCCGCGGCGCTCCGCGTCGCCGGAGCTGGTGAGGGCCAGCACGGCGTGCCGGGGCGCGATGCGCAGCACGTGCTTGAGCACGGCCAGCTCGTCCTCGGCCGCGCCGTCCTCCGACGGGGCGGTCCGGCCGGGGGCGGGGAGGTCGAGATCGAGCAGGATGCAGTTCACGTCGTGGGTGAGGAGACGCTCCGCCTCGGTGAGGTTACGGGCGGTGCGGACCCGCACGGGCCTGCCGTCGGACTCGCGCAGCTCGGTCACGACGGTCGAGCCGCCCGGTTCGGCCTCGATCAGCAGCAGTGTCAGCGGCGCCGGGACGGCGGCCTTCTCGGCGACCGGGGCGCTGGACGCGGGATTCTCCGGCGAGGCGTGCTCCTCCTGTTTCGGGCCGGCCCGGTGCGGGCCGTCGGCCGACGTGTTCGCCGGTGCCGCGGAGGGGTCGGCGTCGGCCGTCTCCTGCGGGCGCGGGGCCTCCGGGGCGGGGGCGCCGTACAGCCAGGCACCGGAGTCCGGTTCCTGGTCACGCTCCACGGGCGGGACTGCCCGGGGCCGCGGTATGGGCATCGGCATGGGTTCGGTTTCCTTCCCTCCCCCCGAGACGGCGGGAGTCGAGAGGGTTCGACGCCCACCGACTGGGGACCTTAGCGGCTCACAAGGGCGCAACGGAATGCCGGACAGCCCTCGGTGAGGACTGTCCGGCAGAGTCAAATGCCGCGTTCAGGAGCGCTTTTGGACAGGTCGGCGGCCTCGGCGGGGATGACGAACGTCACGCGCCCGCGGCCGCCGGGAGAGGAGGCGGGTGGAATGCGTCACTCCGTCCGCCGGTCCCGGAACGTGCCGTTCCGGCGCCTTAGTCCGTCTTCCCGCCCTTGTTGTTCTTCACGTCGCCGCCGTTCTTCCCGTCGGTCCCGTTCTTCCCGTCGCTGCCGCCGGCGGTGTCGGCCTTGACGCTGGGGCGCTGCGGGTCGGGGCGGACCACGCCCAGGATGGGCATGGTGCCGGCGCCCGCCACGGTCACCGAACGGCCGGGGCGCGGGGCGTGGATCATCTGGCCGCCGCCCACGTATATCGCGACGTGCGTGGCGTCGCTGTTGTAGATGATCAGGTCGCCCGGACGCATCTGCTGGACGGGCACCCGGTGCAGCCGGCGCCACTGCTCCTGCGAGGTCCGGGGGATCGGATAGCCGGCCTTCGCCCAGGCCTGGGAGGTCAGGCCCGAGCAGTCGAACGAGTCGGGCCCCTCGGCGCCCCATACGTACGGCTTGCCGAGCTGCTGGGTGGCGTAGCCGATGGCGCGGCGGGCGGAGGCGGAGGTGGCGTCGTCCAGGCCGGTGAGTATGCCCGAACCGACCCAGTCGGCCTGGGCCTGGCGGGCGGCCTCGGCCTCCAGCTCGGCGAGCCGCTCCCGCTCCTCCTTCTCCAGCTGGGACTCGAGCTCCTCGGCCTCGGCGATCTGCTTCTCGATCTTCTCGCGGGCCTTGTCCTTGGCCTTGCGCTGCTTCTCGAGCTCCTCGAAGCGGGTGGACGCCGTCCGCTCCAGCTCCTTGAGCTCCGTCCGTGAGGCGGTGAGGTCGTCGAGCAGGTTCTTGGCGGCCTTCTCGCCCTCCTGGACGCGGCGGGCGCCGTCCAGGAAGTCCTCGGGGTCGTCGCTCAGCCAGAGCTTCGCCTCCGGCGGCATTCCCGCCCCCCGGTACTGGGCACGGGCGGCGGCCCCGGCACGCCGGCGCAGGTCGTCCAGCCGCTCCTGCACGGCGTGGATCTGGCCGGCGATCTCGGCGATCTTCTTCGACTGGTTCTCGGCCTTCTCCTCCGCGGCGTTGTACGCCTCGGTGGCGCGGGCCGCGTCCCGGTAGAGGGCGTCGAGCTGCCCGCGGACCGTCTCGAGCTCGGCGTTGGACGCCGGGGTGGGCGCGGGTTCGGCGGGGGCGGACACCGAGGAGGGCGCATGGGTTCCCGCGAACGCCGTACCGGACGTGCCCAGTGCGGTGATGGCACAGACCAGGGCGACCGCCGTGGCGATCAGTCTCCGGCGGCGCGGGCCGCTTCCGTCTCTTCCTCCGCTTGCTGCCATGGGTCGCCTCCCACCTGCCTTACCGTCGGTAACTCTGACTCTCCTGGGGGATGCTGCCATGCCCGGCGGGCAGAGCGACAGAGGCTGTACCCGGTCGACCCGGATCGGGCCCGCCCGCCCACCGCCCCGGGCGGTCACCCCGTGGCTGCGGTCCCGCACGGCCACTTCCCAGGGTGGCGGCCGTGTATGACGATCTCTCAGGGGTGTGACGAACGACGCAGAACGATCGTTCCCGTGGCGCGCGTCCGATCGGGTGACGTTCGGTCAGGAGGGGGCGGGGGCGGTGGAGGAGTACGTCTGGACGGTCTGCGACGAGGTGCCGGGCGACGTGGTGCTGCTCGATCCGGGGCCCGAACCGCTCCACGTCGCGCAAGCCGTGCGGCGCCTGACGGGCCTGAGCCCGTGGCGCAGCCGGACCTTGCTCGACCGGGTCCCGGTGGTGGTCCTCCACGGCGTCCCCGAGGAGACGGCCGAGGCCGCCTGTGCGGTGCTCCACGCCGCGGGCGCGCGAACGGAACACCGACGCCTCTGAACCGCTCCCCGTCGCCCGCCGACCGTGCCCCGCGGCCCGCCGCCGCCCGCCGACCGCGCCCCGCGGCCCGCCGCCGCCCGAGGTCCGCCGCCCGAGGCCCGCCGCCCGTGCGCCGCCGCCCGAGGCCCGCCGCCCGTGCGCCGCCGCCCGAGGCCCGCCGCCCGTGCGCCGCCGCCCGAGGCCTGCGCCCGCACCTGTGGTCCGGTCCCCCGCCCCGTGCAACGGGCCCGTGCGCCCCGCACATGCCCCCCGGGGCGTGACCGCCCCGGCGCCCCGGGTCAGCGCAGGGTCGCGCCGAACCAGGCGTCCGTGGCGGGGGCGCCGACGTCCTCGGGGTCGACCGCGACCGCGTCCCGCGTGGACGGGCCGGCGGAGCCGCCCCGCAGCACCCACACCGCGCCGTTGTCGCCGTCCTCGGCGCTCGTGCCCACGGCGAGGTCCCGGTGGCCGTCGCCGTCGACGTCCAGGAGGGCCGCGGAGACGCCGAACCGGTCGCCCGCCTCGGCGCCGCCGGGGATGCCGGCGGTGTTCTGGTGCACGGCCCTGCTGCCCGCCCCGGTGACCCCGGCGGCGCTGCCGGGCACCAGCACCACCGAACCCGCGTCCTCGACGCCGCCGATGTCCTCGCCCGCGATCCCCAGCGCGATGTCGGCGTACCCGTCGCCGGTCATGTCGGCCACCGACACGGCCGAGCCGAACTGGTCGCCCTCCTCCTGCACCCCGGGGATGCCGGGCAGTTCCTGGTCGAAGGCGACCGTGGTGCCGTCGGACGGGCCGGTCGGCGAGCCGTACGCGATCCGCACCTTGTCGCTCCAGCCGTCCGCGCCGACCACCACGTCGTCGTAGCCGTCACGGTTCACGTCGCCGACGCCCGTGCCCACCGGGGTGCTGGAGGTGTCGTCGCCCGGCACGCCGCCCCGGGTGAAGCCGGTGGCGCCGCCGCCCAGCAGCAGGCGGTTCCCCCAGGTGCCGTCGCCGGTGTAGACCCACTGGACGATGTCGTCCCGGCCGTCCCCGTCGACGTCGCCGACCTGGCCGGAGACGACCGGGCCGGTGATCGAGGAGGGGCCGTCCTCGCAGGCGCCGCTCTCCGCGCAGGAGGCGTCCTCCCGGTCGTAGCCCCACCACAGCGACCGGTCGAGCAGCGGCAGGGTCGCCGCGGGCTTGCCGGTCCGGGTGATCGGGCCCTTCCACAACGCCGCCGGCGCGCCCGTCGGGTCGTCGCCGCGGATGTCCTGCGCGGAGAACAACGCCAGGTCGGAGGTGCCGTCGCCGTCGAAGTCGCCGACCTGGGGGGCGCTGCCGTACCCGGCGAGCGCGGTGCCGCCGGTGAGCCCGGACGGCGAACCCCACAGGATCACCGAACCGGCCGGGCCGCCCCCGATCACCAGGTCGCCGAAGCCGTCCCGGTCGAGGTCGCCCTTGGCGAAGGTGGCGCCGAAGCGCTGGCCGGTGGTCGCCGCGCCGGGGACGCCGGCGGTGGAGCGGCTGACGATCTTCCGGTCGGCGGGGTCGATGCCGTCGGACGAGCCGTACAGCACGGCGACGTACCCGGCGCGGGAGACACCGGAGACGGTCGCGTTCGGCGCGCCCACGACGAGGTCCGCGTACCCGTCGCGGTCGAAGTCGTCCGCGACGCCGACGGAGGGGGCGGTGGCATGGGCCGCCTGGGCCGTCGCCGTGGTCAGGGACCAGGCGCCCGGCCCGCCGGCCAGCAGCGCCACGGCGCCGAGGGACGCGCCCAGACGTGTGGTGCGGGCTCGGGTTCCGCCGCGTGCTCGGGACATGCGATGACCTCTCCAGGTCGGGGTCGGTAGGGGCCGGTCGGGCCGACGCGGGGCCGGTGAGGCGCCGCGCGTCCACCCGGTTCGACACGGAGGGGCGGCCACCGGTTGTACGCCGCGATGTCACGGAACGGACGACGCGCCGCCACCTGACCGGCTGCAGGCCGACCGGTCGGCTGACCGGCCGGTCGGCCCGTGCCCGGCGGGCTCCCGCCGCCGGAGGCGAATGGGCGACCGCGGCCGTACAACCCTGTGGGGCGCTCGCACGTCGTAACACCCGGCTTCACCCTGCGCGTTGCCTGCCTCACGCCTCACGCACCCCACATCGCGCACCCAGCAGCACGCACCACGCACTCCGCACCACGCACCCCGCTCATCCGATGGAGTCCCTTTGCGCCCCTCTCGCTCCCTCGCCGTCGCGGCCGTCCTCGCGGCGGCGGTCGCCGGCCCCTTCGTGATCGCCCAGCCTGCGGTGGCGGCACCGGCCAAGCTGTCCGACGACTTCAACGGCGACGGCTACCGCGACCTCGTCCTGCTCGGCGGCAGGTACAAGACCGACTACCGGGTCGACGTCGTCTACGGCACGTCGAGCGGCCCGGGGACGCGCGTGCAGACCATCCACCAGAGCCAGGCCGCCATCCCCGGCACCGCGGAGACGGACGACTCGTTCGGGATGTCCGCCACCAGCGCCGACCTCGACCGCGACGGGTACGCGGACCTGATCGTCTCCTCCCCCTACGAGAGCGTCGGCGACATCCAGTACCGGGGCGGGCTCACCGTCGTCTGGGGCGGGGCTAAGGGCCTCGGCACGGGCACCGTCATCCACTCGCCCGTTCCCTCCGAGTACGAGGGCCAGGGCGACCGGTTCGGCGAGGACGTCGTGGCGGGCGACTTCGACGGCGACGGTGACCAGGACCTCGCGGCCACCAGCGCCAGCCAGGCCGGCGGTGTCGTGCTGCTCGAAGGCCCCTTCACCCGGGCGGGCGGGTACCCGGAGTCCCAGACGCTCGGCTGGAACTACGACTACCTCGCCCCCGACAGGCTGGTGGCCGGCAAGGTCAACGCCGACGGCGCCACCGACCTCTACATCCTCGGCCAGGACCTCGGCGACGCGGACATGGACGTGCGGGCCTACTTCCACCGCGGCGGGGACACCTTCGCCACCCGGGCCGCCGCCGTCCGGATCCCGGACCCCAACCCGATGGAGCCGCAGGGCAACGGCCCCTACGGCATCGCCCTGGGCGACTTCGACAAGGACGGTTTCGGCGACCTGGCCGTCGGCCGCGGCGCCGAGGAGGAGGACTCCAACCGGGGCTACGTCGTGGTCCAGTACGGCGGCGCCAACGGCCCGAACACCGCGCGCAAGCCGGTGAAGTTCAGCCAGGCCACGGCCGGCGTGCCCGGGGCGGCCGAGAGCGACGACCTGTTCGGCTACTCCCTCGCCGCCGGCGACGTCAACGGCGACGGCTACGCGGACCTGGCCGTCGGCGCTCCCGGCGAGGACCTCGCGGACCGGCGCGACGGCGGCTCGGTCACCGTCCTGCTGGGCCGCGCCGGGGGCCTCTCCGGCACCGGCGCCAAGGCCTACGACCAGAACACCTCCGGCGTCGCCGGCAGCATCGAGGCCGACGACAACTTCGGCAACGACCTGCGGATGGCCGACTACACCCGTGACGGGCGCGCCGACCTGATGGTGGAGACCGACGAGTGGGCGGGCGACACCCTCGGCATGGCCCACCTGCTGAAGGGCTCCTCCACGGGCATCACCGGCACCGGCTCCAAGAGCTACACGGTCAGCTCCCTGAGCCTCCCCTACGACACCGTCGGCGGCTGGTTCGCCAACTGACCCGACGACCGGCCACCGGGCCACCCGGAAACCCGAAAGTGCCCCCTCCCACGGCGGATCCGCGGGCAGGGGGCACTTTCGTGGGCGGTTACTTCTTCTTGCCCTGGTTCTTCACGGCCTCGATGGCCGCCTTCGCGGCGTCCGGGTCGAGGTACGTGCCGCGGGCGACCAGCGGCTTGAACTCGGCGTCGAGTTCGTAGGCGAGCGGGATGCCGGTGGGGATGTTGAGGCCGGCGATGTCGGCGTCGGAGATGCCGTCGAGGTGCTTCACCAGCGCGCGCAGCGAGTTGCCGTGGGCGGCGACCAGGACGGTGCGGCCGGTCAGCAGGTCCGGGACGATGCTGTCGTACCAGTACGGCATCATCCGGTGGACGACGTCCTTCAGGCACTCGGTCTGCGGGCGCAGCTCCGGCGGGATCGTCGCGTAGCGGGCGTCGTCGTACTGCGACCACTCGGCGTCGGCGTCGAGGACCGGCGGCGGGGTGTCGTAGGAGCGGCGCCACTGCATGAACTGCTCCTCGCCGAACTGCTCGAGGATCTCCGCCTTGTTCTTGCCCTGGAGCGCGCCGTAGTGGCGCTCGTTCAGCCGCCAGCTGCGGTGGACGGGGATCCAGTGCCGGTCGGCGGCGGTCAGGGAGAGCTGGGCGGTGCGGATGGCACGCTTCTGGAGGGACGTGTGCACGACGTCGGGGAGGAGCCCGGCGTCCTTCATCAGCTCGCCGCCGCGGATCGCCTCCTTCTCGCCCTTGTCGGTCAGGTCCACGTCCACCCAGCCGGTGAACAGGTTCTTGGCGTTCCACTCGCTCTCGCCGTGGCGGAGGAGGATCAGCTTGTACGGTGCGTCGGCCATGGCACCCAGAGTAATCGGAGGCGTTCGAGCCCCGCGCGCCCCGTCCACAATGCGGTGGCCCCCTCGGTGACGGCGGGAGTAACATGCGGTGTCCCTCTGCGCCGCTTACACCGGCCGCTCGCCCGCCCCCTGCGGAGGCTCCCTTGCTCCTCGCCTCGCTGATCCGCGCCCTGAGGGCGGCCGTCTCCGGTCTGCCCCGCGAGTTCTGGTGGCTGTGGACCAGTTCGCTGGTCAACCGCCTGGGCGCGTTCGTCGCCACCTTCATGGCGCTCTACCTGACGCTGGACCGCGGCTACTCGGCGTCCTACGCCGGTCTGGTCGCCGCGCTGTACGGCCTGGGCGGCGTCATCTCCTCGGTGGGCGCCGGCGTGATGACCGACCGGCTGGGGCGCAGGCCCACCATGCTGATCGCCCAGCTCTCCACGGCGGTCTCGGTGGCGGCCCTCGGCTTCGTGGTCGACCCCGTGGCCATCGCCGCCGTGGCCTTCCTGGTGGGCATGGCGTCCAACGGCTCCCGGCCCGCCGTGCAGGCGATGATGGCGGACATCGTGCCGCCGCAGGACCGGGTGCGGGCGTTCTCCCTCAACTACTGGGCGATCAACCTGGGCTTCGCGGTCTCCGCGGTGGGCGCCGGGTTCGTCGCCGAGGTCAGCTACGTCGCCGGATTCCTGATCGAGGCCGGGATGACGCTGGCCTGCGCGGTGCTGGTCTTCGTGAAGATCCCGGAGTCCCGGCCCGAGGCGCCGGTGGCCCCGGCGGGCGGCGACGGCGAGGGCGAGGGCGTCGGCGCCGGCCCGGAGAAGGCGATCGGTCTCGGCACGGTGCTGCGGGACGGGCGCTTCATGTCGATGGTGGGGCTGTCGTTCCTGGTCGCGCTGATCTTCCAGCAGGGGTACGTGGCCCTGCCGGTGGCCATGGGACAGCAGGGGTTCAGCCCGGCGGACTACGGCCTGGCCATCGCCGTCAACGGTGTGCTGATCGTCGCCGTGCAGATCCCCGTCACCGGGCTGCTCCAGCGACGGGACCCGCGGCGGCTGCTGGTGGTCTCCGCCCTCCTGGCGGGCTACGGCTTCGGACTGACCGCGTTCGCCGGATCGGTCGGCGTGCTGGCCCTCACGGTGTGCGTGTGGACCATCGCCGAGATCATCAACGCTCCCACCCAGTCGAGCCTGGTCGTCCGCCTCTCGCCGGTGCAGGGGCGCGGGCGGTACCAGGGGATGTACTCGGTGTCCTGGGCCCTTGCGGCCCTGGTCGCGCCGCTCGTCTCCGGCGTGGTCATCGACGCGTACGGCCCCGACCTGCTGTGGGCCGCCTGCGCGGTGATCGGCACGGTGGCGGCCGTCGGCTACGCGCTCCTGATGCGCGCGTTGCCGCCCGAGCCGGAGGTGGCCTCCCCGGTCGTGTCCGCCGGGGCGCCGAAGCCGAAGCCGAAGCCGAAGCCGGTGGCGGAGTCGGAGGCCGCCGGGGGCGCGACGGCCTGAGCGGACGCCTCCGCGGCCCGCGGGCCGGCACCGGGCGTGGCCGGGCGGGCCCGGCTCAAGTACCGCGTGACCCGCGCAAGCCGTGCCGGCCCCGCTCAGAACTTGCGTGACCCGTGCCGGGCCGCGCTCAGAGACCGTGCGACCCGTGCGGCCCCGGGGCAGAGGCCGCGCGAGCCGTGCCTGCCCCGGCTCAGAACCCGCGTGACCCGTGCCGGGCCCGCTCAGAGACCGCGTGACCCGTGCCGGGCCCGCTCAGAGACCGCGTGACCCGTGCCGGGCCGGGCTCAGAAACCGCGCGACCGGTGCGGCCCCAGGGCAGAGACCGCGCGAGCCGTGCCGGGCCGCGCTCAGAGACCGTGCGACCCGTGCGGGCCCGGGGCAGAGGCCGTGCGAGCCGTGCCTGCCCCGGCTCAGAACCCGCGTGACCCGTGCCGGGCCGGGCTCAGAAACCGCGCGACCGGTGCGGCCCCGGGGCAGAGGGCGCGCGAGCCGTGCCGGGCCGCGCTCAGAGACCGTGTGACCCGTGCGGGCCCGGGTCAGGGGCCGGGCGGGTCGTCCGTTCCGTGGAGGACCGCCTCCGCGATCTCCCGCACCCGCGCCAGCGTGATGCCCTCACGCTGCTCCACCGCGAGCGGATGGTCCGTCGGCTCCAGCTCGACGAAGGGTCTTCGGCCCACCTCACGGGTGTGGACGTTGGTGCGGAGGTTCAGGGTGCTGGGGGAGTACAGGGGGAGCTCGGTGGTCAGCCAGCCGAAGTACGGCGGCTCCGCCTCCCGCCCCGGCGTCTCCCACAACTCGTCCGCCCGCCGGAAGTTCTGGGCGCTGAGCGAGACCCAGACACCCCACTCGAAGCTCTCGCCGGTCTCGCGGACCGGGATCTCGATCAGGCCCTTCACGAAGAAGTGCTCGCCCTTGATCACGCACTGGTCGGGGGAGAGGACGCTGTCCTCGCGGTCGGCGTAGCGCGGGTCCCAGACGTCGGGCGCCTCGGTGGAGTAACCCATGGGAAGGCCCGCGTGGCGCTCGTCGCACCGCGAGCAGACGAAGCCGGGTTCCTCGTGTGTCATGTCCCGAGGGTAGTGGCCCCCTCCGACGGTCACGGCGGAACCGTCGGACACGGCCCTTTCCCGCACGCGTCCCCCACAATGGCGTCTCCGCCGTCACCCGGTCGGCGGGAGACGGCGCCCCACCCCTGTGTCCGGCCGCGCCCCGCGACCGGAGGCCACCGGTCTCCTCGCGCGGGCCCTGCACGGACCGTCCGACCCGCCCATGCTCCCGCTGCCGGACCGTGCGGCCGGGCTGCTGACCGCCGTGGACTGCCCGCCGCGCCTGGCGGCTCACCTGCGCGCCGTCCACGACGTGGCGCACCGGCTGGTGGACCGGCTGGAGCGCGACCACCCCTCCGTGGCCCTCGACCGGGAGGCGGTGCTGTTCGGGGCGGCCACGCACGACATCGGCAAGGTCCTCCACCCGGGCGAACTCACCGGCCTGGGGTCGGCCCACGAGGAGGCCGGCCGCGGCCTCCTCCTGGACCACGGCGTCGCGCCCCGCCTGGCCCGCTTCGCCGCCACCCACGCCGCGTGGACCGACCCGGGTGTGGTCCTGGAGGACCTACTGGTGTCCCTGGCCGACAAGGTGTGGAAGGGCAGGCGCGTCGCGGACCTCGAGGACCTGGTGGTGGCCCGGCTCGCCGCGGCGACCGGCCGCGCGGCCTGGGAGGAGTTCGCCGCCCTCGACGACCTGGTGACCGCCCTCGGTGAGGACGCCGACGCCCGCCTGCGGTTCCAGGCGTCCTTCCCCGTCCGCCCGCGAGAGACGTAAGGGGCGTAAGGGAGGTGAGGGGCGTGAGGGGCGGACCGCCGGACGATGCGAGGGCTACTCGTCCCCGAGGAGGTGGGAGAAGGCCTCCAGGTTCCTGGTGGACTCGCCGCGGGAGACGCGCCAGGCGTACTCCTTGCGGATGGAGGAGGCGAACCCCAGCTCCAGCAGCGTGTTGAACGCGCCGTCGGCCGCCTCCAGGACCTGGCCGAGGAGCCGGTCGAGTTCCTCGGCGGTGATGGAGGCCAGCGGCAGGCGGGCGGTGACGTACACGTCGCCGTGCGGGTCGACGGCGTAGGAGACGCCGTACAGCTTGAGGTTGCGCTCCAGCAGCCAGCGGTGGACGCCCGCCTCGTTCTCGTCCGGGTGACGGATGACGAAGGCGTTCAGGGAGAGCGAGTGGCGGCCCGCGATCAGGGAGACCGCCGTGGAGAGCTTTCTCGTGCCGGGGAGCGTGACGACGTACTTGCCCGGCCCCGGGGACTCCCAGTCCAGCTCGGCGTCCCGCAGGAACTCCTCGATCACCTCTCGCGCGTCAGCCATGGGCCGAGCGTACGCGACGACGGTGGGCGTGCAGGGCGGCCGTGTACACCTCGGTGGTCGCCGCGGCGGCGCGGTCCCAGCCGAAGCCCTGGGCGTGGCGGGCGGCCTTCCCGCCCAGGCGGGCGGTCAGCGACGGGTCGTCGGCGAAGCGGCGCAGCACGCCCGCGTAGTCGGCGGGATCGTGGCCGCGGACCAGGTAGCCGGTCTCGCCGTCGCGGACCGCCACCGGCAGCCCGCCCACCGCGGCGGCCAGCACCGGCGTGCCGGTGGCCTGCGCCTCGATGGCGACCAGGCCGAACGACTCGCTGTAGGACGGCATCACCAGCACGGACGCCGCCCGGAACCAGTCCGCCAGCCGGTCCTGCCCCACCGGCGGGTGGAACCGCACCACGTCGCCGATGCCGAGCCGCGCCGACAGCTTCTGCAGCCGCTCCGGCTTGGCCAGGCCGCTGCCGCTGGGCCCGCCCACCACCGGCACCACCAGGCGGGACCGCAGCTCGGGCCGCTGCTCCAGCAGCACCGCCACCGCCCGCAGCAGCACGTCGGGGGCCTTCAGCGGCTGTATCCGCCCGGCGAAGAGGGGGATCAGGGCGTCCTGCGGGAGGCCCAGGCGCGCGCGGGCCGCGGCCCTGCCGTCGGCCGGGCGGAAGCGGTCCAGGTTGACGCCGGGGTGCACGATCTCGACCTTCGCGGGGTCGGCCTCGTAGTGGTGGACCAGGTCGGCGGCCTCGTCGGCGGTGTTGGCGATCAGCCGGTCCGCCGCGTCCACGATCTGCGTCTCGCCGATCACACGGGCCGGCGGTTCGGGCGTGTCGCCCTCCGCGAGGGAGGCGTTCTTGACCTTGGCCATGGTGTGCATGGCGTGCACCAGCGGCACGCCCCAGCGCTGCGCGGCCAGCCAGCCGACGTGGCCGGAGAGCCAGTAGTGCGAGTGGACCAGGTCGTAGTGGCCCGGCCGGTGACCCGCCCAGGCCCGCATCACGCCGTGGGTGAAGGCGCAGAGCTGGGCCGGCAGGTCCTCCTTCGCCAGCCCCTCGTACGGCCCGGCGTCCACGTGGCGCACCAGGACGCCGGGGGCCAGTTCCACGGCGGGCGGAAGGGAGGCGGCGGTGGCGCGGGTGAAGATCTCCACCTCCACGCCCTGCGCGGCGAGCCGGCGGGCGAGCTCCACGATGTAGACGTTCATGCCCCCCGCGTCGCCCGTTCCGGGCTGGTGCAGCGGCGAGGTGTGCACGGAGAGCATGGCGACGCGGCGCGGGCGGCGCGGGCTCCCCGGCAGCCTCAACCGCGGCGGCGACGCCGGGGAGAGACGCCCGAGCCTGGTCACGTACTGGCTCACGTGGCAGTCCTCCATGGGTGTCGGGTGGGTGCGCGGCCTGGAACCCCTCCACGGGCGGAAACACCGGAGGGGCGTGCGCCATTTCGACTTTGCCAAAACGTTACGCCCCGCGACCGTTCCGTCGCCGTGGTGTGAACGGCGCCTCACGGGCCGCGCGGGCCCCCGCACCCCGTGCTTCCGTACCCTCGTAGCCATGACGACCCGCCCCGCGACCCTTCCTCACCCGCGGTCCCGCCGGGGCGGGAGCACCGCCGTGGTGGGCACGGTGACGCGCGGGACGACCAACCCCAACCGGCTGCGGCGGATGGACCGCTGGATCGCCGCCACCCACGGGGCGGAACTGCGCCGCGCGGAGCGGCCGGTCGCCGTGGACCTGGGCTACGGGGCCGCCCCGTGGACCGCGGTCGAACTGCTCGGCCGGCTGCGGACCGCCGCGCCGCGGACGCGGGTGGTCGGCATCGAGATCGACCCCGCCCGGGTCGCCGCGGCCCGCCCCTACGAGCGGGAGGGGCTGGAGTTCCGGCACGGCGGCTTCGAGGTGCCGCTGGCGGCGCGGCCCCAGCTGATCAGGGCCGCGAACGTGCTGCGCCAGTACGACGAGGACCAGGTCGCCGAGGTGTGGTCGCGGCTGTGCGCCCGCCTCGCCCCGGCCGGTCCGCACGGCTCGCGGGGCGGGCTGCTGGTGGAGGGCACCTGCGACGAGATCGGACGCCGCCACGTGTGGGTCGCCCTCGGCCCCGAGGGGCCGCGGACGGTGACCTTCGCGACGCGGCTGGGGTCGCTGGAACGGCCGTCCGACCTGGCGGAGAGGCTCCCCAAGGCGCTCATCCACCGGAACGTCCCCGGCGAGCCGGTGCACGCGTTCCTCCGCGACTTCGACCGGGCGTGGGCGGCCGCCGCGCCGTACGCCGCGTACGGGGCGCGCCAGCGGTGGATCCGCGCGGTGCGGGACCTCACCGCCGACTGGCCGGTCGCCGACGGCCCCTCCCGCTGGCGCCAGGGCGAACTCACCCTCCCCTGGCCGGCCCTCGCCCCCCGCCTCTGACCGGCCCTCGCCCCCCCGCCTCTGACACCCCGATCCTCCGCCGACGCCCGGCCGGCACCTCCGGCCGCCGCATCCGGCCCCGGCAGCCCGCACCGGACGCTTCCGCCTGCCTGGGCTGCCTGCTCGTCTGCGGTTCGTCCGCCCGGCAGCCCGTCCCGCAGCCACCGATGGTGACCGGACGCCGTCGGCGTCCGATTCCGGTCTCCTGCTCCGGTCCTGCGGCCTCTCAGCCCGCCCGGCCCGTGCGGCGGCGGGGCCCGCGGCCGGCCCTGTACCGCCTGTCCGTGCGCAGCCCGTCGGGCAGTCGTCGACGGTGACCGGACGCCGTCGGCGACTGGTGCCGGCCTTCCGTGCTGGGCCTGTGGTGCCTCGGCCCGCCCGACCTGTGCGGCAGCGGAGCCCGCACGCGGCTCCGTGTCGTCCGCCCGGCAACCCGCCCGGCTGGTGCCGGCCGTGGCCGGACGCTGTCGGCGTCCGACCCCACTCCTGCTCCGGTCCCGCGGCCTCCGGCCCGCCCGGCCCGTGCGGCGGCGGGGCCCGCGGCCGGCCCGGCCCCGTACCGGCTCACCGTCCAGGTCGCGGAGGCCGCGCGCACCGCACGTCGAGCCCCGCTCCCGGAAAGGGGAGCGGGGCTCGGCGCGGTGGTGGGCGTCCCGGTGTCAGCCGCACTGACAGGGGGCGCCGGACTGGCAGCCGCAGCCGCAGCCGGAACCGCAGCCGCAGGCGGCCAGCAGCGGCAGGGCGCGCGGCGCGGGCGCCTCCTCGGTGTCGGCGGCGCGGGTCGGGTCGTCGTCCGTGCGGGGGGCCTCGGCCATCTCGGGTCCATCCCTCCAGTGGCGTGCCGACAGGGCACGGGAAACCAGTGGTCCTCCCCATTGCACCGCCCGCCCCCACGGCGCATCAACGGCGCACGGAGGCGCCGCGCACGGCGGGACGGCGCATCACCAGCCGCCCGGACGCCCCTTCCGGAGGGCCTCCGCAAAGGCCTTCCGGCGGCATCCCCGAGGCATCCCGGGGCGGGACCGGAGCCGCGCCGCGCCGGGACCGGGGCCGGGCCTCAGGCGCCGCCCACGCCGCCCTCCGCGGAGAAGTCCCCCGGGTGCTCACCGGTGACCAGGAACACCACCCGCCGCGCCGCGGACACCGCGTGGTCCGCGAACCGCTCGTAGTACCGGCCGAGCAGCGTGACGTCGACCGCCGTCTCGATGCCGTGCTCCCACTTGTCGTCCATCAGGTGCTGGAAGAGCGTGCGGTGCAGGCTGTCCATGGCGTCGTCGTCCTGCTCGAGCTGGAGCGCCAGCCGGACGTCCTTGGTCGCCAGCACCTCGGCCGTCTTGGCCATCAGCCGCTGGGCGAGCTGGCCCATCTCCAGGACGGTGGCGTGCAGGTCCGAGGGGACCGCCTGCTGCGGGTAGCGCAGCCGGGCCAGCTTGGCCACGTGCTTGGCGAGGTCCCCGGACCGCTCCAGATCGGCCGAGATCCGCAGCGAGGTCACCACCGTCCGCAGATCCGTCGCCACCGGCTGCTGGCGGGCCAGCAGGGCGATCGCCCGGGCCTCCAGGTCGTGCTGCTTCTCGTCGACGTCCTGGTCGGCCTCGATCACCCGCTCCGCCAGGGAGAGGTCGGCGTCCAGGATCGACGTGGTCGCCCGGCCCATCGCCGAGCCGACCGTACGGGCCATCCCGACGAGGTCGTCGGCGATCGAATCCAGCTCCTCGTGGTACGCGTCGCGCATCTGTTGTTCCCCTTTTCGGATGACGGACGGTCCCGGGCGGATCCCGGGTGGCTTCCCCGGGCGGGCCGATCATGCTCGTGTTTCCACGTGGGGTCGGTCCTACCCGCCCGTCGCGACCTGAAGCAACCGGAAAGCGTGCCCCCCGTTCCACCGCCGTTCACGCGGCTCCCGGCCCGCCGGCGGCCGACGGGGTGAACCGACACGAACCGGAAGGTGAACTCTGGGCGACCAGTGCGCCAGGTCTCGCTCCGGAGGCTGGGGGACACGCCCTCACCCCACCTAACCTGGAGGCATGGACGTGAACGCGGCGGTCGCCGCAGCGGCGGCGATCGCAGGTGTGCTCACCGGCGTCATCGCCATGCTGGCGTTCCGCTGGAGCGAGAGCGACCTGGAACGCCCGAGCCGCGCCTCCGCGCACGCCGAGAGCCCGCTCCCCCGGGGGGTGGACACCGTCCTGTCGGTGCTCCGCTCCTCGGCGGTGGTGCTGGACGAGGCGGACGCGGTGGTCAAGGCCAGCTCCGCCGCCTACGCGCTGGGACTGGTCCGCGGCGGCAGGCTCGCGGTGGAACCGATGCTGCAGATGGCCCGGGACACCCGGCGGGACGGCGAGATACGCCAGGTCGAACTGGAACTGCCCCGACGCGGCACCGGCCGCGGCGAACCCCTGGCGGTCTCCGCCCGGGTGGCCCCGCTCGGCTCGCGCCTGGTGATGCTGCTGGTCGAGGACCTCACCGAGGCCCGCCGCATCGAGGCCGTCCGGCGGGACTTCGTCGCCAACGTGTCGCACGAGCTGAAGACCCCCGTGGGAGCGCTCTCCCTGCTGTCGGAGGCCGTGATGGACGCCGCCGACGACCCGGAGGCGGTGCAGCGGTTCGCCGGACGCATGCAGATCGAGGCCACCCGCCTCACCAACCTCGTGCAGGAACTCATCGACCTCTCCCGGATCCAGAACGACGATCCGCTGGAGGACGCCGAGCCGGTGAAGGCCGAGGTGCTGGTCGAGGAGGCCATGGACCGCTGCCGCCAGCAGGCCGGCTCGAAGAACATCACCATGGCCGCCGCCGGCGCCGAGGGACTGTACGTCTGGGGCAACCGCGGCCAGCTCGCCGCCGCCCTCGGCAACCTCGTCGAGAACGCGGTCAACTACTCGCCCGCCCAGACCAAGGTCGGCATCGCGGTCCGCCGGGTGGCCGGCCCGGGCGGCGAGATGATCGAGATCGCCGTCACCGACCAGGGCATCGGCATCTCCGACCGCGACCGGGAGCGCATCTTCGAGCGCTTCTACCGCGTCGACCCGGCCCGCTCCAGGGCCACCGGCGGCACCGGCCTGGGCCTGGCCATCGTCAAGCACGTGGTGGCCTCGCACGGCGGCGAGGTCACCGTCTGGAGCACCGAGGGCCAGGGCTCCACCTTCACCATCCGGCTGCCGGAGGCCCGCGCGGCGCGTGAGCGCGGCGACGGCTCCACGTCCGCCGCCCCGGACACCACCGGCACCGCCCCCGACACCACCGGCGCCGCCGCGGCGCCCGGGCCCGCCACCGGCTCCACCGCCGTACCCACCCCTTCGCCCGATCCGCTTCCCGCTCCGGAGGTCCGCCCGTGACCCGTGTGCTCGTCGTCGAGGACGAGGAGTCCTTCTCCGACGTCCTGTCGTACATGCTCCGCAAGGAGGGCTTCGAGGTCGCCGTCGCGGCCACCGGCCCCGACGGCCTCGAGGAGTTCGAGCGCAACGGAGCCGACCTGGTTCTGCTCGACCTGATGCTGCCCGGGCTGCCGGGCACCGAGGTCTGCCGTCAGCTGCGCAACCGCTCCAACGTCCCGGTGATCATGGTCACCGCCAAGGACAGCGAGATCGACAAGGTGGTCGGGCTGGAGATAGGCGCCGACGACTACGTCACCAAGCCGTTCTCCTCCCGCGAACTGGTGGCCCGCATCCGTGCCGTGCTGCGGCGCCGGGGCGAGCCCGAGGAGACCACCCCCACGGCGCTCGAGGCCGGCCCGGTCCGCATGGACGTGGACCGCCACGTCGTCACCGTGGACGGTGACAAGGTGGACCTGCCGCTCAAGGAGTTCGACCTGCTGGAGATGCTGCTCCGCAACGCCGGGCGCGTGCTGACCCGGATGCAGCTCATCGACCGGGTGTGGGGCGCCGACTACGTGGGCGACACCAAGACCCTCGACGTCCACGTCAAGCGGCTCCGCGCGAAGATCGAGCCCGACCCCGGGGCCCCGCGGTACCTGGTCACGGTCCGCGGCCTGGGCTACAAGTTCGAGCCGTAGGCCGGCGCGGACCCACGCGCGCACGCCGAAGGGGCGGCTCCCCGCGGGGAGCCGCCCCTTCGGCGTGCGTGTCGCGGCGGGTGCGTGACCCGTCCGCGCCGTCAGTGGCCGGCGTCGGCCTCGGAGGACGGGTCCGCGGAGGCGCCGGCCTCGCCGGCCTCCGCGGAGCCGGACGGCGACGCCGAGCCCGAGGGCTCCCCGGACGGCTCGCCGACGCCGGGAACGGCGCTCGGGCCCCAGTCGGAGAGGTAGCTGTCGGCGGGCAGCACGAGCGCCTCCAGGGAGACCCGGCCGGTCTCGCTGAAGGTGAAGGTCACCTCCTGGTTGTCACCGTCCTGCACGGCGTCCCGGCCGGCGGGGACCGTCGCGCTCGCGTTGTTCTCGCCGCCGATCACCAACCGGCCGCCGGCCGGTACGGTCAGCGTGCCGCCCTTGGCCGGCTCGAGCTCCACGGTGTGGCCGCCGCCCAGGGTGATGGAGTCCAGCGTCTGATCCTTCGTGCCGTCGTTGAAGACGGTCGCCATGACGGCGGCCGGGCCGGCGGCCTCGGTGTCGGCCTGGGTGATGACGGCGACGTTCCGCACCTTGATGTCGCCGACGGCGGTGCCCGCGAGGTCCGGCTTGATCTGCAGGGTCTCGGCGTTGTTGCCGGCGCCGCAGGCGGCGAGCGAGGCGATCGAGAACGCGATGGCGGCGGCGGCGAGGGCGCCGCGTCGAAGGCTGCTGCTCACGGCGGCGGCAACTCCTTAACGTGGGCGAAGCGGGACGGCGGTGACGCCGCCGGCTCCCAGGGACGGGTGAAGCGTTGGCGCCCCAAGATTACCGAGCCGCCTCTTCCCGGCCGCACCCGACCCACCCGAGGCGAACCGCGCGCTCACCCGGTGTGAACCGCCCGTCGGCGGGCACCGGAACGTCACCCTTCCGCTTGACGTTCGTCACAACAACTCGATCTTCCGCCCCCGAAGGCGCCTCGAACCCTTGTCGGGCGCCGATGGATTCACGTGCCGTCGGTCCGGCATTCGGATAACTGCGGGCTGTTATTTCCGCAGGCCCGGAATGCCCCTGGCGAATTTTGATCAGGGGGCCGATCGGGTGCCCGGTGATCAATTTCCGATTGCCTCCGCGGGTCACCCGGCAGCCGGATGGCCCGCTCGAACGGAGTAGCGGAGATCGTTCACTTGGAATCGGACATTCTGGGGCGTAACGTCGTTGTCGCGAGGCCGCGAAGGGGTGTAACGTCCGCGTTTCGCACGGCCGGGAACCCCCCTCCGACCTGCGAATACCCCCTTCCGCTCCCCTTCCGAAGCATGTACCGGCTGGAGTTGTCAAGCCCCGAGATATGCCCTGACCTGCGAAAACGCCATTCAGAACCCGCCCAATCCGTGTTACCCTGGATAGCCACGGAAGGGGTACCTGTCACATGACGTTCAAGGTTGGCGACACCGTGGTCTATCCCCATCACGGGGCCGCGCTGATCGAGGCCATCGAAACTCGCCAGATCAAAGGCGTGGACAAGACCTATCTGGTGCTGAAGGTCGCCCAGGGCGATCTCACGGTGCGCGTGCCGGCGGACAATGCGGAGTTCGTGGGCGTGCGTGACGTGGTCGGTCAGGATGGACTGGACCGGGTCTTCGAGGTGCTGCGCGCGCCGTACGCCGAGGAGCCCACCAACTGGTCACGCCGTTACAAGGCAAACCTGGAGAAGCTGGCCTCCGGTGATGTCATCAAGGTCGCCGAGGTCGTCCGCGACCTGTGGCGTCGTGAGCGCGAGCGCGGCCTGTCCGCCGGTGAGAAGCGCATGCTCGCCAAGGCCCGCCAGATCCTGGTCAGCGAGCTCGCTCTCGCGGAGAACACCAACGAGGACAAGGCCGAGGCGCTCCTCGACGAGGTGCTCGCCTCCTGATGTTGTTCCTCCGGACGCGCCCGCGCGGCTACGCCGAGCGCGACCGGATCTAGGACAGTCGCTGCCGCAGTGCCCGATGATGCGAAAGCATTGCCGGGCGCTGCGGCATGTCCACAGTCGGATCGGCCGTCGCGCCGGCGGTGAGTCTTCGACCGGCCTCTCCCGACCCGTGATCCTCCGCGCCGCCCGTCTGTCACGGAAGGGCCGGCCGGCGGCGGAGCATCCGGTTCGGTGAGGCCATACCCATCCGCGCGGAGCACACAAACCTGACAGGAACCGATGTCTCACGCAGCCTTGTCCCGAGACGAGCGCCCCTCCTCCCCGCCCGCCGGCACCGCCGTGGTGATCCCGGCCGCCGGCCGCGGGGTACGGCTGGGCCCCGGCGCCCCCAAGGCGCTGCGGACGCTCGGCGGGACCCCCATGCTGATCCACGCGGTGCGCGCCATGGCCGCGTCCCGCCATGTCTCCCTGGTCGTGGTGGTGGCCCCGCCCGACGGCGCCGCCGAGGTGCGGTCGCTCCTCGACTCGCACGCGCTGCCGGAGCGCACCGACTTCCTGGTGGTCCCCGGCGGCGGGACCCGGCAGGAGTCGGTGCGGCTCGGCCTGGAGGCGCTGCCCGCGGGCCACGAGGTGGTGCTGGTCCACGACGCAGCCCGGCCGCTGGTCCCGGTGGACACCGTGGACGCGGTGATCGAGGCCGTGCGCGACGGCGCCCTGGCCGTGGTGCCCGCGCTTCCGCTGGCCGACACGGTCAAGGAGGTCCAGCCGGCCGCCGTGACCGGGGAGCCCGAGCCGGTGGTGGCCACCCCGGACCGGGCCCGGCTGCGCGCCGTGCAGACCCCGCAGGGGTTCGACCGGACGGTGCTGACCCGCGCCCACAAGGAGGTCGAGGGCGAGGTCACCGACGACGCGAGCATGGTCGAGCGCCTCGGCCTGGGGGTCGTCACGGTGCCCGGGCACGAGGAGGCGTTCAAGGTGACCCGCCCGCTGGACCTGGTCCTGGCGGAGGCGGTCCTGGCCCGCAGGAGGCGCAACGATGGCTTCTGAGCAGCCCGCGGAAGCCACCGCTTCCGAGCGGCCCGCGGCCACGGCGGCTTCCGAGCGGCCCGCGGTCCCGTACCCGCTGCCGCGGGTCGGCATCGGCACCGACATCCACGCCTTCGAGGAGGGCCGCGACCTGTGGTGCGCGGGCCTGAAGTGGGAGGGGGAGGGACCGGGACTGGCCGGCCACTCCGACGCCGACGTGGTCGCGCACGCCGCCTGCAACGCGCTCTTCTCCGCCGCCGGGCTCGGCGACCTCGGGCAGCACTTCGGCACCTCCCGCCCCGAGTGGTCCGGCGCCTCCGGCGTCACCCTGCTCACCGAGGCCGCCCGGATCGTCCGTGCGGCGGGCTTCGTCATCGGCAACGTCGCGGTGCAGGTCGTCGGCCCCCGGCCGAAGATCGGCAAGCGGCGCGAGGAGGCGCAGAAGATCCTCTCCGAGGCGGCGGGCGCTCCGGTCTCCGTCTCCGGCGCCACCACCGACGGCCTCGGCTTCCCCGGACGGGACGAGGGGCTGATGGCCGTCGCCACCGCCCTGGTGGTCCGCGAGGCCGGCCGGTAGCGGCGGACCGCCGGTGGCCGCTTGTGGTAGTGGGCGTGAGGCAGTGCCCCGCGCCCACTACTCTTGAGGCGTGACTATTCGCCTGTACGACACCAGCGCCCGGCAGATCCGTGACTTCGTCCCGCTCACGCAGGGCTGTGTCTCGATCTACCTCTGTGGCGCCACCGTCCAGGCACCCCCGCACATCGGGCACATCCGCTCGGGCCTCAACTTCGACGTGCTGCGCCGATGGTTCGCCCACCGCGGCTACCAGGTGACCTTCGTCCGGAACGTCACCGACATCGACGACAAGATCATCGCCAAGTCGGCCGAGCAGGGCCGCCCCTGGTGGTCCATCGGCTACGAGAACGAGCGGGCCTTCACCGCCGCCTACGACGCGCTCGGCTGCCTGCCCCCGACGTACGAGCCGCGGGCCACCGGCCACGTCACCGAGATGGTCGAGATGATGCGCGGCCTGATCGAGCGCGGCCACGCCTACGAGGCGGACGGCAGTGTCTACTTCGACGTGCGCTCGTACCCCGACTACCTCTCGCTGTCGAACCAGGACGTCGACGACCTCCGCCAGCCCGACGAGGGCGTGGCGGGCAAGCGGGACCCGCGCGACTTCGCCATGTGGAAGGCGGTCAAGCCGGGCGAGCCCAGCTGGGACACCCCGTTCGGCCGCGGCCGCCCCGGCTGGCACCTGGAGTGCTCGGCGATGGTCCACAAGTACCTGGGGCCCGCCTTCGACATCCACGGGGGCGGCCTGGACCTCGTCTTCCCGCACCACGAGAACGAGATCGCCCAGTCCAAGGCGTTCGGCGACGAGTTCGCCCGCTACTGGATGCACAACGCCTGGGTGACGATGAGCGGCGAGAAGATGTCCAAGTCGCTGGGCAACTCGGTGCTGGTCTCCGAGATGGTCACCCGGTGGCGGCCCATCGTCCTGCGCTACTACCTGGGCACCCCGCATTACCGGTCGATGATCGAGTACAGCGAGGAGGCCCTGCGCGAGGCCGAGTCGGCGTTCGCCCGGATCGAGGGCTTCGTCCAGCGCGCCGTGGAGCTCGCGGGCGGGCCGGTCGAGCCCGCCGCCGAGGTCCCGCCGGCCTTCGCCGAGGCGATGGACGACGACCTGGGCACCCCGCAGGCGCTCGCCGTGGTGCACACCACGGTCCGGCAGGGCAACAGCGCGCTGGCCGCCGACGACAAGGAGGCGGTGGTCGCCCGCCTGGCCGAGGTCCGCGCCATGCTCGGCGTGCTCGGCCTCGACCCGCTGGACGCGCACTGGTCCGGCGGCGCCGAGGGCCGCGGCGAGGAGCTCGAGGGCGTGGTCGACGGGCTGGTGCGGCTGGTGCTCGAGCAGCGCGAGGCCGCCCGCGCCCGCAAGGACTGGGCGACCGCCGACGCCATCCGCGACCAGCTCGGCCGCTCCGGCCTGGTCATCGAGGACAGCCCGCACGGACCCCGCTGGTCCCTCGGCGGCAGCTGACCCGACCTGCGCGAATGTGCCGCCCGGGCTTCCGGGCGGCACACTTGCACTTCCAGACGCACACTTCCCCCCAGCTTCACGGAGACGATCAGCTCATGTCCAAGGACCGCCGCGCATCGAGTAAGAAGGGCGCGCAGGTCGGCAGTGGCGGCCAGCGACGCCGGGGTCTCGAGGGCAAGGGGCCGACCCCGCCCGCCGAGATGCGCAAGGGGCACGCCAAGCAGCGTGCCGCCAACGCGAAGGCCCGCCGCGCCCAGGGCCGGCCCGCCGCCGCCCGCCGGGGCGGTGGCCGCTCCACCTCCGAGCTGGTCGTCGGCCGCAACCCCGTCGTCGAGGCGCTGCGCGAGGGCGTGCCCGCCAAGACGCTCTACGTGCAGCAGTTCATCGACAGCGACGAGCGGGTCCGCGAGGCGCTGCAGCTCGCGGCCGAGCGCGGCGGCATCAACCTGATGGAGGCGCCGCGCCCCGAGCTCGACCGGATGACCAACGGCCTCAACCACCAGGGCCTGGTGCTCCAGGTCCCGCCGTACGAGTACGCGCACCCCGAGGACCTGGTCGCCGACGCCGCGGACCGGGGCGAGGACGCGCTGATCGTCGCCCTGGACGGGGTCACCGACCCCCGGAACCTGGGCGCGGTGGTCCGCTCCGTCTCCGCCTTCGGCGGCCACGGCGTGGTCGTGCCGGAGCGCCGCGCGGCCGGCATGACCGCGGGCGCGTGGAAGACCTCGGCGGGCACCGCGGCCCGCACCCCGGTGGCGCGGGCCACCAACCTGACCCGGGCGCTGGAGCAGTACAAGAAGTCCGGCCTGGTCGTCGTGGGCCTGGCGGCCGACGGAGAGCACGAGATCGGTGACCTGGAGGCGCTGTCCGGCCCGGTCGTCGTCGTGGTCGGCAGCGAGGGCAAGGGCCTGTCCCGCCTGGTCGGCGAGACCTGCGACTTCCGGGTCCGCATCCCGATGCCGGGCGGCGCGGAGTCGCTCAACGCCGGTGTCGCGGCGGGCATCGTGCTCTACGAGGCGGCACGCCGCCGGGTCTGACCGCCGGCTCACCGGACCCGGTGCGGCACCCGTTCCCTCTCGAACGGGTGTGCAGAAATTCGCCCGCGCGGGGTGTTTTGCGGACGACTGCCGAGCTTGACGTGCTTCGGACAGATCGGGGCGGTCGGGGCAGTGTCCTTACGTGTCGTCACTCGGTTAGATGAGTGTGGACACCAGAACACCCCGCACACCTACGGGGGACCGTCCGTCGGGCTTCGACGACACCCCCGCGCTGAGCATGGTGAAGGTGCCCTGCGATCCCGCGCAGGTCATCGTCAATCACGCGAGCTTCCGCGTGCAGTTGGGCGCCTCGGCGCGGCGGGCCAGGTCGACGCGGATCGCCGGGCACGTGAGAGCCACCGAGGACACGACGCCGATCCCCGTCGTCGCGCAGCCGGGTGCGGCCGCGGCCGGGAAGAAGCGGCGTCCGGTCGTCTGGAGCGGGCGTTCGGCGCCGGACGACACGGGGGCGCACCGCCTGCTGCAGGCCGTGCGGGGCGCCCAGCTGGGCGGCCTCGCCCAGGCGCCCGCCGCGCCGGTGTCCCCCGCGCCCTCTCCCGCGACGACCCAGACCATCCCGCGGCTGCCGGACCCCGGCGCGGGCTACGGCGGCGGGTTCGGCGAGGGCCTCGACCGGGGGTACGACGGCGGCGTGGCCGCCGGCTACGCGGGCGGGCGCGAGGAGAGCGCGACGGAGCGGACCCTCGAGACGCCGGTGATCGGCGAGGGCACCCGCCTCCTGCCGCCCATGCGGTCGGTGGGCAGCGCCTTCGAGGAGCCCGGCTACCTGGCGCCGGGCGCGTACGAGACCTACGCCGACGAGTACGGCTCCGACGCCTCCGGCTACGGCCGGACGGGCGCGTACGGGGGCACGGGGGCGCGGTACGGCGGGTACGGCGCGGACGGGTACGCGGGCGGCGGCTACGGCACGGACGCCCACCGTCCCGGCGCCTACGGTCCGGACGGCCACCCCGCGGACGGCTACCGCCCCGACGGTTACGCCGCGGACGGCTACGGTCCCGACGGGTACGGTCCCGACGGGTACGCCGCGGACGGTTACGGCGCCGAGGCCTCGGCGGTGGAGGCCGGGGCCGAGGAGGGCCGCGGGGGCCGGCGGGCGACGGAGAAGCACGCCTACTACCCCGGCCGCCGGATGAACCTCGGCGTGGTGCTGCTGCCGCTGCGCGTGTTCCTCGGCTTCGTCTCCGTCTACGACGGCATGGGCAAGCTCTGCGACCCGGTCTACTTCGACGGCGGCGAGCGCGGCTCGATGACCCGGCTGCTGCACGCCCTGGAGCCGGGGGGCGTCGGCGAACCGCTGCACGGCTTCGCCCTCCAGCACCCGGTGGGCTCCGGCCTGACCGTGGCCTTCCTTCAGGTGCTCGTGGGCGTGCTGACCGTCCTCGGCCTGTGGCAGCGGGTCGCGGCCGGGGTGGGCGTGCTGCTGGCGGCGACGCTGCTGATGTGCGTGAGCTGGCAGGCGGTGCCGGTCTACGAGATGGCGGACGTGGTCTACCTGGCCGCCTGGTCGCCGCTGGTGATCGCGGGCGCGCCGGTCTACTCGGCGGACGGCGCGCTGGCCGGGCGGGCCTGGCGGCGGCTGGGCCCGCGGGCCCCGCTGTGGGACCTGCGCCGGTACGTGCTGAAGCGGGGGGCGCTGGCGGCGGGTGTCGTCGCGGGCCTGACCCTGCTGGTCGGGTCGCTGCTCGGCGCGGCGGTGCGGGACGCGGACCGGGTGGTCGTGCCGCGCCCCGGCGAGCCGCCGCGGAACGCGCTGCCGGGGTCGCCGCTGCCGGGTGACACGGCGCCGGGGAGCCGGTCGCCGTCCGAGTCGGCCTCGGGCGAGCCCACGGCCGGGTCCGAGGGCACGGCCTCCGAGCCGACCGCGGGCACGGCGGGAGCGCAGGAGCGGACCGCCGGCACGCAGGCGGACGCGGGCGAGGCCGCCGCCGGGACGGACACCGGGGACGCCGGCGACGTCTCGGGCGGGCGGCCCAGCGAGTCCGGTCAGGCGCCGCCGGTGGAGCCCGCGCCCGAGGAGGCGCCGGCGGGAGCCGGCACCTCGGACGGCGCCCCCTCCTCCGGCAGCCCCTCCGGCGGCGGCTCGCCCGACGAGTCACCCCGCAACCCCGGCCTGGTCGGCGGCCTCTTCGGCTGACCGGCCCGAGCCCGACGGGAGAGCCCCCGGCCCTGGTACGGGCCGGGGGCTCTCTCCTTGTCCCTCCTTGCCGGGGGGGCCGTGCCCCGGGCCTGGGGTGTCGGCCGGGGTGTCCGCCGGGGTGTCCGCCGGGGGGCCTCCGGGGCGTCCGCCGGCGGAGGGGGAGCACCGGTGGGAGCCCCGTGTCACCTGCGCCAGAAGAGGTGGTGGGTCACGCCGCTCGGGCTGGGCACGACCTCCAGGTGGTACCGGTCGAGGAGCTCGTCCGGCGACTCCCACAGCCGCAGGCCGGAACCGAGTTCCATGGGGGAGACCGCGACGTGCAGCGTGTCCACGAGGTCCGCGTCCAGGAACTGCCGCACGGTGGACACCCCGCCGCCGAGCCGGACGTCCTTGCCCCGCGCCGCCTTCCGGGCCTGCTCCAGGACGCTCACGGGGTCGCCGTCGACGAAGTGGAACGTGGTGTCGGAGAGCGTGAACGAGGGGCGCGGGTGGTGCGTCATCACGAACACCGGGGTGTGGAACGGCGGTTCGTCGCCCCACCAGCCCTTCCACTCGTGGTCCGTCCACGGCCCGCGCTGCGGGCCGAACTTGTTGCGGCCCATGATCTCGGCGCCGATGTTGTGCGAGAAGTCCCGCGTGAAGTAGTCGTCGAGCCCACGGCTGCCGCCGGGGTCGGTGCGGTTGGGCCAGCTCGCGGTGGCGCCCGCCCAGGCGAAGAGCGCCGCCGGATCGACGGCGAGACCGAACGGGTTCTCCAGGCTCTGGTCCTCGCCCGCGCCGACCCCGTCGCTCGAGACGGTGAAGTTCTGGACCCTCAGCAGCTGCGGCATGCGGTTCCCCTCTGTCGCCGACAACGGTGGCCAGACCCTACCGGCGGCGGGAACGCGGCGGCGGGCTCCCGCGCGGGCGAGGGCGGCGCGTCGCGGTGGCGGCCGCGGGGGTTCAGGCGGCTGCCGGCGTCAGCCGTTGAGGGCGGCGAGCTCCTTGGCGGCCTCCGTGAGGTCCTTCGCCGTGTCGATGGCCCGCCAGTACGCCCCGTGCGGGATGGAGAACCCGGCCAGCCGCCGCTCCCGCGCGAGCCGGGGGAACGTGCTCCGCTCGTGGTCCCCGCGGTCCGGCAGGAGCTCGGCGAACTCCGGCGAGAACACGTACACCCCCGCGTTGATCTCGAAGGTGGACGGCGGCGCCTCGATGAAGTCGTTGATGTACCCGAACCCGTCGGTCCTGACCGCCCCCCACGGCAGCCGGGGCCGCGCCAGCGCCAGCGTGGCCACCGCGCCCCGCCCGGTGTGGAAGTCGGCCATGTCGCGCAGCGAGAACCGCGTCCAGATGTCCCCGTTGGTGGCGTACCAGGCGCGGTCGGGGTGCGGCAGGTGCGCCGCGGCGTATTTCAGCCCGCCGCCCCGCCCCAGCGGCTCCGGCTCGACGACGGTGGTGACCCGGGCCGGCAGATCGGCGGAGTCGAGCCACTTCTCCAGCACGTCGGCGAGGTGCCCGCAGCTGACGACCACGTCGGTCACCCCCTCCTGGGCGAGCCAGGTGATCTGGTGGCCGATGATCGGCGTGCCGGTGCCGGGGATCTCCACCATCGGCTTGGGCCGGTCGTCGGTGTAGGGGCGCAGGCGGGAGCCCTGGCCACCGGCCAGGATGACGGCCTGGACGGGGCGCGCGGCGGCGTTCGGATCGGTCATGGACCGCACTGTACGTGCGCCCCGCGCGCCACTGGGCGAGGAGGGTGCCGGACAGGCCCTGGCTGTATTGCCTAGCGGCCGCCCGCCGCGGCCACGCCGGTGGCGAAGGCGGTGTCGCACACCGGGCGGGAGTAGGACTGGGCCTTCACCGGGCCGTGGACCCGGACCGCCGCCCGGCCCAGCGCGCGGGCGATGGACGCGCAGTGCCGTGCCAGCGAGGGCTGCTCGTCGACCGCCTTCTGGAGGTGGGTGAGGGCGACGCCCGGGTCCTTCTCCTGCAGCTCGGTCAGCAGCCGGTCGCGCAGCACGTCCTGCGGGGCGGGGCGGGCCTTGCCGGAGACGCTCGCCGGTGACCCGGCGTTCGCAGCGGCGAGCACCGGGTCGGCGGGCTCGCCCGACCAGTTCACCCGGGTGACCGCGAGCGTGCCGGAGAGGACCAGGACGACGGGGAGGACGAGGGCGAGCGTGCGGCCGATCCCGCGGGCGGGACCGCGGCCGGCGCGCGTCTGCTGGTTCGTGGTGTGCTTCACGCGAGTGAGGGTAGCGGGCGGTAGTTGTTAGGCGACATTTGGTAACCCTGATGGGTGACCTTTCGGTGGAGCATTCGAGTAGCCGTGTTGACGCGGCCGGTGCTGCGGTGCGGCCCTTGCGGTGCGTGCCGCTCGTGCGGTGCGGCCCGTCGAGGCGCAGCCGGGCCCGTGTGTCTCCCCGGCGTCGCCGGTCGCCCGGGAAACGGGAACGGGCCCCGCGGCGCGATGCCGCGGGGCCCGTTCCGTTCCGACGCCGGCCGGTGCCGGCTCCGGATCAGTCGGAGAGACGCTCGCCGGTGGAGGTGGAGAAGACGTGGGTCTCGCCCGCCTTCGGCACCACGTGCAGCTTGGAGCCCTTCTCGGGGACCTGGCGGCCGTTGACGCGGACCACCAGGTCCTTGTCCTCGCCGCCGACGCGGGCGGTGCCGTAGACGTAGCCGTCCGCGCCGAGCTCCTCGACCACGTTGACCGAGACCTCGAGGCCGGCGTCCTTGGCGAGGCCGGCGCCGCCGAGCTCCACCACCTCGAAGTGCTCGGGCCGGATGCCCACGGTGACCGTCGTGTCGCCACGGCTGGAGGCCGCGGAGAGCGCCTCACGGCTGACCGGCACCACGCTGTTGCCGAACTTCACGCCGCCGTCGGTGATCGGCACCTCGACCAGGTTCATCGCGGGCGAGCCGATGAAGCCGGCCACGAAGAGGTTGGCGGGGCGGTCGTACATGTTGCGCGGGGTGTCGACCTGCTGGAGCAGACCGTCCTTGAGCACGGCCACCCGGTCGCCCATGGTCATGGCCTCGACCTGGTCGTGGGTGACGTAGACGGTGGTGATGCCCAGGCGGCGCTGCAGCGACGCGATCTGCGTACGGGTCGAGACACGGAGCTTGGCGTCCAGGTTGGACAGCGGCTCGTCCATGAGGAAGACCTGCGGCTCACGCACGATGGCGCGGCCCATCGCCACACGCTGACGCTGACCGCCGGAGAGCGCCTTCGGCTTGCGCTCCAGGTACTCGGTGAGGTCGAGGATGCGCGCGGCCTCCTCCACCTTCTGCCGGATGACGTCCTTCGGCACGCCCGCGATCTTGAGCGCGAAGCCCATGTTCGCGGCGACCGTCATGTGGGGGTACAGCGCGTAGTTCTGGAACACCATGGCGATGTCCCGGTCCTTCGGCGGCAGGTGGGTGACGTCGCGGTCGCCGATGCGGATCGCGCCGCCGTTGACGTCCTCCAGACCCGCGAGCATGCGCAGGGAGGTCGACTTGCCGCAGCCGGACGGGCCGACGAGGACCAGGAACTCGCCGTCCTGGATCTCGATGTCGAGCGCGTCGACGGCGGGCTTGGTGCCACCCGGGTAGATGCGGGTCGCCTTGTCGAACGTAACAGTGGCCATGGTGATGGGCCCCCTTCACCGGCAGGAACGTGCCGGACGATCCGTAGTGGAAGGTGGTGATGTCCGATCCGGTGAACCGGACTGCAGGGACGTTAACCCGCGGGGCCCCCAAAGTCAGCAGAGTCCGGCGGAGAAGTTCGCAACAATTCCCGACGAGGCCCCCCGGCACGGTGGGTACACTGCTCGGGCAACGCCTCCTTAGCTCAGCTGGCCAGAGCACCGCTCTTGTAAAGCGGGGGTCGTCGGTTCGAACCCGACAGGGGGCTCCAGGCAGGACACGGCGAAGGCCCCGGACCGATCATGGTCCGGGGCCTTTGACATCCACGCCTGACATCAACGAGAGCGGTCACTCACGGGCGGGCCGCCGCTTCAGCAGCCGGTCCATGTGGCTGATCGCCTCCCGCTGCGTGTCCTGCACGACGTGCGTGTACACGTCCATCGTCATGCTGATCTGGCTGTGGCCCAGGATCTCCATGACGACGCGGGGCGCGACCCCGGCCGCCGTGAGCAGCGTGGCGCAGCCGTGCCGGGCGTCGTGCAGCCGGACGGGCCGGAGGCCGGCGGACTCGCTGACGCGGACGAAGGACCGGTGCACGTTCCGCGGCTCGATCGGCCGCCCGGTGCGGGTCGCGAAGACGTAGCCTTCAGAGGTCCAGTCGATGCCGGCGGCCGCGTACGCCGACTGCTGCCGCATCCGATGCCAGCGCAGCGGGGCGATGCAGATGGCCGGCAGGGGCAGGGCACGCGAGCGGCGCCCCTTGGTCTCGTCGTTGTAGAGCACCCCGCGTCGACGCTGCACCTGCTGGCGGACCAGGAGGACGCGGTTCTCGAGGTCGATGTCCCGCCAGCGCAGGCCGACGATCTCACCCCGGCGCAGGCCCATGGCGATGGCGAGCACGAAGGCCGCGTACAGCGGGTCCCGGCGGGCGGCGGCGAGAAATTCGAGCGTCTCGTCCAACGACCACGGGCTCAGCTCCCGTGGGACGGGCCGGGGCGGCTCCACGAGCGTGGCGACGTTGCGCGTGATCAGCTCCTCGCGGCAGGCGGCGGAGAGGGCCGTGCGCAGGACGCGGTGCGACTCCTTGGCGGTGGCAGCGGTGGTCTTCTTCTCCAGCTGCAGGAGGAAGCGGCGCACGTCGGGAGCGCTCAGGGACTCCAGCCGCTTCGTGCCCAGCATCGGGGAGAGGTAGAGGCGGACGTGCGCCTCGTACTTGTCGTAGGTGCTGAGCTTGCGGCGCGGCTTGACCACGCTGTCCAGCCAGAAGGCCAGCCACTCGGCGAGCTTGGCCGACCGGGTGGGCACGGGCACGCCCTGGTCGACCTTGTCGAGCAACTCCCGGCGCTTGGCGTCGCACTCCGCCCAGGTCTTGCCGTAGGCGAACTTGCGGGCGCGGGTGCCGTCGGGCTGGAGGACGTACACGGCGGCCTGATAGCGACCGTCCTTGCGCTTGGTGATGGTTCCCGCGCCGTTGGGGTTCCGCTTGCGTTGCTGGGCCATCAGGCGGCCTCCTCGATCTCGCGGGCGATGAAGTCCAGAAGGGCGTCCGCCGGCACGCGACGGGAACGGCCGATGGTGATGGACGTGAGACGACGCGAGCGGATCAGGTCGTAGACCGTGGAGCGTCCGAGCTTGAGCCGGGCCATGACCTCCGGCACGGTCAGCAGTTCGGCGGTCGCGGTGGTCATGCTGCGGCTCCTTCCAGGGCGAGTTGGTCGAGCAGGGCTTCGCGGGCGGTCTCGCGGTTGAGCTGGATGTCTCGGGCGATGGATGCGGCGAGCCAGGATTCGCCGGGGGTGTGGCCGTGGCCGGCGTAGGCCCAGTGCGCGAGGGTGAGCGTGGTGCCCTCGTCGGTGTCGGCGGGGTCGGGCAGGCCGAGGGCGGCGCGGTGCTGGGCGGCGCGGTAGTCCGCGCGGACCTGGCGGAGCGCACCGAGGGTGGTGGAGTAGGTACGGGACTTGGTGGAGAAGTGGCCGCGGAAGCCGAGCATGTGGGCCCACCGGGCAAGCTGCCGGTCCCGGTAGAGCGGCTGGAGGCTGACGCAAGCGGCCATCAGGCGCCGGGCGTGTTCGGGGATGTCCAGGCGGGTGAGGTTTTCGCCCAGGCCGGTGCCCTGGCAGGTGGCGCAGCGGCCGAGTGCTGAGTCGGCGCGGTCGTAGCGGGGGGAGCGACCGGTGCCGCGGCAGGTGCGGCAGTGCACAGGCGCATCCGCGGCGCCGGTGGTCTCGGCGGCCTTGGTGGCGTACTTGGCGACGTAGGAGGCGACGGCCGCTTCGGTGATGTCCTCACCGTCGTCGAAGGCGCGGACGGGTCGAACGTCGAGCTGGGTGCCCCAGCGCAGCGTGCGGGCCGGCTGCTTCCCGGCGGCGGGGACGTCGACTGCCACGCGGGCCGCGGCGGCGTGGATGGCGTCGGTGAGCAGGTCGAGGGTGGCCCAGCGCGGCGGCGGACTGTCAGGTCCGGCGGGTCCGTCGAAGCGGATCACCGCATGGAAGTGCACCGCTCCGCGTTTCTGGTACTCGGCGACCTTGCCGAAGGAGACGCGGGATTGTTCGCGGGCGTCCTTCTGCGTCAGCCCGGCCCGCTTGGCGATCTCGCGGCGGAGGTAGATCGTGAAGTAGCGCCACAGGTCGGAGGCGTGGTTGTTCCACAGCACCGCACCGGCGTAGTCGTAGGTTTCCGGGTCGAGCGGCGTGCCGAGTTCGGGGGCGTCCTCCTGGTGCCAAGTGCCGCAGCGGCAGGGGCGCTTGCCGGGCCGGTTGTGGACCGGGCCGAACGAGGGCGCGGTGAGGGTGGCAAACACTCGCGGGTGGTCGCGCACGGTGTGGGGCGTGCCCTTGGCCGGGTCGCCGGTGAGGCCGGCGCGGATCAGGTGGTAGGTGTCTCCGGCGTAGGTCCAGGCGCAGGACGGGCAGCGGGAGGCCCGGCGGTTGCCGCAGGCGACGCGGAGCCGCCCACCGGGCTCGGTGTCGGTGGAGTAGGCGTAGAGGACCTGTCCGGTTTCACGGTCGCGGGTGACGGTGGAGCCGCGGAGGTGGATCGGGTCGGAGCAGCCGCCGGTGCGGCGGATCTGGTCCTGGACGCGGTCGAAGCCGGGGGACCCGGCCACCCGCAGGAGGTCTGCGAGGGTGGCCGGGTCCAGGCCCGCCGCGGCAGTGGCGACGGTCATGCGGTCACCGCCGGACGGTGGCGAGAGCGCCGGCGGGGGCGGTGCGGCCGGTGCCCTTGCAGGTGGGGCAGGTGACCGGGAGCGTCTGACGGGTGCCGTCCGGGCGGCGGGTGCCGGTGGTGATGGCGGCGGTGGCGAAGCCGTCGCAGTCGCGGCAGATCCGCGAGGCCGGGGGGTGCTGGGGCATGATGGGCTTTCCCTTCCGGGTCCGTTGGGGTCTGGGAGTGGTGCAGGCGCCCGGGGCGGCGGAAGTTTGGCGACCGAGGCCGCCCCGGGGGCCGTTCAGCGCTGGGGCTTGTTGTGCATGTCGTTGACGAGCAGGCGCAGGACGATCGCGGTGACGGCGATCGAGACGCCGGTGATGGCGACCGCCAGGAGCATCGAGACCAGGACGGCGCCGACGACCAGGACCACGGCCCCGCCGCCGGCGGCGAGGGCGACCGCGCTTCCGGGCGTGAGCTGGATGGCCGGCCGACCAGCGGCGGCAGGTGCCATCGGCGCCGGCTGGTACACCGCCGGTGCCGCGCCGGGCCTCTCCGGCTCGGGTATCGGCTGGACGGGCGCGGCCGGTATGGAGACCGCGGGCGGGTACTTCGGGGTGAACATCAGGAGTGATCCCTTCGGCGGTATTCAGTCGAGGACGGAGCGGAGCGCGGTGCCGATGAACGTGTCGGCGGAGAGGTAACCGGTCAGCAGCAGCGCGGCGACCAGCCAGATCGGCGGGCGGACGAGGCGGATGCCGAGGAGGGCGACGGCGACCATGGCGAGCCAGAGCGGGACGTCGATCACGGCCGTCTCCTCACGCCTTGCAGCGGTGGGTCTGGGCGGCGAGCTCGGCCCCGGCCCTGGTCGGGTAATCGCCGGAGAAGTCACAGCGCGGGGCGGTGCAGACCGCGGTGTGCTGGTCCCGGCCGCGGCCGTCGTAGTAGGTGGCGACCTGCACCGGGCCTATTCGGATCTTGTTGCGGAAGCGTCGGTACGCGGACACGTAGAACCTCCTGGTCAGTCAGGTGAGTTGAAGTTGCGCGGCGATCTGGTCGGTCATCGGGGCCGGAAGGCCGAGACGGGCCGCAAGGACGTCCACGGGGATCGGTGAGCCGGTGGCGGCCTGGTGGGAGTCCGCCAGCTTGCGAGCGTGGTCGAGGAGCGCGGACGGGATCGCTGGCGTGGCAGGTGTTGACGGAGGCACCGGAGCCAGCTCGGGCACGGGCGGGGTGGAGTCGACCGGAGCCGGTTCGGGGTCGGGCTCTTCGGCGCGCTCCATCTCGACTTCCGCAGGCGCACGGTCGACGGGCGGCGTCACCTCGTCCGGGACCGGTGCCTCGTCCGAGGTGGTGTGGGCCGGGGAGTGGACGAGGAGGGTGCCACCGAGGAAGGCGAGAGCGGGCCACCCTGCGACGAGGATGCGTAGCCAGTCCGGCACGTCGGTGAGGTCGAGAAGGCCGGCGGTAGCGATGTTCGCGCCGAGCGAGGCGAAGAGGGCGACGATGAACCAGGTCCAGGCCCCGCCGTCTCGCACGGTGCGCAGTCGACGCCATGCGGCGACCAGTAGCAGGTCCACGGAGATCGGGTAGGCCCACGCCTTCCAACCGGTCTGCCCGGCGGCTTCCGCGAGGTCGTGTAGGTGGGAGAAGGACAGAGCGCCCGCGATGACGGCCTGGATGAGCACGGCGTCCGGGCGGAGCAGTCGAGCCATGAGGAGTCACCTCCCTTTGGGGGAGTTGGGCCAGGACCGGGCGGGAGCAGTTCGACCGCCCGGCCCCGGCGGCTTCATTCGGTTGCCGGGACCGGCTTGACCAGCGAAGGGCGTTGCCCGGCAACCGGCTCGGGCACGTAGGGCCGGAACGGTTCGAGGGCAGGAACGTCGGGGACCAGGTGCGCGTGCTCGCGGCAGACCGCGATCACCTCGTCCTGGGAGACCTTCGGGGTGCGGATGCGGCACCAGCCGCCGGAGGCGTCGGTGGCGACCGCGGTTCCGGGGCGGTCGGCGGGGATCTGGCAGGCCACCGGGACCGCCGCCGGGGCGACGTCCTTGAGCCCCATCTCTGCCGTTTCCTTGTCGTTGACGCGGTGGACGACGCGGCCGGTGAGCTGGGCTCGGAGCATGGTGGCGCCGCGGCCGAGGTCGGAGCCGAAGCGCTGCCCGCACACTTCGAGGTAGAGGCCGGCGGCGCGGCCCATCTGCGCGAGCCGGATCAGTGCGGTCACGATCCGCTCCCGGCGTTCCTCCTCCTTCTTCGAGGAGGTCAGGAACAGTTCCGCCACCTCGTCCACCAGGACCACGACCGGCACCGGCCGCACCTCGTCCGGCAGCTCCCACAGATCCGCAGCGCCGTAGAGGCTGAGCAGGTCGAACCGGTCGCCCATCTCCGTCAGCAGCACGTCCAGGAGGTCGGCCGCCCGGTCCGGGTCGGTGGCCAGCGCCGACAGCCGCGGCGCGTAGCCGGCCTGTTCCACGCCGCGCTTGCAGTCGATGCCCACCAGGGCGGCGGGGAGCTGGGCCAAGCCCTTGATGAGGTTGCGCTGATACATCGACTTCCCGGAGAAGTTCGCCCCCAGTGTCAGCGCCATCGGTACCGCCCGGTAGTCACGTTCGAACGGCGTTCCGTCCTCCCGCAGAGCGACCGGGACCACCATGTCCCGCGGGCGGGCCTTGGCCGGCATCCGGACGTCGCGCAGGACGTCGTAGCCGGTCATCCGAAGCTCGACGAAGCCAGGCTTCACCGGGGCGACGGTCACGGAGTGAACGCCCCAGGCGTGGCGCAGGCGTTCGGTCGAGGCGATGACGTCGGCGGGTTCGAGGCCGGCGGGAAGCCGGAGCGTGACCCGCAGGCCGGTCGACGTGCCCCGGACCCGGCGAACCTTCGGCGGCACCGGTTGCACCTCGCGCCGGGCGACGTTCCGGGCCATGAACGCCCGGAGGCCGGACGGCTGCACGGTCAGCCCGCACACGTCCATCGTGGAGCGGTACCGGAGCGTGAACCGGCCCGCCGTGAGCGGCTTGCCCACCAGCGACCAGTACACGCGCGGCGCCCGCGCCTTCGCGTAGCCGAGACCACCCGCACCCGCTAACGCGCCGGTCGCCTCCACCCACACCGTCAGGTCAGCCATGGTCAGACCGCCGCCGTGATGGCAACGGCGCGGAACGAGATGCCGTGGCGCTTCTGCCCGTTGAACTCGTTCTCCCAGTCACGCGCCTTGAGCCCGATCACCTTCACCGGCATCCCCGGCGCCAGGCCCTCGGGGTAGCCCGTCTCCGGGATGGTCACCTGGTAGAGGTTGCCCTCACCCTCGTCCGAGACGAGCAGGCCCACGGTCGACAGGGGCGCTCCGGTCTCCCGGTCCATCGCGCGCTCACCGGTCTTGGCGTTCGCGAGCTTGGGCGTCGGCGCGGTCGCCACGAACACCACGGCGGTCGAAGTGTCGATCTTGAAGGACGGCATGTGCACTCCCAGAAGTGAAGTCGGGACAGCTCGAAGGCTCGCCAATCCATTGCAGTCCTAGGACTGCGGCGGCCTTGACGAGACTGTGGCACGCAGTCCTGGGACTGTCAACAGTCCTGGGACTGTGTTTGACTTAGAGGGAACGGAAGGGGCGCACATGGCGGCCAAGTGGCGAGAGCTGGCGGACAAGCTGGCCGAGGAGATCAGGAGCGGCAAGTACGAGCCGGGACGGCAGCTGCCGCACATCAGGGAGCTGGTGGAAAAGGGTGCGGGTTCCAAGTCCACGGTTCACGCCGCCTACAAGGCTCTGGAAGCCGAAGGTCTGGTCACTTCCTCCCGCGGTCACGGCACGGTGGTGCGTGAGCAAGCGCCGCTGAAGCGGCTCGGTATCGCCCGCTACGACAAGGCCAAGTGGCGGGATGGGGACGAGGTCGCGTTCATCGCCGACCGCGTGGCGTCCGGCCGCGCCTATCGCCGCAACGAGCAGACGCAGACCGTCAGCCTCGTGGAAGCGCCGGCACTGGTGGCCGCGGCCTACGGACTTCCGGAAGGCGCGGAGGTCTACGCGCGCGCACGGCTGGTGAAGGAAGGCGAGCAGCCCACCCACACGCTGACGAGCTACTACCTCCCCGAGCACGTCGAGGGCACCCGCCTCGTCGATCCCACACCGGGACCGGCCGGACGAGGCGGCGGGTTCCGGGTGCTCTACGACGCCGGCTACGAGATCGACCACATGAAGGAACAGCTCTTCGCCCGCGTCCCCACCGCCGACGAGGTGAAGCAACTGCAGCTGCCGCCGGGTGAACCGGTCGTCGAGCTGCACCGCACGGCCTACACCGCCGAGGACCTGGTGGTGGAGTTCGCCATCGGCGTGCACGCAGCCTCTCGGTTCGCCTGGGAATATGACTTCAAGGTGCCGGACTCCGCAGCGGACCCGAAGGGCTAGACGTGATCTCAGAGCAGGAC
Source organism: Streptomyces sp. NPDC047130 (assembly GCF_040643475.1). Taxonomy (NCBI): domain Bacteria; kingdom Bacillati; phylum Actinomycetota; class Actinomycetes; order Kitasatosporales; family Streptomycetaceae; genus Streptomyces; species Streptomyces sp. NPDC047130. The sequence goes on along the minus strand of NZ_JBEYUK010000013.1, from coordinate 95,025 downwards.
CGGGCAGACGCCAAGCGCTTGTGGGAGTACCACCAGATGCGCCACCATGCCCGGCCCTGCTCGGTCGCCATCGGCCTCGGAAGCCACGATCTCGGCGTGGCCGACACCGCCGTCGAGCTGTACCGGCGAGGACTGGCCCCCCTGCTCCTGTTCACCGGCGCCACGAGCCCCACGACGCGAGAGCGCATGCCGCGAGGAGAAGCCGTCCATTATCGGGAGCGCGCACTCGAGCTGGGCGTGCCCGAGACGGCGATCCTCGTCGAGCCCCGGGCGCGCAACACCGGTGAGAACGTCAGCTTCTCCAGGGAGCTGCTGGCCGAGGCCGGCGTGCCGGTGTCGTCGGTGCTGCTGATCAGCAAGCCGTACGAGGAGCGGCGTGCCTACGCCACCGCCCGCAAGCTGTGGCCCGAAGTCGAGATCGTCAGCGCGTCCACGCCGATGACGTACGAGGAGTACAGCGACTCCATCGGGGACGAGCGACTCGTGATCGACATGCTGGTGGGGGCGCTGCAGCGGCTGGTGGTCTACCCCGAGCAGGGGTTCATGATCCGCCAGCCCGTCCCGGACGACGTCATGGACGCGTACCAGCGACTGTGTCGCAACGGCTTCACCAGTCGGCTCCTTGCCACCGACACGACAACGAGCTGACCAGCACCGGGCATTGACCCGAGCAGACGCGTAGCCCGTTGTTACGAATTTCTCTACCTCATCAAGCCCGGCTGCGCTCCGCTCCGCCGGGCGCGCTCCCGGCTCCGCGTCGCGCTGCGCTCCTGCCTTCGGCCCGCTCCGCGCACGCTACGCCGACGCGCGCCCACGACGGGATGGGGCCGGGGCTGCAAGGCGAGTACCGCATCACTGGGGCCGCGGTGAAGGACATGCCTCCGGCGGGGGCGCTCAGGCTCCAGGATGGCGGGGGCGCCGCGGGCGAGTGCCGGCCGAAGATGGCGGGCGCGGGGAGCTCCCATCCCGCCTGCCGTCGACCCAGGCAGAGCCGAGCAGACACGGCACCGGGCGTCCAGGTCGTTCGTACAGTGGCGCGCTCCACCTGGACGCCCGGCACCGCGCCTGCTCCACGGAGTGTGGGTCGACGGCAGACGGGATGGGAGCTGGGGTGAGTAGTGGGCGAAGCGGGAATCGCCGCAGACCGCTGGTTTAACTACGTGCATCTGCCGCCACAAGTAGCTCTTGGATCAACTCCTCTTCTTTGGGGATCGAGCGGCGATGAAGGATGGCGCGCACCGTATGCGTGAGAATGGTCCACGCCTCCATCCAGGGGTCCTGATTGTTTTTTGCTTTAATGATTCCTCCGTGAGCCACCTTCGATCGATCGCCATACGACCGCTTTGCGCGCTGGAAGAATTCCTGCCGATCCCCCAAAGGGGCCTGCATCTGGGCAAGGTAAAGGGCGAGTCGAAAGCTGACCTCTGACTGAACTTTGGGGAATAGCGCTTCAAGGCCAGTCCAGATGTGGAGAAGTGACTGCCCGGCGTCAGGCACGACGGGGCTCGACGTCAGGACGCGTTCAATAAAGGAGCAGACAGGGTACTGACCCCGGAGGGCAGTCCATCGCTCCACGTCTTCCACTGCCTGCATGAACGCGCTCGGAGTCAGCGCCCGTGCGAGGCCCTCCCTGCGTGACACGGAGCCAGAAGTGTAAGGAGCTTCCCACATTTCTACGCACGCAGTCGCACTACTAATTCCGGTCCGCAACCCCTCCGGGAGAGAGTCTATTGTGTAGCTCGACTTGCGAGAGTTAATGCCAGCGTATTCATTTATTGAATGACTCGACATGAACTGAACGGAGAAAGGATGCACGCCTTGGGCGTACATCATCACGTGGAGCGGGAAGAGCATGCGCCGCGCATCGTCAACGGATTCCGCGGCGAGCGAGATTTCTAGATTGCAGTGCTTGAGGCGGATGTCGCCAGCCGTGAAGGGGAACTGCATTTTATGCTTGCTCCCCAGTTCTGCCCAATCGAAAATACTGACATCCCACTTCCGGGGAATGATGCCGTACTTTCCGCACTGGATGGGATCGCTAAAATTCTGAGGAATTAGTCCTGCGAGTGGTGCATAGTACGTCCCCACGTGCCACCCTCCCCTGTCGTCCTTGCTGGATTATGGGGCAGGCGCAAGCGCACGTCGTCCGATTTCCGGATCTCTTCTGCGTGTGTGCGTGCTGTCCACACTCACGTACCGGTTGCTGTACAGCAGCGGAGTACAGCAACCGGTACGACCGCAGCCGACCATCAATGCAAGTACGCGGCCTGCTGGTCAGCCCAGCAAGCCTCAGCGACCGTACCGCCCGTAGTTCGCATCGAGGGGCTTGACGTGAGCAGTCGGTGCTGATCGGCTGTATCCATGGCCGTGGACCCCAGCGAGTACGAGAAGGCAATACCGTTCGTGGCTGCCCATCTCGCGAAGATGGAGCGAGCGGTGGACCGTACTCGCGCTTCGCACGCGGGCCAGCCGTTCGTCGCGGTGCATCAGGCGCTCGTCGACGCGCTGCAAGACGCCGGCGCCGAACATGTCGTCCCCCAGGTCGTCGAGGAGTTGGCGCGCCAGATTTCTGGTGCAACCAGCGGTCCATGACACCCGCAGGGTGAGTGTCTAACTGCGTGACAACGCCAACGAACAGCGGCGGACGAGCGCGAACGTCTGTGGACTATCAGCACAGGTGAGGGACACAGCAGCCCGAGGAAGGGCTCGCACCCAAGTTGCTTCGGGACAAAGAGGTCGCTCCGTTAGGGTGCCCCGCATGACCAGCGATGCCCCGGCCTGTCCCGAGTGCAGTGAACCTATGAAGTTCGGCGGCCTGGTGCTCTCCGAGCGGGAGGACGACGGCCAGCGGACCTGCCGGTCACTTTGGAGATGTACCGATCGGCATGTCTGGTGGAGCTGGGCAGACCGGCCGGACGAACCACCGGAGGTCTGCCCGGTTCCTGGACTGTTCCGGTGACATCCAACGCTGACATCAACGAGCACGGAGGACGGTGACCATCGGCAGCCGCGCAGGACACCGGTACATGACGTGGGTCGCAACCACGGCGGGGGCAGATCGAACTTGTAAAGCGGGGGTCGTCGGTTCGAACCCGACAGGGGGCTCCAGGCAGGACGAGGCGAAGGCCCCGGACCGATCACGGTCCGGGGCCTTCGACATCCACGTCGAGGGGATCGGCCTGGTCGAGCGCACACCAGGACCGGCGGCACGAGGCGGCGGGTTCCGGGTGCTCTACGACGCCGGCTACGAGATCGACCACATGAAGGAACAGCTCTTCGCCCGCGTCCCAACGGCCGACGAGGTGAAGCAGCTGAAGCCGCCGCCGGGCGAACCGGTCGTCGAGTTGCACCGCACGGTGCAGGACTGGCGCTCGAGGGCTCACTCCCAGGGCTCGACACCCACCACGGCCGCGACCGGCACTGCCCCGTACACGTGCGGGAACTCCTCCCCGTTCGGTGGCATGGCCTCGTATCTCAGCGGGACGTCGAGCTGGCTCGGGTCTACGACCAGCACCACCAGCTCGTCGGGGCCCTCGTAGTCGCCGTAGAGGAAGGCGGCGATGCGCGGGAGTTGGTCGCGGGTGGAGAAGTGGATGAAACCCTCTTGTTGGAGCGTGCGGCCGCGGGTGGACATCTCGTAGGTGCCGGACTGGCAGGCCGTCTCCCAGAGGGAACGCTCGGTGATGTGCACGATGTGCTGAGGTTCTGGCATGCGGGCACGCTACGGGTTCGGCTCTGCCGCGCGCACCCGCGATAAAAGGTTCCTGACATCACATCCACGGCTGACATCAACGATGCAGGACGGGGCGCACACGAGCGTTCCTGGCAGGCCGTAACGGTGCGAGGCCACCGTACGACCGGGGCCGCGGTGAAGGACATGCCTTCGGCGGGGCGCTCGGGCCCCGAGATGGCGGGGGCGCCGCGGGCGGGTGCCGGCCGAAGGCGGCGGGCGCGGGGAAGGGGAGCTGGGATGGTTGGGGTACAGGTACGGGACCAAGCTCGGCGCATGCTTTCAGCCAACCTTTGGAGCGCATCTGGGGCCGGTTGTCAGGAACCAAACCCTGCGCCGTAGCTGCGCATATGCGGGCCTCTTGCGCTGAATCCGACCGCTGAGCAGGGGATATGGCACTGTCTGGTAACGCATTGCTATGCATTGCGTTACCTATCACTGCCAGGCAGTGACGAGGGGTCCGGTTGCAGCCCCCATCGGTTACCACTCACCTGTCTCGCCGGGCACGATGACCTCACCAAGTTGGAAGCCCGCCCCACTGCAGCGGACTTGGAGGAAAGCAGCAGCGGGGACGGGCACGACCCGGAGGTCTACGTTGAGTTTGACCCCTCAACCGCACCATCTGTCAAACCGTCATCGTTGTCCGTGGGTGCTTGTGATCGTCATCCTCGTAATGTGGTTGTGGCCGGAGGCCAAGGATGCGGTCGGTATCTACGTCGATGCAGCCCCCGTAGCGGCCCTCTTCGCCGGACTCTGTACCGCAGCTAAGTACGGCAACCGTGGCGGCCGGTGGCGGTGTCCCTCGGCTTTCGAAAGCTGAAGCGCCGCTGTAATAGCTGGCGCTGACCGTCTCGCATAGAGCTACGGATCAGAAGGCCGCCTGGGCTGTCTCCGAGCCGTCCGAAGCCGTTCACACCGGCTGACTATGCCTAATGGAGACAGCCCGGGGGTCTGCCTTCCGGTAGCTGTAGGAGCGAAGGGCTGCGGCTCCCCGGGCAAGCCTCGAGGGAAGGGGCGCCAGCCGACATCGTCAGTGCCGGCATTTACAGTCTGGGCATGTTTCCGCAGCCGGTTGAGGGGGCCTCCGGCCCTTATGACGCGGGGTATCTACCTCGCGTGGAGATGTGCATGTACCCGGTCGACGAGGCCATCACCGAACCTGTCGCCAAGCTGGGTGGCGGTCCTGTGTGGCTGGAGCAGCCCTGCTGGCCCCTGCACCCCCGCACGGGTGAGCCGCTCTACTTCATCGGGCAGGTTCCGGTTCCCGTCAGGCCCGGCGACGAGTTCCGGATGGCGTACCTGTTCCTGTCGTACGAGGACTATGAGACCGGTGGCATGCATCCCGAAGACGGTGAGTCCGTGGTGATCATCCAGCCCGGCGGGCGGATACCCGGCCTCGCCACGGTCGGGCCGAGTGGTACCAAAGGGCGCTCACTCTTCGCATTCGACGCCGAGGAGGAGCAGGTACCGATGGAGCTCCGCGTCGAGATGCGGCCGGTCTCGGAGGACCAGGAGCGCGAGCTGGAGGAGGACGGAGTCTTCGATGTGTACGACTACATCGGTGGAAAAGCGAAGTACCCCGATTGGGCCCCTGTCGAGGCGCCGTGGCGGTTCCTCTTTTCCTTGCACTGCACCGGCGACAGCGGGCCGTACTTCCTCAATTTCGGAGACAACGCCGGGTACGTATACCTGAGCCCGGACGGCCTGGAAGGGCGATTCGGTTGGACGGCCGCCTAGCAAACGCAGGTGAGCGGCCAGCATCCAAGAGCGTTTCCCGGATCAGCCGCTCTCGACGGCTCCGGACCTCTCGTCCCGAGCCGCTTGCGTGAGCGTAACGCGAGCGGACGGGGCCGGGGTGAACAGGTCGCCCTGGAAGTCGCCCAGAGCTCGCCGCTTCCGGCCAGGGATCGCCGCTGGTGGCGACCGCCTGCTCGACATCGCCCCGGTGGATCTGTGTGAGGGCAAGGTGGATGGTCGCGTTGGCCTCCTCCCTCTCCGGACGTCGGGACCGCACGGCGTGGACCTGTCGGCACCGGTCGGGCCGGAGGTGCGTTCCGCGGTGTGAGCGGCCGCCCGGTGCGGCCGGGTGTCCGGTCAGTCGAGCCAGATGATGACCGCGTGGCCGGCCTCAGCCGCTGCGGTGAGGTACTTCTGCAGGTCGGCGAACCAGTCCCTGCCCCACTCGAGGGAGGCCCTGTCGTCCCACCCCAGGGGATAGATCTCCGCGGCAACCAGCTCCTGCGGGTCGATGCCGTCGAGGAGCTGGTCGTAGGTGAGGCGGCTCAGGGCTCGGGCCCCGAGGCGGACCCGGTCCGGGGGCAGGTAGCGCGGAGGGCCGTACCCCCAGTCGTCGGCCTCACCGAGGGGCTCTTCGCCGTGGACGACGTTCACCGGGAACTCGGAGCGCCGGAGCAGGAAGTCCAGCAGGTGCCACGTCTGGTGCGTGGAGAAGTGGCGAGCCTCGGCCGGTGACAGCTCGGACTCCTCGTCGGCGTCCGCGGTCTCCTCGACGTGGGAGAGTGCCCAGTCGGGATCACCGATGGCGCGTTCCAGCTCGGCCTCGGTCATGCGGAAGTACTCGCCGATCATGCTCATGGCCGGATGCTAGGTGCTTCCGCCGACATCGGCAGTCCGGTCCGGGGACGGTCCGGGCTGTCCCGCGGCAACGTCGGCCGTGCTCAGTCGACCGGGTCGGGGGTGGTGCGGTCCGGGGAGGGGCGGTGCTGGTGGGGGATGGGGCAGCCGCGGAGGCCGGGGGTGGGGAAGGTGCCGAGGTCCTCGAGGCGGTAGCCGGTGGGGTAGCCCGGGTAGCTCCTGATCTCCGGGTTGTGGCGGGCGTGGTGCGCGCGGCGTCGCGGCGGCAGGAGGCGGACGGCGCGGGCGCGCAGGCGGAGGAGGCCGTGCACGAGGGCGCGGACGCCGGGGCGGGGCCGGGGGTAGCGGAAGGCGCGGCGCAGCGGCTCGTCGAGGAGGGCGAGGGTGCCGGCGCGCAGCAGAGGGGCGAGCGGGCGCGGGTACCAGGAGGCCATCAGGTCGAGGGTGGCGTCCGCGACCTGGCGGGAGCGCGCGTCCCAGGCGAAGTGGGCGGCCTCGTAGGAGTTGAGGAACTGCTCGAACTCCTCGAAGGTGCGCGGGATCTCCTTGATGCCCATGTGCTTGCCGAGCGCGCGGTAGTAGGCGGCGGTGGCGCGGCGCTCGTGGTCGCTGAGGGGGCGCCAGCCGAAGGAGTCCAGCCACCGGGCGGGGACGACGACGAAGGTGCACAGCACGTACCGCATGTCGTCGTCGGAGATGTCGTAGCTGCGGTGCATGCCGTTGATGCGGCGGATGGCGGTGCGGCCGGCCTCGCTCTCGAAGCCGTGCTCGACGACGGCGTCCAGCAGGAGCGAGGTGTCGTCGTACCGCTTCTGGGGGCGCTCGGTCATCTCCGCCGTCTCGGCCAGCAGGCGGCCGATGGAGGGGACGGCGTAGGTGCGGTAGAGGGCCAGTTCCAGTGCTCGGGTGTGGTCCCAGGGAAACTCGTAGGTGGCGGTCAGGCGGTAGATGGTGAGGAAGTCCCGCTCGGGGTCGAGGCTTTGGATCTCCTTGAGCCGGTCGTAGCGCTTGCCGCCCACTCGGTCACCCCTTCGTCGCCGTGGCCCGACTGTCAACTGTAGGCAGTGGGGCAGCGATTGGGAGCCCCTGAAACCGGCCTCGGCGCATGCCTGTTGGCCTGGGCGCGCCACGGTGCGGCCTCCGTCGGACGCCGCCGGGACGCCGGGCCGCCGGGACGCCGGGCCGTGGATCGGCCTGCGACCCGTGGCCTGCGGTCTGCGGCCTGCGACTGCGGCTCGACGAGGAGGCGGCCGTGTGAGGATGAGCGCATGATTCGACCCGCCGTGCCCTCCGACGTGCCCGTCATCCACGCCATGATCCGTGAGCTCGCCGCGTACGAGAAGGCGCCGGACGAGGCCGTGGCCACCGAGGAGCAGTTGGCGGAGGCGCTGTTCGGGGAGCGGCCAGCCGTGTTCGCGCACCTGGCGGTGGACGAGGCGACGGGGGAGCCGGCCGGGTTCGCGCTGTGGTTCCTGAACTTCTCCACCTGGCGCGGGGTGCACGGCATCCACCTGGAGGACCTGTACGTCCGGCCCTCCGCGCGGGGCGGCGGGCACGGGCGGGCGCTGCTCACCGAGCTGGCGCGGCTCTGCGTGGAGCGGGGCTACCAGCGGCTGGAGTGGTCGGTGCTGGACTGGAACGAGCCGGCGATCGGCTTCTACCGGGCGCTGGGAGCCCGGCCGCAGGACGGGTGGACGGTGTTCCGGCTGACCGACGAGGCGCTCACCGCGCTGGGGAGCCAACCGCGCTCCGGGGCGCCGGCGGCCTGAAGCCGGGGACCGGGCGGAACCGGCCGAGCGCCTGCGACACCGCCTCGAGCGCGGCGGCGCAGGCCACCGCGGACAGCACGCCCGGCGCGGCGACCTGGTCGCCGGCCAGGTGCACGTCGCCGCCGCGGTCCACGGCGGGACGGTCCCGCCAGGTGGTGCCCGGCGGGTCCACGGCCCCGGTGCGGCCGTCGGCCAGCGCGTCGCGGCGGTGGGTGGCGCGGTCGCGCCAGTCGGGCAGGCCGAGGTCCAGCAGTACCTCGCCGTGGGCGAGGGCTTCGTCCCGGGGCGCGCCGGGGGCCAGCGGGACCTGGGCCTGGACGAGGTGCTCACCCGTGGGCGCGAGGGTGGGGTCCTGGGCGGTGAAGCGTTCGAAGTAGCCGGGGACGTCCAGGTCGGAGAGGGCGAGGGCGTCGCGGGGGTCCTCGCGTACCGCCAGGTCGATCAGGAGGGTGCGGCCGCTCGGCCAGGTCAGCGAGGGGTCGTCGAGGATGCCGCGGGCGGCGGCCAGCGAGGTGGCGACGATCACCGGGCCGGTGCGGGTCCCGGCCCCGAGGTCGGTCAGGGAGTGGATCCGGGAGCCGGTCTCCACGCGGACGCCGAGGTTGCGGGCGCGGGCGGCCATCCGGTCGACGATGGTCTGCCAGCCGCCGCGCGGGTAGCGGACCTCGGGCGGGAAACCGGTGATCCGCAGGAGCCGCTCCTGCACGAAGCGGGCGGAGAGGGCGCCCGGGTCGTGGTGGAAGCACACCACGGCGGTGAGGTTCGCGGTGGCACGGGCGGTCTCCTCGCCGATCCGCCACGACGCCCAGCTGAGGAAGTCGACGTCGGCGGGCACCTTCTCCGGGGCGAACCGGAGCAGCCGCAGCAGGCCGAGCGGCGGGGTGCGGCGCAGGGCGCCGTGGTGGTGGAACCGGATCCCGCGGACGTCACCCGGCCGCAGCGGGGGCACCGGGCCGACCAGGCCGCGGTCGTTCAGCCAGGCCCAGTGGGGGCTGCGGGTCAGGAAGGCGTGCGGGCCCTCGTTGGTGCGGTAGGGGGCGGGGGCGGTGCGGGCTCGGCCGCCGAGGTCGTGGTGGGCCTCGTGCAGGGTGACGTCGGCGCCGCGTTCGGCGGCGGCGATGGCGGCGGTGAGTCCGGCGAGGCCGCCGCCGACGACGGTGACGGTGCGGGGCATGGCTCTCTCCCTCCCCCGCGGGGCGAGGCGGGGGCGCCGCCGGGCCGCTGCCGGGACGCCGCCCCGCGGCGCTGCGGTGCGCCGCCGGGGCCCTGCGGTTCGCCGGTGCGGGGTCGTACGGGTCCGTACGGGGCGTACGGGGTCCGAGTCCCCGTTTGCGGTGCATCGACTCGACCGGTTGGGGGCGACCTGGGTGGGCGGGGGCGGTGCGAGGGCGGTGCCGCCTGGCCGCGCGGGCGGTGCGGGCCTCGTGGTGCCTGGGGCGGTGTGAGCCTCGCGGTGCCTGGGGTGGTGCGGGCCTCGTGGTGCCTGGGGGCGGGGCGGGGCCTGTCGGACGGCGGGGCGGTGCCGGGGGTTACGGGAGGCGGGGGTAGCGGGCCTGGAGGGTCCAGATCGCGGGGTTGTCGGCGAGCTCCTCGTGCAGGTCGCACAGGTCCGCGACCAGATCGTGCAGGAAGTCCCGCGCCTCACGGCGGAGTTCCGCGTGCGAGAACCGCAGCGGCGGCTCGTCGGTGGTCATCCAGTCGGCGTCGATCTCGACCCAGCCGAAGCGGCGCTCGAAGTAGAGCCGGTCGGTGGACTCGGTGAAGTCCAGCTCGGCCCGCTGCGGCCGGGCGGCGCGGGAGCCGGCCGGGTCGCGGTCGATGTGCTCGGCGATGTCGCAGAGCGCCCAGGCGAAGTCCAGCACCGGCACCCACCCCCAGGCCGTGGAGATCTCCTCGTCCTTCTCGGTGTCGGCGAGGTAGACGTCACCGCAGAACAGGTCGTGGCGCAGTGCGCGGACGTCCACGCGCCGGTAGTCGGTCTGCGGCGGGTCGGGGAAGCGGTTGGAGAGGGCGTAGCCGATGTCGAGCACGTGTCGATGGTGTCATGCCCCGGCCGGGCGGCCGTCCTGCGGCGGGAGACCGTCCTGCGGCGGGAGGCCGTCCCGCGGGGCGAGGTCGGTCCGGGCGGCGAGGGCGGCGGCCACCAGGGGGGCGAGCCGGGGCGGCCAGATCGTTTCCTCGGTGGCGGCGAGCTCCTCGAGGTCCCACCAGCGCCAGGAGAGGATCGCGTCCGCGCCGTGCGCCTCGGCGACGTCGCCGGCGAGGTCGCGGCGCGGGGCGCGGGCCAGGAAGACGTGCTCGTGCTGGCGGACCGGGACGCCGTGGTACGTGAAGTCGTGCTCCCACACGCACAGCAGCGCTCCGGGGGTGACGTCGCTCCAGCCGGTCTCCTCGCGGACCTCGCGGGTGGCGCCCCGCAGCGGGCTCTCGCCGGGCTCCAGCCCGCCGCCGGGGAGTGCCCAGTAGACGCCGTCGTCGGGGTTCTCGTAACGGAACAGGAGCACCGGCCGGTCGGGGTCGGGGCCGACGACGGCGACGCGGGCGGCGGCCCGGGGCATGCGCGGGGTGCGCGGGTCCTGGAGCGGCTTGCGCAGCACCGAGCACGGGCGGTGGAACTGGCGGTCCACGCGGTGGCCGATCACCTGGTAGCCGAGGGCGGTCCAGAAGGCGAGGGAGTCGGGCGTGCTGTCCAGCACGGCGAGGCGGACGGCGGTGCGGCCCGCGGCGAAGAGACGGGCCTCCACCGCGGCGGCGACGCGGCGCCCGTAGCCCCGGCCGTGGACGGACGCGTCGATCATCAGCAGGCCGATCCACGGGTCGGGGTCGACCGGGTCGGGGTGGTGGGCGAGGGTCACGGCCAGACCGACGAGGCGGCCCGAACTGCGGGCCAGGAGCACCTCGATGTCGGGGTTGGCGAGCTCCTCGGCGAGGGCCGCGGCCACCTGCTCGGGCCGGATGTCGTCCGGGTCCGGGAACTCGTCGCCCCCGCTCAGCGCGTGGAAGTCGCGGTTCGACGCGTACAGGGCGGTGAGCTCGGTGAGCAGTGGGCCGGGGATGTCACGGTCCGGGGTGAGGGGCAGCGGCTCCAGGATCATGCGCCGCACGCTAATCCACGGGACGGCTGCCGCGGCGTCCGTGCGGGGAACCGCCCGGACGGCCGGAGTGGCGCCCCGCACCGGGACCGGTGCGGGGCGCCACGGGCCGGATCCGGGTCAGACGTTGACGCCGAAGTCCTGGGCGATGCCGGCGAGGCCGGAGGCGTAGCCCTGGCCGACGGCGCGGAACTTCCACTCGGCGCCGTGCCGGTAGAGCTCGCCGAAGACCATCGCCGTCTCGGTTGCCGCGTCCTCGGAGAGGTCGTAGCGGGCGATCTCGGCGCCACCGGCCTGGTTGATCACGCGGATGTACGCGTTGCGGACCTGGCCGAAGTTCTGCGAGCGGTTCTCCGCGTCGTAGATGGAGACCGGGAAGACGACCTTGTCGACCTCGGCCGGCAGACCGGCCAGGTTGACGTTGATCGCCTCGTCGTCGCCGGCGCCCTCACCCGTGCGGTTGTCGCCGGTGTGGACGATGGACTGGTCCGGCGTCGCCTTGTTGTTGAAGAAGACGAAGTACGCGTCCGCGTGCACGCGGCCCGCGGCCGTGACCGCGATGGCGGAGGCGTCGAGGTCGAAGTCCGTTCCCGTGGTGGTGCGGACGTCCCAGCCCAGGCCCACAGTGACGGCGGTCAGGCCCGGAGCCTCCTTGGTGAGCGAGACGTTGCCGCCCTTGGACAGGCTTACAGCCATGGTGGGAGTCCCTTTCTTCTTCGTTGTGTGACTGACGGGCTTCGCACTGGGGGCGAACCTACCGTCGCTTCGTTCAACGCCGGGAGAGGTCCGAGAGGTTCCGCCTGCCTTTACCTTTTTTACCGTTCACCCGGACAGCGGGACGGTGACCGGCGGGAAAACCGGGGTGACTGCGGCGCCCCGGGCGGGGGACCATGGGGGCATGTCCGGTCGCCCCCTCCTCATCCGCGGCTCCGTGCCTCTGCCCGAGGCGGAGCTGAGCTGGCGCTTCTCCCGTTCCGGAGGACCGGGCGGACAGCACGTCAACACCAGCGACACCCAGGTCGAGCTGCGGTTCGACGTGGCGGCCACCGAGGCGCTGCCGCCGGTGTGGAAGGCGCGGGCGCTGGAGCGGCTGGGGTCGCGGCTGGTGGACGGCGGCGTGCTGGTGGTGCGGGCCTCGGAGTACCGCTCCCAGTGGCGCAACCGCGAGGCGGCGATGGAGCGGCTGACGGCCCTCCTGGGGGAGGCGGTGGCGCCCCCGCCGAAGGTCCGGCGGCCCACCCGCATCCCGCGCGGCATCAACGAGCGCCGCCTGCAGGAGAAGAAGCGCCGGGCCGACACCAAGCGGGGACGCAGCTCCCGCACCTGGGACTGACCGAGCCGCCCGCCGGCCCCGCGTCCGCCGGGACGCCCCGCGCGGTCCGCGCTCCCCCGTCGCGCGGACCGCGTGCGCGCGGACCGCACCCGCAGGCCCGCGTCGTGGGACCGCCCCGGAGGGTCAGCTCAGGTGGCGGTACCGGCTGCGGAAGTGCAGCAGCGGCCCGGCGTCGCCCGGCCCCGTGGTGGCCGTCAGGACGCGCCCGACGATCAGCGTGTGGTCGCCCGCCTCCACCCGCTGCTCGGTGCGGCACTCCACCGAGGCCAGCGCCCCGGCGATCAGCGGCGCCCCGCTGGCCTCGCCGTGCGTGTGCGGGATGTCCGCGAACAGCAGCCGGTCGCTGACCCGCCCCTTCATGGCGAACCGCCCGGCGATGTGCCGCTGGTCCTCGGCGAGGACCGACACCGCCCACAGGGGCTGCTCGGCGAGCAGGTCGTCCATCCGGGAGCCGGTGCGCACGCTGATCATCGCCAGCGGAGGGTCGAGCGAGACCGACATGAAGGCCGTCGCCGTCATCCCCGCGTCCTCGCCGGCCGGGCCGTCGGGGTCGAGCTGCGGCTCGTGCGCGGTCACCAGGACCACGCCCGAGGCCAGCCGGGACATGGCCGCGCGGAAAGCTTCGTCGTTCACCCCTTCAGCATGCCCCGGCCCCGGAGCGGCATGGGCCGCAGGGGTCCCAGGGGGTGCAGGGGGTGCAGGGGTCCCAGGGGCCGCAGAGGCTGCCGGGACCGAGGGGCCGGACGAGGTGTGAGGGGCACGGAGGGAGGAAAGGGTCGCCACATGAACGACGCTAGGCGCCGCCACGCCTGCCGCGCATCGGCCCCGGGCCGCATCCGGCCCCCGCTCGTGGACCTAGGTCCCCCGCCCGCGGACCCGGGTCCCCGCCCGGGAGCCCACCCCGGAGCACCGCAGCCGTCCGGGGCGCCTGCGCCGCCCGCGTCGTCCGGGTCGCCCGCGCCGGCCGCGCCGTCCGCTCGGCCTGTGCCGCCTGTGCCGTCCGCTCGGCCTGCGCCGCCCGCGTCGTCCGGGTCGCCCGAGCTGTCCACGCCGGCCGGCCCGGAAGCCCACCCCGGAGCGCCGCGGTCGTCCGCTCGGCCCACGCCGTCCACGCCGTCCACGCCGTCCACGCCGTCCGCGTCGGCACGGCGGTCCCGTGTCTCCCCGCCATGCCCCGTGGGCCGCGTCGTCCGCGCGGTTCCGGCCGTCCCGGCCGCACCGCCCGCGCCGCCCGTCCCGTCCGTTCCTCCCGCCCCGACCGCCCCCGCGCGCCGCGGAATCACGGGACGTTCGCCATCGTTGCCCCCACGTTGTCCCCGTTTCCCGTGATACATGTGACTTGACTCACAGCGTGAGAAATTTGCTGACCCTGCGTACCGGTGGGGCAGCGCGCTGTGATTCAGTGGCGTGGAAGCTGCACGAGTACGCCGAAGACAACCCTTGATTCGCTGCGAGGTCTCGGGGGGAGGGCGAGCATGGAGACCGAGTCGGAACCGTATGTCCGCCTTGCGACTCTGCGGCAACTGCATCAGCTGATGGCGCGGATGAACACGGCGCGCAGTCTGGCCGACACCCTGCAGACCGTGGCCGACGGGCTGGTCGAGGGGCTGGGCTGGGAGCTCGCCTGCGTCAACCTGGTCCGCCCCGACCGGGGCGACCTCGTGGTCGCCGCCGTCGCGGGCAACACGGCCGCCGAGGCGCTGCTCACCGGCCGGTCCGGCTCCCGCGAGTCCTGGGACCGGCGGCTGCTGATGGGCGAGGCCTGGGGCACGCTCCGCTTCATTCCGCACACCGAGATCTGGGAGCTCCAGGACGACGTCCCGACCTGGCACACCGCCGGACCGCTGCCCCGCTTCGAGGACGAGTGGCACCCCGACGACCAGCTGATCGCGCCGATGTACGCGCCCGGCACCCTGGACCGCGGGGTGGAGCCCGAGCTGATCGGCGTGATCTCGGTGGACCGGCCGCGCAACGGACGCCGCCCCGGCGCCTGGGGCCGTGAGGCGCTGGAGACCTACGCCTTCCACGCCGCGATCGCCATAGCCAACGCGCGGCTGCGCTCCAACATGCAGCGCGCCCTGGTCCGCCTGGAGCGCGACCAGCAGGCGCTGCGGGCCAGCGAGGAGAGCTTCCGGCAGGCCTTCGAGTACGCCCCGTCCGGCATGGCCATCGCCGACCTGGGCTGCGGCGACCAGCACGGCCGGATACTGCGCACCAACGACGCCCTCTGCCGGCTGCTGGGCCGCCCCTCCACCATGCTCTGCAAGCAGTCCTTCGAGCAGCTGGTCCACCCCGAGGACGCCGAGACGCTGCGCCGGACCTACGCCGACGGCGGCCGGGCCGAGCTGCGGCTGGCCCGCCGGGACGGCAGCTTCGTGTGGGTGTCGCTGCGCAACTCGGTGGTCGCCGACGCCGCCGACGGGCCGCGGTTCCTGCTCAGCCACGTCGAGGACATCGAGGAGCGCAAGCGCCGTGAGCTGGCGCTCGCCCACCGCGCCTCGCACGACTCGCTGACCGGCCTGCCGAACTCCGCGGAGCTGCGGGCCCGGCTGAGCGCCCGGCTCTGCGACCGGCCCTACGCCCTGGACACCGCCGGCTCCCGGCTGGCCGGGGTGGTCGAGTCGCTCGACGCCGCCTACGGCGACGAGCCCGTCGAGGCGGGCGCGCACGAGGCGGGCATCTGGGGCACGGGCGGCTACGGCACGGGCGGTTACGACGCGAACGGCTACGAGGCGAGCGCCTACGAGACGGGCGGCTACGAGACGGGTCCTTACGAGGCGGCCTACGACAGCGGCGTGTACCGCGACCTGCCGTCCGAGCACGGTCAGGAGAACGGCGGCTCGGGCCTGACCGCCTACGAGGCGGACCCGTTCGAGGGCGCGGGCCACAGCCGCGCCCCGGTGCCGGTCGACCCCTACGGCATCGTCCGCGAGCCCCGCCACGTGCACACCGTCGCCCCGCGGGAGACGCGGGACGACGGGGCCAAGGGGCTGGCGGTCCTCTTCTGCGACCTGGACGGCTTCAAGGGCATCAACGACCGGTTCGGCCACAACGCAGGCGACGCGGTGCTGATCGAGGTGGCCCGCCGCCTCAGCCGGGGCGTCCGCGACGGCGACACGGTGGCCCGGCTCGGCGGCGACGAGTTCGTGGTGCTCGCCGACGGCCTCGGCCGGAGCGACGCCGAGGACCTCGCGGTGCGGCTGCGCAACGAGATCGTGCAGCCCATCACGGTCGACGGCCGCGACATGAGGGTCGGAGCCAGCTTCGGCATCGGCTGGGCGCACTGCGGAATGACGGCGGAGGAAGTGCTGAAATCCGCCGACGAACGGATGTACGTGCAGAAACGATCACGTCCGAAAACTCACAGACGCGCCGGTTGAGCCGCAGGTCAGCGCCCCGTCATCTCCCGGTGGGATCTGTGTCACCCACTCGGGCTACAAACACCGGGTACGCTCGCAAGACATCACCTGTCGCACCTGACCCCGCACCTGTTGAGGAGTACCAAGGGATGACGTCCGGCAACAACGGCGCCAGCACGCCCGAGGACGACGACCCGTTCGGCTACCTCTACGCCGACGGGCAGGCCAACGGGGCCCAGCCGCCCTCCGGCGGCGGCTACGGCTACCCCAACTCGGTCAACCGTGTGCGGGCCGTCGGTGAGCGCCGGTACGGCGGCCAGCAGACGGCGCAGCAGCCCGTGCCGCCCGCCGGCCCGGGCTACGGCCGTCCGAACCCCCATTACCAGGCCCCCGAGACGACCGCCCTCGGTTCCGTCGGAGCCCCCGGCGGCCCGGCGGCCCCCGGCCACCGCTCCCACGGTGGCGGCGGGGGGCGCGGGCGCGGTCCCAACACCAAGGGCCTGATGATCGGCGCGGTGGCCGTGGTCGCCGCCGTGGTCGTCGGCATCACCATCGCGATGACCGGTGGCGACGACACCGAGAACGGCGCGGACGGCGGCCCGTCGCCGACGGCCTCCAGCATGGAGAAGCCGACCAAGGCCGCCGACGACGGCAAGGACAAGAAGAACGCCGAGTTCGACCCGGTCAGGATCGACGCGGCCTCGCTCTCCACCGGCCTGGCCGGCGGCGCCGTCACCGCGAGCGACGTCCCCGGCGCCGGCTCCGAGGGCGGCACCTACGTGGGCGGCCTTACCACGCCCGGTTCCTCGGTGACCTGGACGGTCAACGGTGTTCCCGAGGGCGGGCAGTACACCCTCTTCACGTACTACGGCGTCCCCGGCGAGGACACCAAGGGCACGCTGACCGTCAACGACGGGACGCCGGCCGACCTCAACATGAAGAACCACGCGCGGGCCGAGAAGGGCGACTGGGCCAAGGGCTGGACGTACACCTACAACTACGTCCAGCTGAACAAGGGCACCAACACGGTCACCCTGTCCTGCCCGAGCGGCTGCAATGCCAACCTGGCCCAGTTCGGCCTGGTCAAGGGCCAGGTCGCGGACGAGCCGAAGTTCTCCTGAGGCTCCAGCCGCCAGGCCCGCCAGGCCCGCCAGGCCCGCCAGGCCTGCGCCACCCGCGCGGCCTGCGCCACCCGCGCGGCCTCCGTGGCCCGCGGGGCTCGTGCCGCCCGCGCCGTCAGCCCGTCGGCGCGGCCTCGGCCACCCCGACCCGGCCGAGCAGTTCCTCGTAGAGCGCCCGGTCGAACTCCCCCGCCGCGGGCGCGGCCACGGTGGCCGCCGAGAGGGCGGTCGCCCGGGCCAGCCGGTCCGGCCAGGGCAGCCCCTCCACCAGCCCGGACAGCAGACCGGCGACCACCGAGTCCCCGGCCCCCGCCGGATTGCCGCGCAGCGGCCGCGGCGGGACGGCCCGCCAGTGGCCTTCCGGTCCGGCGGCCAGCAGCCCCGCGGCGCCCAGGGAGGCCACCACGGTCCGCGCGCCGCGCCGCCGCGCGTCGCGTGCCGCCTGCGGGGCGTCGTGCGAGCCGGTCAGTTCGGCCAGTTCGCCCGCGTTGGGCTTCAGCAGGTCGGGCCGGGCGGCGATCCCGCGCCGCAGCGGCTCGCCGGAGGTGTCCAGCAGCACGGGCACCCCCGCCGCCCGCGCCTCGCGCACCAGGTGCGCGTACGCCCCCACCGGGACGCCCGGCGGCAGACTGCCGCAGAGGGCGACCGCCCGCGCGCCGGGCAGCAGGTCCCGGTAGGCGACCTGGAAGGCCGCCCACTCGGCCGCGGTCACCGCGGGGCCCGGCTCGTTGAAGAGCGTGGTGTCGTCGGCGGCCGGTTCGACCACCGAGACGGTGCGGCGGGTGGTGCCCGCCACCGGCGTCAGCGCGTCCACCACCGGGCCCGCCGTGCGCGCCAGCAGGTCCCGCAGGACACGGCCGGTCGGACCCCCGGCGAAACCGGCGACGGTGACCCGGTGCCCGAGTGCGGCGAGCACCCGGGCGACGTTGACGCCCTTGCCGCCCGGCCGTTCCGCGACCTCCGACACCCGGTGACCGGTGCGCGGACGGAGTTCCGGGACCCGGTAGGTGATGTCGAGTGCGGCGTTCAGCGTGACCGTGAGGATCATCCGGTCCGCCTCCCCCCGATGATGCGCCTGCTGTCGAACGCGACCGGGTTCCGGCCGCCCTTTCTGGTCCGATCATGCCAAAAACGGAGGCGGGGGCCCAGAGTCGGAGCAGGCGCGGTCCCGGTGACGGTCCGTCCGGCCCGCCCGGCGCGGCGTCACCGCCGGCGCGGATCGACCACCCAGGCGCCCTTGCGCATCACCCCGCGCAGCGTGAACTCCTCGTCCAGCACCACGAGATCGGCGTCCTTGCCGGGTTCCAGCGAGCCGATCCGGTCGTCCAGGCCGAGCAGCCGGGCGGGCGTCGAGGAGATGGCCGCGACCACCTCCTCCACCGGCAGGCCGTCCTCCGTGACGGCCCGTCGGAAGGCGCGGTCCAGGGTGAGGGTGGAACCGGCGATGGAACCGCCCTCGGTCAGCCGGGCCACGCCGTCGACCACGTCGACCTCCAGCGGGCCCAGCAGGTAGCGGCCGTCGCCGAACCCGGCGGCGTCCATCGCGTCGGTGATCAACGCGACCCGACGTCCGCCCGCGTGACGGAACGCCAGCCCCAGCGCGCCCGGGTGGAGGTGCACGCCGTCGTCGATCAGCTCCACGGTGACCCGCTCGTCCTCCAGCAGGGCGGTGACCGGGCCGGGGGAGCGGTGGCCCAGCGGGGGCATCGCGTTGAAGAGGTGCGTGGCGACGGTGGCGCCCGCCTCCACGGCCTCCACGGTCTGCTCGTAGGTCGCGTCGGTGTGGCCGACCGCGGCGATCACGCCCATCTCGCGCAGCATCCGCACCGACTCGATCCCGCCGGGGAGTTCGGCGGCCAGGGTGACCATCCGGGCCTGCCCGCGGGCCGCCTCCACCAGCTTGCGGACCTCCGACGGGTCGGGGTGGCGCAGCAGTTCCTCGGAGTGGGCGCCCTTGCGGCAGGGGGAGATGAACGGGCCCTCGAAGTGGACGCCGGCGATCTCGCCGTCCTCGGCGAGCTCGGAGAGCAGGCCGGCGCGGCGGGCCAGGGAGTCCAGGTCGCCGGTGACGGTGGAGGCCACCAGGGTGGTGGTGCCGTGCGCGCGGTGGGTGTGGACGCCGCGCAGGACCTCCTCGACGGTGCCGGAGGTGAACGAGGCCCCGCCGCCGCCGTGGTTGTGCAGGTCCACGAAGCCGGGGACGACCCAGCAGCCGGTCAGGTCGATCTCGGTGGCGGGCGCGTCCGCGGGCACGGCGGCCGGGTCGGCGAGGCGGTGGCCCTCGACGACCACGCGGCTGCCGGGGACGGTGCCGCCGGGCAGGACGACCCGGGCGCCGGTGAGGACCGTGCGGGAGCCGGCGGGATCGGTGGACGTCGTCATGGGGCGGGCACCTCCGGGGTGGGGGAGTGGGCGGGGCCGGCGGCCCGCGGGACGCCGGCGTCGGTGGCGAGCAGGTCCCAGGCGAGGAGGCCGGCGCCCAGGCAGCCCGCCGAGTCGCCGAGGGCGGCGGGGACGATCTCGGGCGGTACCTGGAAGGTGATCCGCGAGGCCACCGCCTCGCGCAGCGGGGCGAACAGGGTCTCCCCGGCCTCGGCGAGGCCGCCGCCGATGATCAGGCGCTGCGGGTCGAGCAGGGTCAGGCCGGTGACCAGGCCGTCGGCGAGGGCGTCCACCGCCTCCTGCCAGACCTTCCGGGCGCGCTGGTCGCCGCGGGTCACCGCCTCGGCGCAGTCCGCGGCGTCCGCCCGCGGATCCCCGCAGGCCAGGGCCCAGGCCTCGCCGACCGCCGAGGCGGAGGCGTACCGCTCCAGGCAGCCGCGCTGACCGCAGGGACAGGGGGCGCCGCCGGGGCGCACCACGACGTGGCCGATCTCGCCCGCGTTGCCGTGGGCACCCGCCTCGACCCGGCCGCCGATGCCGATGGCGCCCGCGATGCCGGTGCCGAGGGCGACGAACAGGACGCGGTCCGCGCCCCGGCCGGCGCCGGCACGGCCCTCGGCGAGGCCGCCGGAGCGCACGTCGTGGCCGACCGCGACCGGGATGCCGTGCAGCCGCTCGCCGATCAGTTTGCGCAGCGGGACGTCCCGCCAGCCGAGGTTGGCGGCGTAGACGGCCACGCCGAGGGCGGAGTCGACGATGCCGGGGACGGCGATGCCCACCGCCGAGGCGCCCCGGCCGAGGAGGGACTCGCCCTCGGCGTGCAGGTCCGCGGCGAACCCGAGGATGTCGTCGACGACGGCCTCGGGACCGCGGTGCCGGCCGGTGGCCCGGCGGGCCTGGTGCAGCAGACGGCCGTCGGGGCCGACCAGGGCGGCCTTCATCCCCGTGCCGCCCACATCGAGGGCGATGACGTGATTCACCCGACCAGTCTGGCGGGTGGGCCGAGAAAGGTCTAGTCCACTTGTCGCAGGGAGTGGGGCGGGAACGGGCGGGAACACGCGGGAACCAACCGCCGGGAACCCGCGGGAGCCGGGCGTCGGCGGCAGCGGTTACGGTGCTGGGCATGGACGAGCTCAGCCGCAGGGAACAGGACGTGCTCGCGCTGGAACGGCGCGGATTCGCGGGGCCCGGCGCGAAGGAGCGGGCGATCCGCGAGGAGCTGGGCCTGGCCCCCGTGCGGTACTACCAACTGCTGAACGCGCTGCTGGACGACCCGCGGGCGCTGGCCCACGACCCGGTGACGGTCAACCGGCTGCGCCGGATCCGGGACAGTCGCCGCGCGGAACGCTGAGCGGGGGGTTGACCGCGGGCCGCGCGGTTATGGTCCCGATATGGGCAGCGACCAGAACGACATGCAGGGGCTCCCGGAGCCGGTGACGGCGGCCGGGCGGGACGGGCTCGCGGCGATCCTCGCGGCGCCGGAGCGGGCCGTGATCGCGCTGGACTTCGACGGCACGCTCGCGCCGATCGTGCCGGACCCGGACCTGGCCAGGGCACACCCCGGGGCGGTGCCGGCGCTGGCGGCGCTGGCGCCCAAGGTGGCGGCGGTGGCGGTGGTCACCGGGCGGCCGGCCGAGGTGGCGGTGCGCAACGGCGGCTTCGCCGGGGTGGACGGGCTGGACCACCTGGTGGTCCTCGGCCACTACGGCGCGGAGCGGTGGGAGGCGGCCACCGGGAAGGTCACGGCGCCGGACCCCCACCCCGGTGTGGAGGCGGTGCGGCGGGAGTTCCCCGAGGTGCTGGCCTCCGTCCCGCAGTCGCGGGGGACGTGGATCGAGGACAAGGGGCGCGCGCTGGCCGCGCACACGCGGCGGGCGGAGGACCCGGAGGCCGCCTTCGCGGCGCTGCGGGAGCCGCTGGCGGACCTGGCCGCACGGCACGGGCTGATCGTGGAGCCGGGGCGCATGGTGCTGGAGCTGCGGCCGCCGGGGATGGACAAGGGGGTCGCGCTGCGGCGGTACCTGCGGGACGTGGGCGCGGGATCGGTGCTGTACGCCGGGGACGACCTGGGGGACGTTCCCGCGTTCGAGGCGGTCGCGGGGTTGCGGGGGGAGGGGGTGCCGGGGGTGCTGGTCTGCAGCGCGAACGAGGAGGTCCGCGCGCTCGCCGACCGCGCGGACCTGGTCGTCCCCGACCCCGCCGCCGTCGTCCACCTCCTCCACACCCTCGCCGACCACCTCCCCTGACCCCGGCCCGGGCGCGGCGAACGGCTCGCGTCGTCACGCGTGGGCCGACGGCCCTGTACGCACGTGACCCTCCCGGAGGGACCGAGGTCCAGTTCGGTGAGCCGTCACGTGCGTACGCACCGGTCTGCGCCCACCCGCGCGGCCGGCCGCACGCGGGGCGGAGGCGCGGCGGTTCCCCGCCCGGGCGGGGAACCGCCGCCCGGGGCGGGTCAGCGGGTGGTGGTGGTGAGGGCGTGGAGCTGGTCGAGGAACCACTTGGTCGGCGGGGTCGCGGTGGCGGCGGCCACCAACCGCTTCGTCCGCTCCGCCCGCTCCCCCGCCGGCATGGTCAGCCCCTCGTGCAGCGCCCGAGCCGTGGCGTTCACGTCGTAGGGGTGGACCGTGATCGCGTCGTCGCCCATCTCCTCGTGCGCCCCGGCCTCGCGGGAGAGGACCAGCGCGCAGCCGTTCTCGGCGAGCACCGGGACCTCCTTGGCGACCAGGTTCATGCCGTCCCGGATCGGGTTGACCAGCGCCACGTCGGCCAGCCGGTAGGCCGCCAGCGACCGCGCGAAGTCGTCCTTGAGGTTGAGCACGACCGGCGTCCAGTACGGCGTGCCGTACTCCGCGTTGATCTCCGCGGCGACCCGCGCGACCTCCGCCGTGTAGTCGCGGTAGACGGCGAGGTCCTGTCGCGACGGGTAGGCGAAGGCGACGTGGACGACCCGGTCGCACCACTCGGGGTGGTCGTCCAGGAGCTGCCGGAAGGCGTGCAGGCCGCGGACGATGTTCTTGGACAGCTCGGTGCGGTCGACCCGCACGATCGTCCTGCGGAGGTTGCCGTCCGGGTCGTTGCCGATCTCGGCGCGCAGCTCGGCGACCCGCTGGTCGACGTCGGCCCGGTGGCCCCGCTCCCGCAGGAAGTCGGCGTCCGCGCCCAGGCCGTGCACACCGATCCGGGTGTCGCCGACGCCGCCCACCGCGGCGTCGCAGCAGGCGGTGAAGGCGTCGGCCCAGCGCTGGGTGAGGAAGCCCAGCCGGTCGGCGCCCAGCATGCCGCGCAGCACGGACTCCGCGACGTCGTCGGGCAGCAGCCGGAAGTACTCCGGCGGGGCCCACGGGGTGTGCGAGAAGTGCCCGATGCGCAGGTCGGGGCGGAGCTCGCGGAGCATGCCCGGGGCGAGCGTCAGGTGGTAGTCCTGGACCAGCACCGCCGCGCCCTCCGCGGCCTCCTCCGCCAGCGCCTCGGCGAAGGACCGGTTGAACTCCTGGTAGGCGGCCCACCGGAGCCGGAACTCGCTGTCGAACACGGGCTCGAGCGGGGTCTGGTACAGCATGTGGTGCACGAACCAGAGCGTCGAGTTGGCGATGCCGTTGTACGCGGCGTCGTGCGTCTCGGCGGAGATGTCCAGCATCTTGACGCCCGGCTCGGACACCCCGCGGTGGACCGCCTCGCGGTCCCCGTCGCCGAGCGCCGAGCAGACCCACAGCGCGCCGGCGTCCGGGCCGATCGCGGAGAGCCCCGAGACCACGCCCCCGCCGCCGCGGCGTGAGACCAGCGAGCCGTCCTCGGCGACCGAGTACGAGACCGGTCCGCGGTTGGAGGCGACCAGCACCTGGGGGGCGGGGGAAGCAGTGGCGGAAGTTTCGGCGGAACCCATACGCGTCACCTAGCCCGGAGGGGAAAAGTCCAAACGTCGCCGGCCGCGGCGGCGGCGCCCGGGCCGGAGGCGGGGCGCTGCGCCGAACGGGTGAGGTCAGGCCACCTCGCGGGACCGGTACTCGACGATCTCGGTCATCGGCGGCCGTTCCAGCGTGTCCACCGCGTGGGTCCGCGGCGTGAAGCCCTCCTCGGTGCGCTCGAACTGGGTCATCAGGGGCCGGACCATCTGTCCGCGGGCCAGCCGGAGCTGGGCGGTGCGGTAGATGGTGGCGGCCATCCGCCCCAGGGCCTGGCTGTCCTGGTTGCGGTGTTTGCGGACGCCGACGTCGACCTGGGCGAGGGCGTCCAGCCCCACGGTGTGCAGGGCGTCGATCAGCATGGCCAGCTCCACCCCGTAGCCGACGGGGAACGGCAGCCGTTCCAGCAGCGACCGCCGGGCCGCGTACTCGCCGCCCAGGGGCTGCACGAAGCCCGCCAGCTGCGGCCAGTGCAGGTTGATCAGCGGGCGGGCCATCAGCTCGGTGACCCGGCCGCCCTGGCCGGCCTCGGTGCCGAGCGGGCGGTCGTACATCGCCTTGACCAGCGAGATCTGGGGGTCGGTGAGCAGCGGGCCCACCGTGCCCGTGACGAAGTCGGAGGAGAAGTCCCGGAGGTCGGAGTCGATGAAGCACACGATGTCGCCGCCGGTGACCAGCAGCGATCGCCAGAGCACCTCCCCCTTGCCGCGGACGGCGGGGACACGGGGCAGGATGACGTCCCGGTGCACCACCCGGGCGCCCGCGGCGGCGGCCACCTCGGAGGTGCGGTCCGTGGACCCGGAGTCGACGACCACGAGCTCGTCCACGAGGGGAACCTCTTCGATCAGGTCCCTGCGGATCGTGGCGACGATGTCGCCGACCGTGGCCTCTTCGTTGAGCGCCGGCAGCACGACGGAGACCGTCGAGCCGCATTGGCGCTTCGCGGCGAGGATCTGGTGGAGCGGGCGATCGGTCACATGCCAGGAGCGTGTGCCCAGCCAGCTTTCGACTTCTTCCAGCACAGTCAGCGGCTCCTCACTGTGTCCGACCACCTGCCGTACGGCGGGCGGCCCGTCTCGCGTTCCGGACGACTCTCTCAACTGTCCTGGCCTTCGGTTACAGTCTTGAACATCACCGGTGACCACCGCATGTCGGGGGTCGGGTTCGCTCGACTGGTGGATACGGGTCCCCTCGGTGGGGCCCGCTCAAAACAACCGAAGAACAACCGAAGAACAACAGAAGAACGCTCATCCAGAGGGGCAGAGGGATACGGCCCGATGAAGCCCCGGCAACCCTCCAGCCGTGCCCGCGATCACGCGAGGCCCCGGCTAGGGAAGGTGCCAAATCCGTCTCACGGCGAAGACGCCGCTGAGGAAGATGAGGAGAAAGGGCCTCGCCACTCATGGCTGTACAGACCGTCACGACCGCCTCCGCGTCCACGACGACCTCCGCCGCCCCCGTCGATCTCGGCCCCGCGACCGCCCTCTCGTGTCGCGAGTGCGGCCACCGCGTTCCGCTCGGCCCCGTCTTCGCCTGCGAGGAATGTTTCGGGCCCCTCGAGATCGCCTACGACTACTCCTCGTACGAGGCCGAGGAACTCCGCCGCCGCATCGAGGCCGGCCCCGGAAACATCTGGCGTTACGCCCCGCTGCTGCCCGTGCCCGCGGACGTCGCCGAGAAGCCCAACCTGAACCCGGGCTGGACGAAGCTGGTGAAGGCCGACAACCTGGCCCGCGAGCTGGGCGTCACCGGCGGCCTGTACGTGAAGGACGACTCCGGCAACCCGACGCACTCCTTCAAGGACCGCGTGGTCGCCCAGGCCCTCGAGGCGGCCCGCGCCTTCGGTTTCACCACGCTCTCCTGCTCCTCCACCGGCAACCTGGCCGGCGCCGTCGGCGCGGCCGCCGCCCGGGCCGGTTTCCGCTCCTGCGTGTTCATCCCGCACGACCTGGAGCAGGGCAAGGTCGTCATGGCCGCGGTCTACGGCGGCGAGCTCGTCGGCATCGAGGGCAACTACGACGACGTGAACCGTTTCTGCTCCGAACTGATCGGCGACCCGGCCGGCGAGGGCTGGGGCTTCGTCAACGTCAACCTGCGCCCCTACTACGGCGAGGGTTCCAAGACGCTGGCGTTCGAGATCTGCGAGCAGCTCGGCTGGAAGCTGCCGGACCAGCTGGTGATCCCGATCGCCTCCGGCTCGCAGTTCACCAAGATCGACAAGGGGCTGAAGGAGCTGATCCAGCTCGGCCTGGTCGAGGACAAGCCGTACAAGCTCTTCGGCGCGCAGGCCTCCGGCTGCTCCCCGGTCTCGGTCGCCTACAAGGCCGGGCACGACGTGGTCCGCCCGCAGAAGCCGGACACCATCGCCAAGTCGCTGGCCATCGGCAACCCGGCCGACGGTCCGTACGTGCTGGACATCGCCCGCCGCACCGGCGGCGCGGTGGAGGACGTCACGGACGAGGAGGTCGTGGCCGGCATCCGGCTGCTGGCCCGCACCGAGGGCATCTTCGCCGAGACGGCGGGCGGCGTGACCGTCGGCGTCACGCGCAAGCTGATCGAGAACGGGCTGCTGGACCCGTCGCTCACCACCGTCGTCCTCAACACCGGCGACGGCCTCAAGACGCTGGACGCGGTCGCCGACCAGGGCCTGACCGCCACCATCCGCCCCAGCCTCGACTCGTTCCGTGAGGCCGGCCTCGCCTGACCTCCGCCCCGCCAGCCCCGTACCCAGCCTCACCGTGACCGGAGGTCAGACCCCATGAGCGTGACCGTTCGCATCCCGACCATTCTCCGCACCTACACCGGCGGCCAGGCCGAGGTGAGCGCCGAGGGCGCGACCCTGGGCGAGGTCATCGCCGACCTGGAGAAGAACCACACCGGTATCGCCGCCCGCGTCCTCGACGACCAGGGCAAGCTGCGGCGTTTCGTCAACGTCTACGTCAACGACGACGACGTGCGGTTCGAGCAGGGACTGGAGACCGCCACCCCCGAGGGCGGCAGCGTTTCCATCATTCCCGCCGTGGCCGGCGGCGCCTGATCACTTTCGCTTTACCCGCGCTTTCCTAGTCGCCCTCTCCGATCGCCCTCTCCGGTTCATGCCGGCGTCACATACCGCCGACGACCGGGGAGGGCGATTCTGCATGATTGGGCGCGGTACAGTTGGGGTACCCCGCGCCGAACTCCCGCCGGGTGACGATGAGTTCCTGCCGCCGGCCCGACAAGATGCAGCCAAACTCCGCGGGTCCTTTGCGTGGTTCGCTCCTTCTGTCCGCCCGGACTTGCCCTGAATTCCGGCGATTTCTCGGCATATCGCTGACCGGGCTCCTCCAGAATTGTCGTCCGATTGACCTGTTGCAGAGGGCAGTTGGGCAGATACATTCAGCCGCGGTCGACGCGTTCCGGCGCACGCCCGCCGCCTGGGCGGCGGGTGAGGTCTGACCCGGATCCGCGAAGTGTGGATCTGTGCAAGGGCCAGTAATAGGGGAGTTAGGCATGGCTCAGGGCACCGTCAAGTGGTTCAACGCGGAGAAGGGGTACGGCTTCATCGCGGTCGACGGTGGTGCGGACGTCTTCGTGCACTACAGCGCGATTCAGATGGACGGCTACCGCACCCTCGAGGAAGGCCAGCGGGTCGAGTTCGAGATCTCGCAGGGCCAGAAGGGGCCGCAGGCGGACATGGTCCGTTTGGCCGGCTGAACGCAGCGACCGAACATCCTGACGTGACGTAGGGCCCGCGCCCCCTCGGGGGACGCGGGCCCTACGCCGTGCCCGCGCCCCGCAGCTCTCCGCGCCGCGCTCGGCAGCTCTCCGCGCCGCGCCCGGCAGCTCTCCGCGCCGCGTCCGGCAGCTCCCCGCACCTTCCCGTCCTCCCTGGACCTCCTCGTCCTCCCTGGACCTCTTCGTCCGTCCCGGACCTCCTCGTCCGCCCGGCGTCCGTGCCGTGACGCGCCCCACGCCTCCGGGCGCCGCGGAGCCCCGCAGCCGCCACCGGGCGGGCCGCCGGCCCCCGCCGGCGGGGTGTCCGGAGGGCGGAAAACGGGGCGGGATTCCGGGAGCGTCTTGCACTCGGCAGGGTCGAGTGCTAATCATTGCGTTAGCACTCTGAAGGTGAGAGTGACAACGATGGACCGGGTCGGTGAGGTCCGCGTTGCCGAGGCGGGAAGGAACCGTCCGGCACGCAGGCCGTCCGTCGCGGGCGCGGGCGCGGTCCGTAGGAATCACCCCCAGTCCTGGGAGGACCACTTCACATGGCCAAGATCATCGCGTTCGACGAGGAGGCGCGGCGCGGCCTCGAGCGCGGCATGAACCAGCTCGCGGACGCCGTCAAGGTGACGCTCGGCCCCAAGGGCCGCAACGTCGTCCTCGAGAAGAAGTGGGGCGCCCCCACGATCACCAACGATGGTGTCTCCATCGCCAAGGAGATCGAGCTCGAGGACCCGTACGAGAAGATCGGCGCCGAGCTGGTCAAGGAAGTCGCCAAGAAGACGGACGACGTCGCCGGCGACGGTACGACCACCGCGACCGTTCTCGCCCAGGCGCTGGTCCGTGAGGGCCTGCGCAACGTGGCGGCCGGCGCCAACCCGATGGCCCTGAAGCGCGGCATCGAGAAGGCCGTCGAGGCCGTCTCCGGCGCCCTGCTCGAGCAGGCCAAGGAGATCGAGACCAAGGAGCAGATCGCCTCCACCGCCTCCATCTCCGCCGCCGACACCCAGATCGGCGAGCTCATCGCCGAGGCGATGGACAAGGTCGGCAAGGAAGGCGTCATCACGGTCGAGGAGTCCCAGACCTTCGGTCTGGAGCTGGAGCTCACCGAGGGCATGCGCTTCGACAAGGGCTACATCTCGGCGTACTTCGCGACCGACATGGAGCGCATGGAGGCGTCGCTCGAGGACCCGTACATCCTCATCGCCAACTCCAAGATCTCCTCGGTCAAGGACCTGCTCCCGCTCCTCGAGAAGGTCATGCAGTCCGGCAAGCCGCTGCTGATCATCGCCGAGGACGTCGAGGGCGAGGCCCTGTCGACCCTGGTCGTCAACAAGATCCGCGGCACCTTCAAGTCCGTCGCCGTCAAGGCCCCGGGCTTCGGTGACCGCCGCAAGGCCATGCTCGGCGACATCGCCATCCTCACGGGCGGCGAGGTCATCTCCGAGGAGGTCGGCCTCAAGCTGGAGAACGCGACCCTGGACCTCCTGGGCCGCGCCCGCAAGGTCGTCATCACCAAGGACGAGACCACCATCGTCGACGGCGCCGGCTCCGCCGACCAGGTCCAGGGCCGGGTCAACCAGATCCGCGCCGAGATCGAGAACAGCGACTCGGACTACGACCGCGAGAAGCTGCAGGAGCGCCTGGCGAAGCTGGCCGGCGGCGTGGCCGTCATCAAGGCCGGTGCCGCCACCGAGGTGGAGCTCAAGGAGCGCAAGCACCGCATCGAGGACGCCGTCCGCAACGCGAAGGCCGCCGTCGAGGAGGGCATCGTCGCCGGTGGTGGCGTGGCCCTGCTGCAGGCCTCCCAGGTCTTCGAGAAGCTGGAGCTCGACGGTGACGAGGCGACCGGCGCCAACGCCGTGCGCATCGCGCTCGAGGCCCCGCTGAAGCAGATCGCCGTCAACGCCGGCCTCGAGGGCGGCGTCGTGGTGGAGAAGGTCCGCAACCTCACCCCGGGTCACGGCCTCAACGCCGCGACCGGCGAGTACGTCGACCTGATCGCCGAGGGCATCATCGACCCGGCGAAGGTGACCCGTTCCGCGCTGCAGAACGCCGCCTCCATCGCCGCGCTGTTCCTCACCACCGAGGCCGTCATCGCCGACAAGCCGGAGAAGGCCGCCGCGGCCGCTCCGGGCGGCATGCCGGGCGGTGACATGGACTTCTGAGCCTGACGGCTCGGAGCCCACGGTCCGCGAGCGGACCACGCGCAACGCCCGAGGGCGGCACCCCACCGGGGTGCCGCCCTTCGGCGTTCCCGCCCGCAGTGCCCCAGGTTCGGCGGCGGGGTTCGGCCGGGGGGCGGGAATGCCAGGGCATACCGACTGGTTCGCACAAGTACGCGGACGCTCGCCGGACCGGTGGCGCCCGCGCTGCCATGACTGTCCCTCCCCCAAGGAGCCCCACGTGACCGTCACCTCCGGTGCCGAGATCGCCGACCGCGCGTCCCGCGTCCTGTCCCGCCCGCTCACCGTCAACGGCATGACGCTGCCCAACCGCCTGGTGATGCCTCCGATGACCCGGAAGTTCTCGCCGGGCGGCGTGCCGGGCGAGGACGTGGTGGCGTACTACCGGCGGCGGGCCGCCGCCCAGGTGGGCCTGATCGTCACCGAGGGCACCTATGTCGACCGCCCCGCCGCCGGGGACAGCACCCGGGTGCCGCGCTTCCACGGCGAGGAGCCGCTGGCCGGCTGGCGCAAGGTCGTCGAGGCGGTGCACGCCGAGGGCGGGAAGATCGTCCCGCAGCTCTGGCACGTCGGCATGACCCGCCCGGACGGCCGTGGCGCGTTCCCCGACGCCCCGTCCGAGGGCCCGTCGGGCCTCCTGCTGAACGGCGAGGCCTCGCCGAACGGCCGGACGATGACCCAGGAGGACATCGACGCCACCGTCGCCGCCTTCGCCAAGGCCGCCGCCGACGCCGAGCGCGTCGGCTTCGACGGCATCGAGCTGCACGGCGCCCACGGCTACCTGATCGACCAGTTCCTCTGGGAGCGCACCAACCGCCGCACCGACGCCTACGGCGGCGACGCCGTCGCCCGGACCCGGTTCGCGGTGGAGATCGTGGAGGCGGTCCGCGCCGCGGTCTCGCCCACCTTCCCGGTGATCTTCCGCTTCTCGCAGTGGAAGTCCGACGCGTACGACGCGAAGCTGGCGACCACGCCGGAGGAGCTGGAGGCGGTGCTGCGCCCGATCTCCGAGGCCGGCGTGGACGCCTTCCACGCCTCCACCCGCCGCTACTGGCTGCCCGAGTTCGAGGGCTCCGACCTCAACCTGGCCGCCTGGACGAAGAAGCTGCTGGGCAAGCCGGTCATCACCGTGGGCTCGGTCGGCCTGGACGGCAACTTCACCGACGCCTTCACCGGCAAGGGCGCGCCGGTGCGGGCCGTCGACGACCTGCTGGACAGCGTGGAGCGCGAGGAGGTCGACCTGATCGCGGTCGGCCGCGCGCTGCTCCAGGACCCCGAGTGGGGCGCCAAGCTGCTCGGCGGGCGGACGGACGAGATGACGCCGTACGACGCGGCGTCCCTGATGCGCCTGCACTGACCCGTCGCCCACCGCCCACCGCCCGCCGGAACCGCAGGACGGCGGAACCGCAGGACGGCGGAACCGCAGGACGGCGGGACGGCAGGACGGCAGGACGGACGAAGGGGCCGACCGCGCACACGCCGCGGCCGGCCCCTTCCGGGTGGGCCCGGTCAGCCCATGGGTTCGACGGGGACGACGCGGGGTTCGCCCCAGACGCGCAGGACCTCGTAGTCGGTGAACTCGTGCACCAGCCGGTACGCCATCGCGGGCCGGGGCCCCCGGCGTTCCGCCGCCAGGAAGAGTTCCGCCTCGCGCCGGTCCCGGCGGGGCGCCCCGCACAGCTCCCAGGCACGCCCGTTCCACGCCTCCGGCAGCCAGCGCTGCTGCGGCTGCGGGCGGTCGCCGTGCATGCCGTACCGCGAGGGCACGGGTTCGGCCGGACGGTCCGGCACGGGACCGCCGCTCAGCCGGGCCCGGCGGCCGCTGCGGCGGCGGGTCTCGCACAGCAGGCAGAGGTCGGGGGCGCTCCGGTCCACCGGACCGTTGGGGTGCTCCGGGCAGCGGGTGGCGGGGGCGGCCGTGGTGACCGTCTCCTCCAGCAGCTCCATCGCGCGCCGCAGGTCGCCCTTCAGCTCGTGCAGCTGCGAGTCCGGGGTGTCGGAGGTGATCTTCTCCCCGTGCTCGCCGAGCACGCGCAGGGCGCGCCCCAGGGCGGTGAGCTGAGCGTGGTTCACGGCGGTGCGGATCCTTTCCGGACGGACGACGCGGTACGCGGTACGCGGTGCCCGGTACGCGGGACTGATGACGGATGTCGGACGTCGGCGCGGCGGGTGGGCGGTACCGGCGGCGCCCGGCACACCGGCCGGCCGCGTCGGGCAGCCGCTCGCCGCTCGCCGTTCCAGCGTCGCACACGCGGGGGGCACCCCGGAGCGCGTCCCGTGCGCGGGCGGTCCACAATGCGGGGCATGACGCGACCCGACGCCGCCCCCGCCGATCCCGCCGACCTCGACGCGCTGCGTGCCCGCTGGGCGCGGGCCCTGACGGCCGCCCGCGGCGGAGCGCCGGAGCCGGACCCCGCGCCGTACGCCGAGAACCTGCTGGCCCGCTGGGCGGAGCCGCAGCGGCGCTACCACACGCTCACCCACCTCACCGCCGTCCTGGACCGGGTGGACGAGCTGGAGCGGTACGCGGCCGACGCGGACGCGGTGCGGTTGGCGGCCTGGTTCCACGACGCCGTCTACCACCCCGACCGCTCCGAGAACGAGGAGCGGTCGGCCCGTCTCGCGGAGGTGGCGCTCCCCGAGGCGGGCGTCGACGCGGCGCGGACCGCGCAGGTGGCCCGCCTGGTCCGGCTCACCGTCACCCACGACCCGGCCGACGACGACCCGGACGGCCAGGTCCTCTGCGACGCCGACCTGGCGGTCCTCGCCTCCCCGCCCGAGGCGTACGCCGCGTACACGGCCGCCGTCCGGCAGGAGTACCACTTCATCCCCTCCGACCTGTTCCGCGAGGGCCGCACCGCGATCCTGCGGCAGCTCCTGGAACTGCCCCGGCTCTTCCGCACCCCCTACGGCGCGGAGCACTGGGAGGCGACCGCCCGTTACAACCTGAGGTCCGAAATCGACCTGCTCACCGGCTGATCCGGGCCCTAGGCTCCGGTCATGACGACTCTGGGCGCCCTGGGGGGCGACGCGGCGGCGAAGGCAGTGACCGATGCGGTGGCGGAGGCGGTGGCGGCCCTGCGGCCGGCCGCGGGACGGGACTGGTCCACGGTGCGGGCCGGACGGGTGGAGTGGGACTGCCGGCGGACCGCCCAGCACGTGGTGAGCGATCTCTTCGCCTACGCCACGCAGTTGGCGACGCGGGCGCCGGACGCCTACCGGCCGGTGGAGTACACGCTGGACCCGCCGGACGCCGACGCCCCGACCGCCCTGGAGGCGATCGAGGCGGGCGGCGTGATGCTGGCACTGGCCTGCCGGACGGCGCCGAGGGCGGCCCGCGGCTTCCACCCGTACCCCTTCCGCGGCGCCGGCCGCGAGGGGTTCGCCGCGATGGGCGTCGCGGAGGTGCTGCTCCACACCCACGACATGGCCGAAGGGCTCGGCATCGCGTACCGGCCGTCGGCGGAGCTGTGCGGGTACGTCCTCGCCCGGCTCTTCCCGCACGTGCGGCAGGGCGACGACCCGTGGCGGACGCTGCTGTGGGCCACCGGGCGGGGCACCCTGCCGGGCGAGGCGCCGGTCACACGGTGGCACTGGTACAACACGCCGCTGATCGAGGCGGAGCGCCTGACCCTGGAGGCGCTGAGCGTCCCGGCCGTCGCGGACCTCGCGCTCGGCGGCGACGGCGGCCACCACTGGGTCCCCGGCGGCCCGTTCGATGGCACCCGGGAGGGCGCGGGCATGGTCGCGTCGGCCTACGACAAGGGCGCGCTCCGTCCGGAGTGGGGCTCCTACGTCCTGCTGCGGCGCGAGGACGACCGGGCGCTGGGCTCCATGGGCTTCCACGGCCCGCCGGACGAGGAGGGGCGCGTCGAGGTCGGCTACGACCTGGCCGTCGCCGCCCGCGGCCAGGGCTACGCCACCGAGGCCCTGCGCGCCCTCAGCGCCTGGGCCCTGGACCAGGAGGGCGTCCGGGTCGTCACCGCCCGGGTCGAAGCCGCCAACACCCCCTCCCGCAGGGTCCTGGAACGCGCCGCGTTCCGGCCCGTCGGCCACCTGGAGGAACCCGGCGGCGTGCTCGTCCTCGAACGGCGCGCGGACTGACCGACCGCCCGCGCACGGGTGCCCGGTGTTCCCGGCTGCCCGGTGGTCCCGGTCCGGGGCGGCGGCGCGCGCTACGCCCGCGTCGTCCCCGGCCGCTTGCGGCGGCGGAGGCCCGCGGCGTGCAGACGGCGGACGATCTCGCGGCTGCGGACCGGGACCGCCCCGGCCGCGACCGCGTCGTCGTACCGGTCCGCGGGGATGTCGTAGTGGTCGCCGTCGAAGGCCCGCCGGGGCGCGCCCAGGCGGGCGGCGAAGGCGTGGAGTTCGTCGTAGGACACGTCGCTGACCAGGTGGGACCACAGGCGCCCGTGGCCGGGCCAGGCGGGCGGGTCGATGTACAGGGTCACGGGGTCACGACGCGTCCGGCGAGGCGGCGCCCGGCAGGGCCGAGCCCAGCGAGCCCACCGCGGCGACCCGGACGCCCGCCTGGTGGCACACCCAGTGCGGGTCGGGTCCCAGCTCCGGCTCGATCTCCAGCGCGTGCGGCTCGCCGTGCGCGCACACCGGGCACAGCGGCCACCGGCCGAACTTGTCCAGCAGCGCGTCCTGCACGTCCTGCGCCACGAGGCCGGGCAGGAACTCCGCGCCCTCCGGCCACTGCTCCACCCACCAGCGGCGCTGCACCACCGAGTCCTCGACCAGCGAGACCACGTCGGCCTCGGCGACGTCTCCGGCGACCAGATCGGCGAGGACGAGGGCACGGGCCGCGTGCACGGCCTGTTCGAGGGGGCTGATGGCGCTCATGCTCCCATTGTCACGCGCCCTTGACCCTGACCAGGGAACGAAAATATCTTTCAGGGGCTACCTTCTAGGTGAAGGAAAGTTTCGTGAGTTCACCGACCGTGCCGTCCCCCGCCCGTGGAGCAGGAGGCCGCGCCCCGGCGCGGGCCGCCGTGCCCGTGCCGCCCGCCCCGCCCGCTCCCGCCGCCCTCGCGGCCAAGGTGCGGACACTGGGCCCCTCGATGACGCGGTCCATGCAGCGCGTCGCCGAGGCGGTGGCCGGCGACCCGGCCGGCTGCGCGGCGCTCACCGTCACCGGCCTGGCCGAGCTCACCGGCACCAGCGAGGCCACCGTGGTCCGCACGGCGCGGCTGCTGGGCTACCCCGGCTACCGCGACCTGCGCCTCGCGCTGGCCGGGCTCGCCGCCCAGCAGGAGTCCGGCCGCTCCCCGTCGGTCACCGCCGACATAGCCGTCGACGACCCGATCGCCGAGGTCGTCGCCAAGCTGGCCCACGACGAGCGGCAGACCCTCGCCGACACCGCCGCCGGGCTGGACACCGCCCAGCTGGACGCCGCCGTCACCGCGATGGCCGCCGCGCGGCGGATCGACGTCTACGGCGTGGCCGCGTCCGGGCTGGTCGCCCAGGACCTGGCGCAGAAGCTGCTGCGGATAGGCGCGGTCGCGCACGCGCACAGCGACCCGCACCTGGCCGTCACCAACGCGGTGCAGCTCGGCGCGGGTGACGTGGCCGTGGCGGTCACCCACTCGGGCTCCACGGGGGACGTGATCGAGCCGCTGCGGGTCGCCTTCGAGCGGGGCGCGACCACGGTGGTGGTCACCGGGCGGCCCGGTTCGGCGGTCACCCAGTACGCGGACCACGTCCTGACCACCTCCACGGCCCGGGAGAGCGAACTGCGGCCGGCCGCGATGTCCTCGCGCACCGGGCAGCTCCTGGTCGTGGACTGCCTGTTCGTGGGCGTGGCGCAGCGCACCTACGACCGGGCCGCCCCCGCCCTCTCCGCCTCCTACGAGGCGCTCGCCCACCGCCACCGCCGCTGAGTTTTTGAGCCCCCGAGCCCTTGAGCCGCTGAACCCTTGAGCCCCCAGCCCTTGAGCCGCTGAACCCCTGAGCCCCCGAGCCCTTGGGCCGCTGAGCTCTCGGGCCGCCGTGGCGCCGATCCGCCGTGTCGCTGAGCGGCTGTGCCGCCGAGCCCACGGGCGCCCGAGCCGCTTCGACGCGGCCGCCGCAGAGTTTCCGTCCGTCCTCCCAGGGAGTGACCGCCGCCATGTCAGGTGCCGATCCGCGAGCCCAGCTCGACAACCCCGACCGTCTCGACAACCCCGACCGCCCCGACCGTCCCGACCGCCCCGACCGTCTCGACGGCCTTGACCACCTCGCCACCGAGGCAGCCCGTCCCGACCTCGCCGAGCTCGACCTGCTGCCGACGGAGCGGATCGCGGAGCTGATGAACGAGGGGGACACCGCCGTGCCCCTCGCGGTCGCCGGGCAGGTGCCGCGGATCGCCGCGGCCGTGGACGCCATCGCGGAGCGCATGGCCCGCGGCGGCCGGCTGGTCTATGCGGGCGCGGGCACGGCGGGCCGGCTCGGGGTGCTGGACGCCTCCGAGTGCCCGCCGACCTTCAACACCGCTCCGGGCCAGGTGACCGGCATGATCGCGGGGGGCCCGCAGGCCCTGGTGACCTCGGCGGAGGGCGCCGAGGACGACGCGGACGCCGCGCGCGCCGACCTGGAGGAGTTCGGGCTGACCGCCGACGACTGCGTGGTCGGCGTCTCCGCGTCCGGCCGCACGCCCTACGCGGTCGCCGCGGTGGAGTACGCGCGGGCCGCCGGGGCGCTCACCGTGGGGGTGGCCTGCAACCCGGACAGCCCGCTGGCCGCCGCGGCGGAGCACCCGGTCGAGGTGGTCGTCGGGCCCGAGCTGGTCGCGGGGTCGACGCGGCTGAAGGCGGGCACGGCGCAGAAGCTGGTCCTCAACATGCTGTCGACGATCACCATGGTCCGCCTGGGCAAGACCTACGGGAACCTGATGGTCGACGTGCGGGCGAGCAACGAGAAGCTGCGGGCCCGCGCGCACCGCATCGTCGTGCAGGCCACTGGGGCGCCGGACGCGGAGGTGGCCGACGTGCTGAAGGCCACCGGCGGCGAGGTGAAGCCGGCGGTGCTGGCCCTGGCGGTGGGCGTGGACGCGGCGACGGCGGCGCGGCTCCTGGAGGAGGCCGGCGGCCACCTCCGGCAGGCGCTGAACGCCGCCGCCCGCGGGTAGCCGTTCCGGGGCGGGCGCGGGTCCGTCGCGGCGGTCAGGTCCCGCCGAGGGGGCGGCGGAACCGGACGGCGGGGCGGCCGTCGAGGAGGAAGCGGCCGGTCTCGGCGAAGCCGTTGTGCGCGAGGACCCGGCGGGACGCGGCGTTGCTCTCGTCGGTGACGGCGACGAGCGCGCGCAGGCCGTAGGTCTCCGCCGCCGCCCGGCACACCTGCCGCACGGCGGCCGTGGCCAGGCCGCGGCCGGCGTGGGCCTCGGCCACCCGGTAGCCCAGCTCGGCCGTCCCCTCCGCGGGGTCGACGTCGATCAGGTTCACCCGGGCGACGACGGCGCCGTCGTCGCCGAGGACGACGTGGAAGTGGCAGACGCCCTCCGCCTGTTCGGCGAGCAGGGCGCGGTGCCGGTCGGCGAAGTGGGCGAAGTAGGCGTCGCCCCGGTCGGGGATGGTGCGGGCGAAGTAGGCGCGGTTCTCCCGCTCGAAGGCGAGGACGGCTTCCGCGTGGTCCGGGCGTAGGCGCTCGACGATCGGCATGCCGGGGAGCGTACGTCCCTGGGACGGGTCTTAGGCGGGGTCGCGCGGTGCTCAGCCGGCTCCGGGACCCTCGGGCCGGCGTCTAGGACGCCTGACGGCGCGGAAGATGCGGAACTCTCCCGATGCGCGCGGACCCCCTGGGAAACGAAGGTTGATGCGTCAGGAGACGCAGAAGAACCAAGGGGGCAACGCCATGGCCGAGTTGGTCGAGTACACGTTCCACGAGACCCGGGGCGCGGAGCTGCGGGCGCGGGCGGCGCGGTCCCGCCTGGCCCGGGCCGCGGTCCGGGCGCGGAAGGAGTCCGCCGGGCGCCGCGTCACGCGGTGGCGCCCGCACCGCCACCCCGTGCAGGCCCCCGGCCACGCCCCCCGCCCCACCACGTGACGATCCCGGACCGCACCGCCCGGACCGACCCGTCCGCCCGTCCGGTCGGGTCGGTGTCCGAGGGGGGTCGGGGGAGGGTGGGGGTGGTGTTCGGGGCCCGGGGAACGGGTGCCGTCGGGGCGGACGCCTGTGCGATGCTCCGGGGCGTGGAGACCAGGAACGTGAGCCCCGTGTTCGTGGGCCGGGCCGACGAGCTGCGGGTCCTCGGCGAGGCGCTCGACCGCGCCGACGCCGCCGAGCCGCAGGCGCTGCTGCTCGGCGGCGAGGCCGGGGTCGGCAAGACCCGGCTGGTCGAGGAGTTCGCCGCCGGGGCGGCCGGCCGGGGCGCGGTCGTCGCGGTCGGCGGCTGCGTGGAGATCGGGGCGGACGGCCTGCCGTTCGCCCCCGTCTCCACCGCCCTGCGGGTGCTGCGCCGGGAGCTGCCCGCCGAACTGGCCGCCGCGGTCGCCGGCCGGGAGACCGAACTGGCCCGGCTGCTGCCGGAACTCGGCGCTGCCCCGCTCGGCCGGCACGACGACGAGGGCACGGCCCGCCTCTTCGAACTGACGGCCCGCCTGCTCGAGGACCTCTCCGCCACCCGCACGGTGGTCCTGGTCGTCGAGGACGTCCACTGGGCCGACACCTCGACCCGCCACCTCCTCGCCTACCTGCTGCGCACCCTGCGTACCGGACGGCTGCTGATCCTCGCCACCTACCGCAGCGACGACGTCCACCGCCGCCACCCGCTGCGCCCGCTCCTGGCGGAGCTGGACCGCCTGCGCACCGTGCGCCGGATCGACGTGGGCCGTTTCAGCCGCGACGAGGTCGCCTCCCAGCTCGCCGGCATCGACGGCGCCGCACCCGCCTCCGAGCGGGTCGACGAGATCTACCGGCGCTCCGACGGCAACGCCTTCTTCGTCGAGGAACTCTCCTGCGGCGACCGCGCCGACAGCCTCCACGACCTGCTCCTGGTCCGCGTCGAGCGGCTCCCGGACGACGCCCAGCGGGTGCTGCGGATCCTCGCCGAGGCCGGGTCCCTGGTGGAGCACCGGCTGCTGGCCGCCGTCGCCGAGCTGACCGAGGACGGCCTGAACGACGCGCTGCGCGCCGCCGTCGGCGCCAACCTGCTGCTCGCCGAGGCGGAACAGGACGGGTACCGGTTCCGCCACTCCCTGGTGCGCGAGGCCGTCGCCGACGACCTGCTGCCCGGTGAGCGCGCCCGGATCAACCGGCGGCTGGCCGAGGCCCTGGAGACCGACCCCACGCTGGTCGCCGCGGACCGGCGCGCCACCCGTTTGGCGGGCTACTGGTACTGCGCGCAGGACGCCGCCAAGGCCCTGCCCGCCGTGCTGGCCGCCGCCCGCGAGGCGTCCTGCCGCTACGCCTACGCCGAGCAGCTGCGGATGCTGGAGCGGGCGCTGGAACTGTGGGACGTGGCGCCCGAGCAGGTCAGGGCGGGGCTGCGGCGCTCCGACCTCGGGGAGGTCCCGCCGTACGGCACGGACGCCGGGCCCGGGGCGCCCGGCAGCCCGGCGGCGTGCCCGGACCAGGCCGACCTGCTCGCCCGGGCCGTCGTCGCCGGCCGGCTGTGCGGGGAGCGGGACCGGGCGCTCAGGCTGACCCGGCGCGCGCTGGAACTGCTCGACGAGCGGCGGGACCCGCTGCGCGCCGCCTGGTTCTGGGACCAGAGCTCCACGCTGACCCAGGAGCTGGCGCGCGGCGACGGCCGGGCGGAACTGGCCCGTGCGCGGGAGCTGACCCGCGGACTGCCGCCCTCCCAGGTGCACGCCTGGGTGCTGGCCAACGCGGCGTCCTGGGCGATGGTGCGCCACCAGGGCCCCGAGGCGATCGCCTCCGCCGAGGAGGCCGTCGCGTACGCCCGCGGCATCGGGTCCCTCCCCGTGGAGCTCAACGCGCGCATCACCCTGGCCTGCATGCTGGTGCACTCCGGCGACCTGGACCGCGGACTGCGCGAGCTGTTCCGGGTCAGGGAGGAGGCCACCGCCGCCGGCCTGACGCAGCCGACCGCCCGGGTGTACGTGAACCTGCCCGCGCAGCTGGAGTCGGTGGGCAGGTCCCGGGAGGCCGCGGCGATGCTGGAGGAGGGGGCCGGGTACACCCGCCGTTACGGCCTGGTCGTCTCCGGGGTCTGGGTGCACGCCAACCTCGCCGAGTCGCGGTACTCGCTGGGCGACTGGGACGGCGTGCTGGAGGCCGCCGGCAGGGCCCGGCGGATCGGCCACGCGATCGAGGCGCAGGGGGCGGCCCGCCTGGTGACGGCCTTCGTCGCCCTGCACCGGGGGGCGCTCGAGGAGGGCGAGCGGCTGCTCGGCGAGGCGCGGGACCTGCTCGCCAACAGCGACCGGCTGCCGCAGACGACGGTCCCGCTGGCCTGCGCCCGGATCGTGCTGGCGACCGCACGCGGCGACGGCGCGCGGGCGCGGGAGGCGCTCCCCGCCGTGCTGGACGCCGGACTGCCGCTGGGCGCCCCCGCGCACAACTGGCCGCTACTGGTCGAGGCGGCGGAGGCCGGGATCGCCGCCGGGCCGGCCGACCCGCGCACACTGGAGCGGCTGCGCGCCGCCGCCCGAAGGGAGGCCGCCCTCGCCCCGGTGTGGCAGGCGCACGAGCTGTGGCTGCGGGCGGCGCTGCGGAGGGCCGAACGGGGCACCGGCCACGGCGACCGCCGGGCGGCGGAGGACGTGGACGCGTGGTCCGAGGCGGTCACCGCCTTCGAGCGGCTGGAGCGGCCGTTCGACCTGGCCCGGGTCCGCCTGCGGCTGGCCGAGGCCCTGACCGCGCGCGGCGGCGACGGCGACCGGGAGCGGGCCGCCGACCTCGTGAACCTGACCGCCGCGGCCGCCCGGCGGCTCGGCGCCCGGCCCCTGGCCGCGGCGGCCGAGGCGCTGCTGCCCGCCCGGCCGGCCGCCGCGCGGGACGCGCCCCACGGGCTGACGGCCCGCGAACGCGAGGTCCTGCCGCTGCTCGCGGAGGGCCGGAGCAACCGTCAGATCGCCGAGCGGCTCTTCATCTCGCCCAAGACGGCGAGCGTCCACGTCTCCAACATCCTGGCCAAGCTGGGCGTCGCCACCCGGGGGGAGGCCGCCGCGCTGGCGCACCGGAGGGGACTGGTGACGAGCGGGGACCAGCCTTAGCGTGACCGTATGACGACACCTGCCGACGTACGACGACGCGAACGCGACCCGGAGCTGCCGGGCAGGCTGCTCACCCTCGAACGGGACGCGCTGGTCCCGCTGTTGCGGTCCCGTCAGGACGCCGACTTCGCGCTCCCGGTGCCCGCCTGCCCCGGGTGGACGGTGCGGGACGCGCTCGCCCACTGCGGGGCGGTCCTCACCCGTCTGGTGGAGGGCCGTTGGGAGAAGGGAGCCGGCGGCCCCGAGCACAACGCCCGCGACATCGCGGAGCGGGCCGACTGGCCGGTGGCGCGGATCGTGGACGAACTCGAGCGGGGCCTGGGCGAGGCCGGTCCCGCGATCGCCGCCCTGGACGGCCGCCGCGACGGCGTGGCGCTGGGCGAGTGGATCCACGCCGGCGACGTGCGCGAGGCGTGGGGGCTGCCCGGGGCCTACGCGGGCCCCGGCCAGGCGGACGCGCTGGCGCTGCTGGCCTGGGTGACGCGGACCTACCGCCTCGTCCCGGTCCACGCCGACCTGGACGGCTACGACGAGCCGTTGCGGCTGGGCGACGGCACGCGGGCGCCCGGGCGGTACATCGGGGACGCCGCGACCCTGGTCCGCCTGTACTCCGGCCGTCCGGTGGGGGGAGCCCCGTACGAGCTCGCCGGGGTGGAGGAGGCGGAGTTGAACATCTTCGGCCGACGGCGCTGACCGCCCGCGGCCGGGCGCGTACGCTGGGGGTCCCATTGGACTAGACCTCTGCGGCGAGCGGGAGGTGCGAGGTGCGAGGTGCCCATGCCGGTGAGTGAGCGGTCGGAGCGGTCGGAGCGGTCCGTGCTGGAGGTGATCGCCCTGGACGCCGAGGACGCGGTGGCCGCGCAGGAGGGCGGCGCGGACCGGCTGGAGCTGGTGACGGACATGGCGGCCGACGGGCTGAGCCCGTCGGCCGCCGTCTTCGCCTCGGTGCGGGCGGCGGTGGACCTGCCGGTGCGGGTGATGCTGCGGCTCGCGGACGGGTTCTCCGCCGGGGGCGACCCCGGCGTGGCCGAACTGGTGCGCCGGGCTGGGGAGTTGCGGGAGGCCGGGGCGGACGGGTTCGTCCTCGGGTTCCTGGACGAGGGCGGGTCGCTGGACGTCCCGGCGATGGAACGGGTGGTGGACGCGCTGGACGGGTGCGCGTGGACGTTCCACCGGGCGCTGGACCACGCGGCGGACCGGAACGCCGTGCGGAAGGGGGTGGCGCTGCTGCCGGGGGCGGACCTCTGCCTCACCGCGGGAGCGGCGGACGGCGTGTCCGCCGGGCTCCCCGTCCTCCTCGCGGAGGCCGCCGGCGCGGCGCCGGGGGATCCCGGTCTGATGGCGGGCGGCGGGCTGCGGCTGGAGCACGTGCCGGTGCTGCGGGCGGGGGGTGTGCGGGCGTTCCACGTCGGCGGGGCGGTCCGCGACGGCGGCTGGGACGGCCCGGTCTCCGCCCCCGCCGTCCGCACCTGGCGCACCACCCTCGACGCCGGGTGACCCGCTGCGGGCCGGCCGCGCGGGCCGGGTGAGTCAGGCGAGGTGGGGCGGGAGGGGGGCGGTGTGGGTGACGAGGAGGCCGGAGACGGCTCGGGTCAGGGCGACGTACAGCCGCCGCAGCCCCGTCCGCTCGTCCGGCTCCCCGTCCACCACCGCCGCCGGCTCGTCCAGCACCACGTAGTCGTACTCCAGGCCCTTCGCCAGCGACGCCGGCACCAGCGTGAGCCGCGTGCTTACCGTGGTCTCCTCGCCCGGGGAGAGGTACCCGACCCCCGCCGCCGCGAGCGCCTCGGCCAGCACCGGAACCCGCGCGTCCGCGGCGATCAGGCCCACCGACCCCTCGTTGCGGAGCAGTTCCCCGCACGCCGCGACGACCGCCTCCGCCGCGTCGACCCGGCGGATCTCGAAGAACCCGGGGTTCTCCCGGACCGACGCCACCGGCGTGAGCCCCGGCGCGATGTGCGGCAGCAGCCGCGAGGCGTACGTGATGACGTCCGTCGGCACGCGGAAACCGGCGGTGAGCTCCTCGATCACCCCGTCCGGCTTGCCCAGGTGCCGCAGCGCCTCCTCCCAGGTCCGCGTCGCCCACGGCGTGGTGCCCTGCGCCAGGTCGCCCAGGACCGTCGCCGAGCCGGTGGTGCAGCGGCGGCCCACCGCCCGGTACTGCATCGGGGAGAGGTCCTGCGCCTCGTCCAGCACCACGTGCCCCAGCGAGGGCGTCCGCCGCACCAGGTCCGCCGCCTCGTCGATCAGCACCGCGTCCGCCGCCGACCACTTCGCGGACCGCGCCGACCGCGCCGGCCGGGTCCACAGCAGCAGCTTGCGTTCGTCCTCGTCGAGCACGCCCTCCGACTGCGCGGCGAGGAACTCCGGGTCGGAGAGCAGCCGCAGTACCAGCTTGGCCGGGTCGACCGGCGGCCAGATCGCCTTGACCGCCGCCTTCACC
The DNA here is from genome assembly GCF_040643475.1 of Streptomyces sp. NPDC047130. NCBI lineage: Bacteria > Bacillati > Actinomycetota > Actinomycetes > Kitasatosporales > Streptomycetaceae > Streptomyces > Streptomyces sp. NPDC047130. The sequence continues at coordinate 52,249 of NZ_JBEYUK010000013.1, read as the reverse complement.
GCCGCGTTCCGGGCGACCGCGTCCTGCACCCGGTCGTCCGGCGCCTCGCCCGACTGCTCCATCCGCACCAGCACCGCGTGCGCGATCCGCTGCGGCAGCGCCTCCCGCGCCGCGCCGTAGCGGATGTCCCGGGCGAGCAACTCCTGGACGATCTCCTCCAGTTCGTACGCCGGGACCCGCCACCGCCGCGAGCCGCGGACCACCACCACCGCCTCGTCGGGCAGGGTGACGTGGGACCGGACGGCCCGCCGCAGCACCTCCGCCATCCGCACGTCGCCCTTGAGCAGCGCGGTGGCCGGTTCGTCGACGCCGCGCACCTCGACGTGGGCGACCAGGTCGTCGACGGTGGCCTGCTTGACCTCCAGCTCGCCCAGGGCGGGCAGCACCTGCTCGATGTAGTGGAGGAAGGAGCGGTTGGGCCCGACGACCAGGGTCCCGGTGCGGGCGAGGCGGTCCCGGTAGGCGTACAGCAGGTACGCCACGCGGTGCAGGCCCACGGCGGTCTTGCCGGTGCCGGGTCCTCCCTGCACGCAGACCGTGCCGCCGAGCCCGGCGCGGACGATCTCGTCCTGCTCCGGCTGGATGGTGGCGACGATGTCCCGCATCGGGCCGACGCGCGGCTTCTCGATCTCCTGCTGGAGGAGCCGGCTGGTGGTCTCCGCCTCGGCGGGGTCGGTGAGGTGCTCGTCCTCGTAGGCGGTGAGCTCGCCGCCGGTGTAGCCGAAGCGGCGGCGCAGCCCGATGTCCATCGGGTCCTTGCGGGATCCCCGGTAGAACGCCTGGGAGACCGGGGCGCGCCAGTCGATGACCATCGGGTCGCCGTCCGCGTCGTGGACGTGCCGCCGCCCGATGTAGAACCTCCGGTCGACGGCGCCCGCCCCCGGCCGCCCGTCCTCGGCGTCCTCGGCGTCCTCGACGTCCTCGACGTCCTCGGCGGGCTCGGCGGGCTCGGCGTCCCGCGCACGCTCCGCGCCCTGCGCGTTCTCCGGCCGGTCGGCGCCCGGGGCGTGCAGGAAGTCCAGGCGGCCGAAGAACAGGGGGGTGTCGCTGAGGTCGGCGAGCGCCTTGATCCGCTCGTCGATCTGCCGGCCGAGCACCTCGGCGTTCACCCAGTTGGCCGTGACGTCGCGGATGTCGAGGGCCTCGACGTCCTCCCTCATCGCCCGCAGCGCGGCCCGTGAGGCGGCGAGGTGGGCCCGCTCCCGGGCGAGGGCGTCGTCGGACGGGCTCGATGCGCTGGACAAGGCATGCCTCCGGTCGTACCTGATGATCTGCGGTGCGGTGACGGCCGCCGGGCGCGAGGCGCGGGGGCGGCCGGGCCGGCCGGTTTCCGTCCGGTCGGCGGCACTCCGGGGCACGGAGGCGGGGAGACGCGGGATCATACGCCGCCCGGCGGGAGCGGTGCCACCGCGTTTTCCGGTTGCTCCCCGCCGGGCCGGCAGCTCAGGACCCCGTGGCGGCCCCGGTGACCGTCCGGCGGTACACCTGGCGGGACCCTCCCTCGGGACCGGGCGCGGCCGGCTCGCAGGCGGTGAAGCCGAGCCGTTCGTAGAAGACCCGGGCGCCGCTCTCCACCGCGCCGGGGTGGTCCGCGCCGAAGGTGACGACCTCCAGGACGGCCGGGCGCCCGGTCACGAAGCGCGCCGTGGCCTCGTCCAGCAGGGCGCGGCCCACCCCGGTCCCGCGCGCCGCCGCGGAGACCACCAGCCAGTCGAGGTGGTGCGCCCGCGCCGATCCGGCCTCGGCGGGGTCGAACAGCAGCCCGCCGAGGGGGAACGGCGCCCCGTCGGTTTCCTCGGCCAGCAGCGCCGTCCCCCGGGTCAGATGGGTGCGCAGCGCCCGGTGGAACCCCGGCTCGGCGACCATCGGGCCGAACCACCGCTCCACCTCCGCGGCCAGCCGGAGGAATCCGTCCAGGTCGTGCTCACCCGCCACGCGCATCCGCATCGGCCCAGCATGGCACCACCGCCCGACCGGCCACCGCCCGACCGGCCGCCCGCGTGAACCGCCCGCGGCCGACCGCCCGCGGCCGACCGCCCGCGGCCGACCGCTCGCGGCGAACGCCGGGACGCGGCCGCCGGGCGGCCCTAGGGTGCCCGCATGGCCACCATCAAGCAGGTCTCCCTGGGTGTGGACGACGACCGGAGGGCGGGCGAGTTCTGGCGGCGGGCGCTGGGCTACGTGCGGCGTCCCCCGCGGTTCGAGGGCGACGAGTGGATCGTCCTGGAGCCGCCGCCGGGCGAGCCGGGCCTCGCCCTCGCCCTGGACACCAGCGAGAGCCCCGCCGAGCGGTTCCCCCGGATCCACCTGGACCTGGACGCGGGGGAGCGGGACCTGGACGAGGAGGTGGACCGCCTGGTCGCGCTGGGGGCGCGGCACGTCGACTGGCCGCACTACCCGGACGTCCTGCCGCCCGGCGCGCTGCCGTACGTCGTCCTGGCGGACCCGGAGGGCAACCGCTTCTGCGTCGAGGGCCACCGGCGCGGCTGACCCGGGCCGTCCCGCCCGCGGAGCCCGCGTCCCGACCCGGCGGCGCGGGTGTCCCGCGTCACTCCACCCGCGTCCCCGCGTGATGCACACTGGACGTTTGGCCGACAAGGGGCGGCCATGAGGGAAAGGTGGCGCTGTTGAACGGTCCGCTGATCGTGCAGAGTGACAAGACGCTCCTGCTGGAGGTCGACCACGAGCAGGCCGACGACTGCCGTCGGGTCATCGCGCCCTTCGCCGAACTGGAGCGGGCGCCCGAGCACATCCACACCTACCGCATCACCCCGCTCGGCCTGTGGAACGCCCGCGCCGCCGGGCACGACGCCGAGCAGGTCGTCGACGCGCTGGTCACGTACAGCCGCTACCCGGTGCCGCACGCCCTGCTGGTCGACATCGCCGAGACGATGGACCGCTACGGCCGGCTGACCCTCTCCAAGCACCCCGTGCACGGCCTGGTGCTCACCACCACCGACCGCCCGGTGCTGGAGGAGGTGCTGAAGTCCAAGCGCATCGCCCCGCTGGTCGGCGCGCGGATCGACGCCGATTCGGTGGCCGTGCACCCGTCCGAGCGCGGGCAGATCAAGCAGACCCTGCTCAAGCTGGGCTGGCCCGCCGAGGACCTCGCCGGGTACATCGACGGCGAGGCCCACCCGATCGACCTGCACGAGGACGGCTGGCAGCTGCGGCCCTACCAGAAGCAGGCGGTGGAGAACTTCTGGCACGGCGGCAGCGGCGTCGTCGTGCTGCCCTGCGGCGCGGGCAAGACGCTGGTCGGCGCGGGCGCCATGGCCGAGGCGAGGTCGACCACGCTGATCCTGGTCACCAACACCGTCTCGGCGCGGCAGTGGAAGTCCGAGCTGGTGCGCCGGACCTCGCTCACCGAGGACGAGATCGGCGAGTACAGCGGCACCAAGAAGGAGATCCGGCCGGTCACCATCGCCACCTACCAGGTGCTGACGACCCGCCGGAAGGGCGTCTACCCGCACCTGGAGCTGTTCGACTCCCGCGACTGGGGGCTGATCCTCTACGACGAGGTGCACCTGCTGCCCGCCCCCGTCTTCAAGTTCACCGCCGACCTGCAGGCGCGGCGCCGCCTCGGCCTGACGGCCACGCTGGTCCGGGAGGACGGCCGGGAGTCCGACGTCTTCTCGCTGATCGGGCCCAAGCGGTTCGACGCCCCGTGGAAGGAGATCGAGGCGCAGGGCTACATCGCGCCCGCCGACTGCGTCGAGGTCCGGGTCAACCTCACCGACTCCGAGCGGCTCGCCTACGCCACCGCCGAGACGGAGGAGAAGTACCGGTTCTGCGCGACCACGGCCACCAAGCGGAAGGTGACCGAGGCGCTGGTCCGGAAGTTCGCCGGACAGCAGATCCTGGTGATCGGCCAGTACATCGACCAGCTCGACGAGCTCGGTGAGCACCTCGGCGCGCCCGTCATCAAGGGCGAGACCAGCAACGCGCAGCGCGAGAAGCTCTTCGACGCGTTCCGCCGGGGCGAGATCAACGTGCTGGTCGTCTCGAAGGTCGCCAACTTCTCGATCGACCTGCCCGAGGCGACGGTCGCCATCCAGGTGTCGGGGACCTTCGGATCCCGGCAGGAGGAGGCGCAGCGGCTCGGTCGGGTGCTGCGGCCCAAGGCGGACGGGCACCAGGCGCACTTCTACTCGGTGGTCGCGCGCGACACCGTCGACCAGGACTTCGCCGCGCACCGGCAGCGGTTCCTGGCCGAGCAGGGCTACGCCTACCGCATCGTCGACGCGGACGAGGTCCTGGCCGCCGACTGACCGCCCCGCCGCCCTCCCGCGGGCACGACCCCCCGGGAGGGCGACGGCCCGGTTCCCGCCCCCCGCTACGCCTCCTCGTCGGCGAGTTCCGCCGCGCCCGTGATGCGGTGGAGGGGGTACGTGCGGACGGCCGTGGCCGTGTGGTCGTGGGCGGTGACGAAGCCGCCCTCGACGCTGAGCGGGGTCAGGACCCGCTGGGTGGCCACGCCGTTCGCGTCGAGGTGGCCGATCAGCACGCGGGTGCCGGTCAGCACCGCCATCTGCAGGGTGGCCAGGGTGTCCTGCGCCGACGACCGCGGCAGGTCGCCCTCCGGGATCTCCGGCGCCTTCAGCGGCGCCGTGGCGGCCTCGTCGCCCGCGCGGATCGCCCGCACCGCGGCGGACAGGTGGGGGCCGTCCGGCAGCGGCGGGCCCTCCGGCACCGGCTGCGGCAGGGACCGCGGCGGCGTGCGGTGGGCGGCGGCCCGCGCGATCAGGACGTCGCCCTCCGGGGACTCGGCTGCGGGCGCGAAGCCCATCGAGCGCAGCCCCTCCAGCAGCGTCGACGGGTCGGTCCGCGCCGCCAGGACGGTGGGCGCCAGCCGCCGCAGGCCCAGGCCGGCGGACCGCCCGTCGGCGAGGATCTCCTCCAGCACCTTCTCGTCGTCGCACCGCACGTACGAGGAGGACGCCCCCACCCGCAGCACGCCGTGCCGCCGGGCGACGTCGTCGATCAGGTAGGCCAGCGGCTGCGGCACCGGCGTGCGGGAGTGCGCGGCGAGGAAGGCGTGCAGGTCGGCGGCGGTGCGGCCGGAGTCCAGCGCGCGCCGGACCGAGCCGGGCGTGAAGCGGTAGACGGTGGCGCCGCCCTTGGACTCGACCTCGGCGAGGAGGTCGAGGGTCTCGGCGAGCGGCCGCTCCAGCGGGCCCGGCGCCACCGCCGTCAGGTCGGCCTGGAGCAGGACGTGGTCCAGCGGCGCCGGCAGCAGCGGGGTGAGCACCCGGGCGGCGGTGTCCGCGGCGACGGCCTGCTCGGCGGGCGGCAGCGGCGCGGGGACCGGTTCCGGACGGCCGCCGGCCCGGTGGTGGCGGTGCACGGGGAGTCTTCCGCCCGGCCCGGTGTCCTCGGCCGCGGCGGGGCCGGCGCCGCCCGCGGACCCGTACGGGAGTCCGGGCTCCCGGACCCCGGCCCGCGGGACCCCGGGCTCCCCGGGCTCCCCGAGCTCCCTGAGTTCCCCGAACTCCTCGTGCTCCTCGTGCTCCTCGGGCTTCTCGGGTTCCGCGCTGCCGGCGTCCTGGGCCCGCGGGTCCTCTCCGAGGAGCAGCGCGCGGCCGTGCGAGGAGAGCGCGCCCCGCCCCGTGACGCCGAGGCGTTCGGCCTCCTCCAGCGTCCAGCGGGCGATCCGGGTCCGCAGGTCCTCCTCGCCGCCCGTGGCGCCGCCCGAGGAACCGGCCGTGCCGTCGGCCCGCCGCAGCGGGCGCTCCCACCGCAGCCGCCGCAGCAGCGACGGCTCGTCCGGCGACGCCCCGGCGGGCAGCGCGGCCAGCAGCGTCAGCACCCGGTGCCGCACCTCGGGCGCGGCGGACCGGTCCAGGCCGGGGCCCAGCGCGGACAGGGCGCGGTCCTTGGCGTCGCGCCCGCCGACCACCCCCGCCGTGCGGGTCCCCGTCAGCCAGGGCTGGGCCAGCCGCGCCCACCGCTCGGCCGGCGGGCGGTCCAGCCACTCGTCGGACGCCGGGGTCGGCGCGTACCGCTCGTCGGCCTCGCCGTCGGAGGCGATCAGGCCCGCGCCGAAGGCGACCTCCAGCCAGAACGCCGCCTCCGGCTCGGAGACGCCCAGCGCCCCCGACGTCCGCTTCAGGTCCCGCACGCTGAGCCCGCCGGCCCGCAGCACGGCCGGGCCGCCGCCGTCCCACGCCTTCAGCAGCTCCTCGACCGTGGACAGCGCCTGGTACGCCTGCCCCGCCGCGGTGGCGTCGACGACCTGCGGGGCGTGCGGCGCGGCGATCTCCACGGCCGGCGGGAACGGCTCGGTGACCCGGTGGGCGCGTCCGCCGCGCAGGTGCAGCGCCACCTCGCGGGGCAGCACCACCGTGCCGGGGGTGATCGGCAGCAGCAGCCCGCGGTCCATCAGCCAGCGCAGCCGGGGCGCCGGATCGTGGGTGACCTGGCCGTAGGGCGGCCCCCACACCAGGCGGTCCAGGATCTCCAGCGAGTCGGCGGGCGCGTCGGACAGCAGGTCCGACATCCGCTCCGGGTCGGTGAAGAGCGCGGTCAGCGCGGCGACGGCGGAGACCGCGTCATGGGTGGACGACAGCCCGGCGGCGGCCAGGATGTCCTGCACCCGGTTCGGCGACATGGGCACGGCGGCCTCCGCGACCGTCGGGCCCAGGCCGGTCGGCGAGGGCTGCCGGGGCGAGGGCGCGAGCAGTTCGCGCACCGTGCGCACCAGACGCAGGTGGCCGTCGTCCCCCCAGACGAGGGCCTGCTCGCGCAGCTTGTCCACCGCGTACGGCAGGGCGCGGGCCACGGGGGACTCGGCGGCCTCCGGGTCGTCGCCCTGCTCGCCGGCCATCAGCCGCAGCAGCTCGCCGTAGGAGGCGGGGTCCGAGGCGACGGCCAGCGCCTCCGCGGTCTGCAGGGTGAAGCGGTCCAGCCGCTCCAGGGCGCGCGTCACGGAGGCGCGGGTGCCGGCCCGCGTGGCCAGCTGCGTCAGGTCGGTGGGGACGGGGGTCACCAGATCGGGGCGGGCGCGCAGCAGCGCGGACAACGACGCGTCGTCCCGGGCGCGCAACGCCTCCGCGAGGGAACGGGGGGTTGCCGCCGGCTTCTCCTCGGTGCTCATCCGCCCAACGGTAGTGGGTGGGACCGTCACTGCCGGGGCAGGGCTGTGGAGGGGCAGGCAGGGCGGCGGGTCCGGGAGTGTCCCGGGCCGCGTGGGGGGATGGTGACGGGGCGTCTGCGCTAGCGTGCCGGAAGGGCGGCCCGGGGCTGCGCGGGGCGGGCGCGCGGGCGGTGTGCACGGGAGGTGGAGCGGGTGGGTATCGAGAGCGACCGGCTGGTCTACGACTACCTGAGCCGGGTCGGTGACATCGCCCAGCAGCGGCAGTTGCCGTCGGCGGCGCGGATGCGGCTGGTGACGGAGCTGCGGGGCGAGATCGACCGGCGGCGCGCCAAGGCGATGGGCGACAGCCCGGCCGCGGTGAAGCGGATCCTGGACCGGATCGGGCCGCCGGACGCGGTGGTCGCGGCGGCGGGCGGACCGGTTCCGGCGCAGCGGAAGGAGCCGGACCCGGTGGCGCCCGCGCCGCCGCCCTCCCCGGAACGGCCGGGTCCCCCCGCGCCCGAACCGCCGTCGGGCCGGGCGCCCGACCCGACGGCGGCGGACCCGGCGCCGGATCCGGCGGCGGATCCGCCGTCCGGGGCCCGCGCGGGCGGCGGGCGGCTGTGGGGCCTGCGCAAGAGCGTGCCGAAGCAGCGCACCGACGAGGCGCCGGCCGCCCCGGCGGCCACCGACTGGTGGCGGGTCGACCCGGCGGCCGGGAGGGAGGAGGTCCCGGGCTTCACCGGCGGCGTGGAGATCCCCGAGATGCTCAAGCCCCCGCCGCGCGGGGGGCGGGACGGCGCGACCGCCGACGGCGCCGCGGCCGCCGCCCCCGGGGCGGAGGCGGAGGCCGCGGCGGTGGTCGCCCCGCCCCGCCGGCGGCGGTTCGGCCGGGTCACGCGCGGGCGGAGCGGCGCCGGGCGCGGCCTCGGCAGCCCCGTCCTGGTGACGGCGGCCGCGCTGCTGATCGCAGGGGCGGCCGTGGGACACCTGGTGCCGCTGGCGCTGGGCTGGCTCGTGGTGTGGGGCTCCCGGCGGCTCGGTCCCGCGGAGACCCGGTGGGCGCTGATGATCATGCCGGGGGCCGCCGTCGCGGGCGGCGTCGCCTGGCTGTGGGGTCGTGTCGACGGCCGCTGGGGCGCCCCCCTGCACGAGGGCGAACTCGCGGCGGCCCTCACGGAGACCGGCCCGGTGGTCCTCCGCGTCGCCGCCGTCCTCTCCGCCCTCTACGTCCTCCACACCGCCCGCCGCCGACCCTGAACGGCGCCCCCGGCGACCGCCACCGGGTCCGGGCACGGCCACCGGCGTCCACCCACCGCGTCCGGGCGGACGCCGGTGTGCGTTCGCCGGGGGGCGGGTGCGGCAGCCGGTGTTCGTCCGCGGCGGCCCGGTGGAGGCGCGTCCCGGTCAGGTCAGGTGGCGGCCCGTGGAGCCGGCGGAGCGGAGGAGGCCGCGGACGGTGGTGGCCCAGCCGGCGCCGACGATGGCCGCGGCGACGGCGAGGCCCAGGGGGCCGACCAGCGGCAGCGAGATGCCGATGGCGCCGCCCACCACCCAGGCCATCTGCAGCGTCGTCTCGGACCGGGCGAACGCCGAGGTCCGCACCTGCTCGGGGACGTCGCGCTGGATCATCGCGTCCAGCGACAGCTTGGACAGCGCCTGGGCGAAGCCCGCGACCCCCGCGAGGACCGCGACCATCGCCGCCCCGAAGAACGCCGCCGCCAGCGCCGCCGCGACGACGACCAGCGCGACCACCGTCACGATGATCCGCTCCGGCGCCCGCGCCCTCAGCCACGCCCCGACGGCGGTGCCCAGGGCGTTGCCCGTGCCGGCCGAGACGCCCACGACCCCCATCGAGACCGCCACGGACTGCCCGCTCATCGGATGCTCGCGCAGCAGGAACGCCAGGAAGAACAGCAGGAACCCGGAGAGGACCCGCTGCGAGGCGTTCACCACCAGCCCGTGGGTGACGCTGGTGCCGACCGTGCGCAGCGCCAGCCGGGGCCGGTCCTCCGGGACGCGCCGGTGCGGGCCGTGCAGGTGCTCGGGGTCGGCCGCCAGCAGGGCCGGTTCCTCGCCCTTCGCGGAGTCGACCTTCTTCGGCAGCGACAACGACAGCATCGTCCCCGCGACGAAGACGGCGCACGCCGCGTAGAGCGGCCACCGGGGGCCGATCAGGTGCAGCCCCGCGCCCACCGGCGCGGCCACGCCGGTGGCCACCAGCCCGCCGAGCGTGACCCGGGAGTTGGCCTTGACCAGAGAGAACCGCCGGGGCAGCAGCCGCGGCACCACCGCGCTGCGCACCACGCCGTACGTCCGCGAGCACACCAGCACGGCCAGCGCCGCGGGATAGAGCTGGATGCCGCCCCCGGCCACCGCGCCGGTGAGGACCAGCGCCAGCACCGCCCGCGCGCCCATCGCGCTCGCCATGGCGGCCCGCCGGCCCCAGGGGATGCGGTCGATCAGCGGACCGATGACCGGGGCGAGCAGCGCGAACGGCGCCATGGTGATCGCCAGGTACAGCGCGACGCGGCCGCGCGCCTCGTCGGTGGGGACGGAGAAGAAGACGGTGGAGGCCAGCGCCACGGTGATCAGGACGTCGCCCGCGCCGTTCACCGCGTGCAGTTCGATCAGCCGGCCGAGACCCGACTCGCCCGCGCCGTGCGCGTGGGTGACCCGGCGGATCAGCCGTCCCGCACCGCGGAACGGTGATTTCAGCGCGCGCCCGACGGCGCGGAGCGGTCCGCCGTCGCGGTCCGCTCCGCCGGTGGTCCGTCCCCGGCTCGCGCGGGACGTGCGTAGGGCTGCCACCCCGTCATAGTGCCCCGCCGACGGCGGTTATGCGCTGTTCCGTCCGGGCGGTTCGGATTGTCGGGCCCCCCGCCGGGCCCCCGCCGCACCTCTGTCGGGCCCCCGCCGGACCCCCGCCGGACCGCTCCCGGGACCGTCCGCCGACGATCCAGATCGCCGGAACCGCCCGCCGGTGTGGGCCGACGGCCACGGAGAAGGTAGCGTTCGGTTGCGCGCCGTGGTGGTTGTACTCGGCCGCGCGCCTGAACCTCATCCCGCAGAATGGATGACATAGGTGCGCCCGAGCGCGATCGGGCGCGGACGTCGACGCGGCCCACCGGTCCGCTCCGTCCGCCCCGCCGCCGTACGCGCGCACCCGTGAGACGGCGTAGGAGAGAAGCGATACCTGTGAGCGCAGCGACAACGCGAAGCCGCACCCCCGACCGCCTGTGCGCCGAGGCCGTCGACCTCGCCCGCGCCGCAGCGGAGGAGACGGCCGCCCCAGGAGTCGTCGGCGAGCACGTCGGCATGGTCTCCGAGGGGGACCGGGTCGTCACGCACTTCTTCGAGTGCCGGGAGCCGGGCTACCGGGGCTGGCGCTGGGCCGTCACGGTGGCCCGCGCCTCCCGCGCCAAGGTCGTCACGCTGGACGAGTCGGTGCTGCTGCCGGGCCCGGACGCGCTGCTCGCCCCCGAATGGGTGCCGTGGAGCGAACGGCTGCGCCCCGGCGACCTCGGCCCGGGCGACCTGCTGCCGACCAACGCCGACGACCTGCGGCTGGAGCCGGGCTGGAGCGGCGAGGACGAGCCGGCGCCGAACTCCGCGGTCTCCGACGAGATGGCCGCCCTGGTGGAGGCGGAGGACGCCGAGGTCGCGGGCGCGCGGCCGGCCGAGCTGCCGGTCTCCCCGGCGCGCGGCACGATCGCGGCGGTCGCCGAGGAACTGGGTCTGCGGCGGGCGCGGGTCCTCTCCCGGTACGGGCTGCACAGCGCGGCCGACCGGTGGGAGGAGTCCTTCGGGCCGAAGACACCGATGGCGCAGGCGGCTCCGGCCACCTGCGTGAGCTGCGGGTTCCTCGCCCGGGTGGGCGGCTCGCTGGGCCAGGCCTTCGGGGTCTGCGCCAACGAGTTCTCGCCCGCGGACGGACGGGTGGTGTCCCTCGGGTACGGGTGCGGAGCGCACTCGGAGGCGGCCGTCATGCCGAAGGCGCCGCGTCCGGCGCCGCCGGTGCTGGACGAGACGCGGGTCGAGTCCATGGTCCTCCACCCCGTCACGGTGCCCGGCGAGGGCTCCGTCCCCGCCACGGCCGACTCCTCCACCGAGGACCTCGGCCACTCCTGAGCCACCGCCCCCGTCTCCGTCCGGGCCCGACGGCGGTCCGCCGCCCGCGCGTTGCCGGAGGCCCCCGTGCGCGCGTCGCCGCGAACCTCCGCGCGGGCGGCTCGCCGACCCCGCGTGACCTTGTCGTTGCCAAGGGCAGATAGCCTTCGGGCATGACCTCGTTGCACTCCGCCGCGCGCCGCCGCCGAGCCGTCGCCGCCGTCGGCGCCGTTTCCGCCGGGCTGCTCGTCCTCACCGCCTGCGGCGACAAGCCGTCCCCTGTCGCCACCGTCACCGTGGGTTCGGACTCGGTCCACTCCGAGGCGTCCTGCTTCGACCACGGCAAGGAGATCAAGCAGGAGGAGCTGACCACCTGCCTCCAGAACCAGGACGTCCGCACCCTGCGGGTCGACCAGGACGAGACCGTCCGCTTCGGCGTGGACCCGGAGATCGCGGAAAGCCGCTGGGTGATCCTGATGAACGGCCGCCCGCTCGTCGAGGACAGCGGCCGCACCTACCGGACCATCCCGGCCAGCGTCTTCTTCAGCTCCCAGTACGGCGCCCAGGGCAACTCCACCACCGTCGCCATCCAGTCGCTCGACCCGGACGACAAGGCCAAGACCACCGGCCTGTGGACGTTCAAGCTGCAGCGCGGCGACAACTGACCGCCTGCCGGACCGACGTATGACCCGTGTGCTCGTGGCCACCGCCGTCCCCGCCGAGGGGGACGCGGTGGCCCGCGCGTTCGGCGCCGCCGCCGGGGAGACAGGGGAGACCCGGCTGCCCGGCGGCCTGATCCTGCGCCACCTCCCCGACGACACGGGGCGGCGGACCCGGGAGGACGGCGCCGGCGCCGCCCCCGACCTCCTCGCCGCCGGCGTGGGCCCCGCCCTCGCCGCCGCGTCCACCGCCACCGCGCTCACCGCGGCCGCCCTGGCCGGCACACCCTACGGCCTGGTCGTCTCGGCCGGCATCGGCGGCGGCTTCGCGCCCGCCGCCCCCGTCGGCTCCCTGGTGCTCGCCGACTCGATCACCGCCGCCGACCTCGGCGCGGAGACCGCCGACGGCTTCCTGCCCGTCACCGAGCTCGGCTTCGGCGTCGTCACCCACCGCCCGCCGCCCGCCCTGGTCCGTGCCGCGGCCGAGGCCACCGGGGCCGCCGTGGGCCCGGTCCTCACCGCCTCCACCGTCACCGGCACCGCCGCACGGGCCGACCTGCTGCGCACCCGTCACCCCGGCGCGCTGGCCGAGGCGATGGAGGGCTTCGGCGTCGCCGAGGCCGCCTCCGCGCACGGCGTGCCGGTGCTGGAGCTCCGGGCCGTCTCCAACCCCGTCGGCCCCCGCGACCGCGCCGCCTGGCGGATCCCCGAGGCGCTGGCCGCGCTCACCACCGCCTTCGAACGGCTCGCGCCCGTCCTGAGAAGCTGGAGACCATGACCGACACCCTCCGCATCGCCTACTCGCCCTGCCCGAACGACACCTTCGTCTTCGACGCCTGGGCCCACGGCCGGATCCCCGGCGCGCCCGCCCTGGACGTCACCTTCGCGGACATCGACATCACCAACGGCATGGCCGAGCGCGGCGAGCTGGACGTGCTGAAGGTGTCGTACGCGGTGCTGCCGTACGTGCTGGACGAGTACGCGCTGCTGCCCTGCGGCGGCGCCCTCGGCCGGGGCTGCGGCCCGCTGGTCCTCACCCGGGACGCCGCGACCCCCGCCGGCCTCGCCGGACGCACCGTCGCGGTGCCCAGCGAGCGGTCCACCGCCTACCTGCTGTTCCGGCTGTGGGCGGCCTCCGAGGTCCCCGGCGGCGTCGGCGAGATCGTGGTGATGCCGTTCCACGAGATCATGCCCGCCGTCCGCGACGGCAGGGTGGACGCCGGACTCGTCATCCACGAGGCCCGGTTCACCTACCGGAACTACGGCCTGACCAAGCTGGCCGACATGGGCGAGCACTGGGAGGCGACCACCGGCCACGCCATCCCGCTCGGCGCGATCATCGCCAGGCGGTCCCTGGGCGCGGACACGCTGAACCGCCTCGCCGACGCCGCCCGCGCCTCGGTGCGCGCCGCCTGGGCCGACCCGGAGGCGGCGCGGCCGTACGTGATGGAGCACGCGCAGGAGATGGACCCGGCCGTCGCCGACCAGCACATCGACCTGTACGTCAACGAGTTCACCGCGGACCTCGGCGAGGAGGGCTACGCGGCCGTCCGCGGCCTGCTGGACCGCGCGGCGGACCAGGGCCTCGTCCCGGCCCTCGAGCCCGACGCGCTCACCTTCCCCGCGCTCCCCGCGTTCCCCGCGGCGGACGTCCAGGCCTCCTAGACGTCCAGGTCGTCGGCGACCGCCCGCAGCAGCGCGGCGACCTTCTTGCCCACCGCCTTGTCGGGGTAGCGGCCCCGGTCCAGGCCCGGCACCATCCCCTCCAGCAGTGTGGTGAGGTCCTGGATGATCGAGGCCAGCTCGGCCGGCTTGCGGCGCTGGGCCGCGGCCACGGACGGGGCGGGCTCCAGCAGGCTCACCGCGAGGGCCTGCTCGCCCCGCTGGCCCGCCACCACGCCGAACTCGACCCGCTGGCCGGGCTTCAGGGCCTCGACGCCGACGGGCAGGACCGAGGAGTGGACGAAGACGTCACCGCCGTCGTCGCGGGAGAGGAAGCCGAAGCCCTTCTCCTTGTTGAACCATTTGACCTTGCCGGTGGGCACGTCCGTCGTCCTCGTCCTCGTACTGATCGGTCGGGGTGGCCGACAAAGCGGCCGTTCCAGGGTGTTCCTGTGGTTCCTGGCTGTTCCAGGCTAAGGGGCCCCGTACCGGGGACAAGTCGTCCCCCGGCCGTTTCCGCCTGGCTGGGAACTACCCTGGTCGGGTGCGCGAACAAACACCAATGAATTCCGGGGACCGCCTGGTCCGCATCGGCGGAATCGTCTTCGTCCTCGGCGCGGTGGCCACCCTGGTCACCGTGGCGCCCCTGTTCCTGGGCACCACGCCGTTCCCCGTCCACATGTTCCTGCTGAGCATGCTGATGGGCGTGGGCTTCCTGATCGCCGCCGTCGGCGTCCTGCGGACCGCCGCCGACGGGCGCCGCGCGGCGCGCGAGGCGGCCTCCGCCGCGGCGGAGGACCGGACGGGAGACCGGGCGGGCGAGCCGGCGGCGTCCGCTCAGGCGGCCTCCGGCTCCGGCAGGTAGCCGGCCAGCCAGGCGGGGAACTCCGACAGGTCCGCCAGCACCACGTCGGCGCCCGCCGCGCGGAGCTCCTCGGCCGGGCAGGGGCCGGTCGCCACCGCGACGGACAGCGCCTCGGCCCGCCGCGCGCCCAGCACGTCGCCCACGTGGTCGCCGACGTAGACCGTGGCGCCCTGCTCGCGCAGCGCGTCCGCCTTGGCCTCCGCCCACAGGCCGCCGATCACCGCGTCCGCGTCGATCCCCAGGTGCGCCAGGTGCAGCCTGGCGTTGGGCTCGTACTTGGCGGTGACGACCACGGCCCGGCCGCCCGCCTCCCGCACGGCGTCCACCGCGGCCCGCGCCCCGGCCATCTCGGGCGTCGCCGCCACCGCGTACCGCGGGTACATCGACCGGTACAGGTCGGCGACCTCCGCGATCCGCTCCTCGGGGAACCAGTACGCCAGCTCCGTCTCCAGCGGGGGCCCCAGACGGGTCACCGCCAGATCCGCGTCGACGAACGTCCCGGTGCGCTCCGCGAGCGCCGTGTAGCAGGCGTGGATGCCCGGCCGGGAGTCGATCAGGGTCATGTCGAGGTCGAAGCCGACCGTCACGGTCGGCCGGGTCGTCGGCGGGGGCGTCGTCGGGGTCGTCGTCCGGTTCGTGTTCACCCCGCCATCCTGCAGGTACCCGGTGACGGGCAGGTGAACGGGTTCACGTCGTGGACCGCCCCGCCGTGGCGTTAGCCTCCTTCCCGTGAACGTGACGAGCACCGACCCCGGAGCCCCGGACCCGTTCGGCACGGCGCGCCTCCGCCGCGCCGTCCTGGACACCTGGACCACCGCCCCTCCCCGCTTCCGTGAGGACGCCAACGCCGAGGAGGACCTGGTCCTCGGCGGCTACCGCGACCGCCTGGTCGTCGAGCTCGCCCAGAACGCCGCCGACGCCGCCGCCCGCGCCGGTGTGCCCGGCCGCCTCCGCCTCACCCTGCGCGACGGCGTGCTGGTCGCCGCCAACACCGGCGCCCCGCTGGACGCGGCCGGCGTGGAGTCGCTCTCCACCCTCCGCGCCTCCGCCAAACGCGAGGCCGGCGAAGCCGTCGGCCGCTTCGGCGTCGGCTTCGCCGCGGTGCTCGCGGTCACCGACGAGCCCGCCGTGGTCTCCCGCCACGGCGGCGTCCGCTGGTCCCTCGCCGAGTCCCGCGACCTCGCCGCCGCCGAGGCCGACGCCAGGGGCAGCGCGGGCCTCACCGAGGAGATCCGCCGCCGCGACGGCCACGTCCCGGTGCTGCGCCTGCCCCTCCCGGCCGAGGGCACCGCCCCCGACCCGTACGACACCGCCGTGATCCTCCCGCTGCGGGACCCCGCCGCCGAGGCCCTCGCCACGCGGCTGCTGGACGCCGTGGACGACGCGCTGCTGCTCGCCCTGCCGGGGCTGGCGGAGGTCGTCGTGGAGGCCGACGGGGAGCCTCCGCGGGTGCTGCGCCGCCGGGCCGAGGGCGACCGGGTGGTCGTGGAGGACTCCCGGTCCGGCACCGCCACCTCCTGGCGGATCGCCGCCGACCACGGCGGACTGGACGAGCGGCTGCTCGCCGACCGCCCCGTCGAGGAACGCCTGCGCCCGCACTGGTCGGTGACCTGGGCCGTCCCGGTCGACGAGGCCGGCGCGCCCGCCCGCCCCCGCACCAAGGCGGTGGTGCACGCGCCGACGCCCAGCGACGAGCCGCTGGGCGTCCCGGCCCTGCTGATCGCCACCTTCCCGCTGGACACCACCCGGCGCCACGTCGCCCCGGGACCGCTCACCGACTTCCTGGTGGACCGCGCCGCCGCCCTCTACACCGAACTGCTCGCCGCCTGGCGTCCGGTGGGCGAGGGCCTGATCTCCCTGGTCCCCGGCCCGCTCGGCAGGAGCGAGCTGGACGGCGCGCTGCGGGCCGCCGTCCTGGAGCGCCTGCCCCGCACGCCCTTCCTCCCGCCCGCCCTCCCGCCGCGCGGCGACGGCTCCGACAGCGACCTCCCCGAGGCGCTGCGGCCCCGGGACGCGGAGATCGTCGAGGGCGCGGGCGCCGACACCGTCCGGGTCCTCGCCGAGGTGCTGCCCACCCTGCTGCCCGCCGGGCTCGAGCGCCGCACCGAGCTGCGGGCGCTGGGCGTCGCCCGGATCCCGCTGACCGAGGCGGTGGACCGGCTGGCGGGGCTGGAGAAGTCCCCCGCGTGGTGGCGCCGGCTCTACGACAGCCTGCTGGGCGTCGACCCGGACCGGCTCACCGGCCTGCCGGTGCCGCTGGCCGGGGGCGGGCGGACCGTCATCGGGCCGCGCCAGGTGCTGCTGCCCACCCCCGACGGTCCGCGCGTCGCCCCGGAACTCCTCGGCCGCCTCGGACTGAAGGTCGCCCATCCGGACGCCGCCCATCCCCTGCTGGAGAAGCTGGGCGCGCTCCCCGCCACCGCCCGCTCCGTCCTCACCACCGGCCAGGTCCGGGCCGCCGTCGCCGCCTCGCTGGACGACGAGGGCGCCGGCTGGGACGAGGACGCCCTGGACGCCGTCGAACTCGCCGACCTGGTCCTCACCCTGGTCCGCGACGCCGGCCTGGAGCCCGGCGAGGAGCCCTGGCTGGGCGCCCTGGCGCTGCCCGACGAGGACGGCGAGCTCGCCCCGGCCGGGGAACTCCTCCTCCCCGGCAGTGCCTTCGCCCGCGTCGTCCGCGAGGGCGAACTCCTCGCCGTCGACCAGGAGCTGGCCGACCGCTGGGGCGAGGAGACCCTCGCCGCCTGCGGCGTGCTGGCCGGCTTCGCCCTGGTCCGCGCGCACGACGTCGTCCTCGACCCGGACGAACTCGAGCCGCGCGACGGGGACTTCGCCGAGCCGGACGACGCGGGCCTGCTGGACGCGGTCGACGTCTGGTGCGAGGACGTCCTGGACCGGTTCCCCGACACCCCGGTGCCGCCGGTCGCCACCGAGCTGGTCGCCGTCCGCGACCTGGAACTGGTCGACGACGACCACTGGCCCGAGGCGCTCGCCCTGCTGTCCCGGCCGCCGCTGCGGGACGCCCTGACCCAGCCGGTGCGGGTGCTGATGCCGGACGGCACCCACGAGACCGTGCGCCCCTACACGGCCTGGTGGCTGCGCGGCCATCCGGTGCTGGACGGCCGCCGCCCGGCCGGCCTGCTCGCCGCCGGCGGCGACCCGCTGCTGCGCGGCCTCTACGACGAGGCGGACGCCACCGGCTTCGACGACGCCCAGGTCCTCCGCGCCCTCGGGGTGCGTACCACGGTGGCCGCGCTGCTCGACGAGCCGGGCGGCCCCGCCGAGCTGCTCGACCGCCTCGCCGACCCGGACCGCCGGGTGACGCCGGCCCAGCTCCACGGCCTGTACAGCGCGCTCGCCGAGCTCGACCCCGAGCGGGTGGGGCTGCTGCCGGACGAGCTGCGCGCGGTGGTGGACGGCCGGGTGGAGGTCGTGGACGCCGCCTACGCGGTGGTCGCGGACGCGCCCGACCTGCTCCCGCTGATCGCCGGGACCCCGCTGCTGCCGGTGCGGCCGGGCCTGGCCGCCGGTCTCTCGGAGCTCTTCCAGGTCCGCCGCCTCGGCGACACGGTCCCCGGCACGGTCACCTCCCTGGGCGTGGAGCACGAGGTCCCGGAGGCGGTGCGGGCGCTGCTGGGCCCGGCCGCGCCGGAGTCGTACGTGGAGCACGAGGAGCTGATGGTCGACGGGACCGGGCTGGACTGGCGGTACACCTCCGACGGCACCGTCCACGCGGCCACCCTGGAGGGCGTCGCCGCCGGTCTCGCCTGGGCGGCCCGCCAGTGGCCGCGGCGCTTCGAGGTCGCCGCCCTCCTGGAGGACCCGACCCGCACCGAGGAGCTGGCCACGGCACGCTGGTTCGACTGACCGGGAGGCGGCGCGGCGGCGGGCGGCGCGGAGGCGGGCGGCGCGCCGGAAAAGCGGTTGGCGCCCGGGCGGCCCGGACCGTCACCCTGGTGCCATGCGCCTCTTCGCCGCCGTGCTCCCGCCGCAGGACGTGATCCAGGACCTCGCGGAGGCGGTGGCCCCGCTCAGGGAGCTGCCCGCCGGGCGGGACCTGCGCTGGACCGCCCCCGGGAACTGGCACCTCACCCTCGCCTTCTACGGGGAGGTCGACGAGGAGCGGCTGCCCGCCCTGCGCGAGCGGCTGGCCCGCGCGGCGGCGCACACCGGGCCGTTCGCGCTGGCCCTGGGCGGCGCGGGCCAGTTCGGCCGGGGCCGCGCCGTCTGGGCCGGGGTGCGGGGCGACGTGCGGGACCTGCGGTTCCTGGCCTCGCGCACCGAGGCCGCCGCCCGCAAGGCCGGCGTCGACACGGAGGAACACCGGCGGTACCGCCCGCACCTCTCCCTCGCCCGCTCCGGCCGCGGCTCCGCCCCGCCGGACGTCCGGCCGCTGCTGGACGCCCTGGAGGGCTACCGGGGCCGTTCCTGGACCGTCGACGAGCTGGCCCTGGTCCGCAGCCGGCTGCCGCGCTCGGGGGTCCCCGGCGAGCAGCCGCGCTACGAGACGGTCGCCCGCTGGGCCCTGGAGGCGTCCGGTTAACCTCGAAGGCGTGGATTCCAAGACCCGTAACCGGATCATGGCCGGTGTGCTCGTGCTGATGTTCGTCGTCGTCGCCCTCGCCTCGGCCGTCGGCCGGTAGGCCGGCCGACGGCGCGAGACGTCGGGAGACCGGGCGGTCACCTCACCAGGCGAACGCCTCCGGCGTCGGGCCCGGACCGGGGAAGATCTCCTCCAGCCCGTCCAGCACCTCCTCGCCCAGCTCCAGCTCGACCGCCCGCAGCGCGGACTCGAGCTGCTCGGTCGTGCGCGGGCCGACGATCGGGCCGGTGACGCCGGGCCGGGTCAGCAGCCAGGCCAGCGCCGCCTCGCCCGGCTCGATGCCGTGCTTGTCGAGCAGGTCCTCGTACGCCTGCACCTTGTCCCGCATGGCCGTGTTGGCCAGCGCGTCCGCGGAGCGGCCGCTCGCCCGCCGCCTGCCCTCGCTCTCCTTCTTCAGCACGCCGCCCAGCAGACCGCCGTGCAGCGGCGACCAGGGGATCACGCCCAGCCCGTAGTCGCGGGCGGCCGGGATCACCTCCATCTCGGCGCGGCGCTCGACCAGGTTGTAGAGGCACTGCTCGCTGACCAGGCCGATGGTGGTGCCGCCACCGCGGCGCGAGGCGACCTCGTTGGCCTGGGCGATCTTGAAGCCGGGGAAGTTGGAGGACCCGACGTAGAGGACCTTGCCCTGCTGGACCAGGACGTCCATCGCCTGCCAGATCTCCTCGAACGGCGTCCGGCGGTCGATGTGGTGGAACTGGTACAGGTCGATGTAGTCGGTGTTCAGCCGCTTGAGGCTGGCGTCCACGGCCCGGCGGATGTTCAGCGCGGAGAGCCGGTCGTGGTTGGGCCAGGGCCTCTCGTCGGCGCTCATGTTGCCGTAGACCTTGGTGGCCAGCACCACCTTGTCGCGGCGGTCCCCGCCCTTGGCGAACCAGCTGCCGATGATCGACTCGGTGCGGCCCTTGTTCTCGCCCCACCCGTACACGTTGGCCGTGTCGAAGAAGTTGATCCCGGCGTCCAGCGCCGCGTCCATGATCGCGTGGCTGTCGGCCTCGTCGGTCTGCGGCCCGAAGTTCATGGTCCCGAGGACCAGCCGGCTGACCTTGAGACCCGTGCGTCCCAACTGTGTGTACTTCATGGTCCCCCAGCCAACTCCCTGACGGGGCGTGGGGCAAGAGGGACTCGGCGGCCATCGGTGATCACTCCACCGGGAAGTCCTTGGTGGGGAGGACGAGGGCGAGGGAGGTGTCGGTGAGGTCGAGATCTCGACTTTCCCGGCCACCTCAACGGCTTCTGCCCGGACGTGGCAAAGAGTCGGGTGGGTGCCGTGGTCGATGTCTGGTAACGCCCGTACGTTCCCTCAGGGGAACGTCGGTTCGTACCGTTCGCCGAGTCCCCACGCCTCGTGCATGGTGTCGGCGAAGGTCGCCGCCAGCTTGTGCTCGCCCGCGGCGTTGGGGTGGGTGCCGTCGTAGGTGTCGTGGTCGATGTCCCAGCCGGGCGGGACGGGGGCGAGCAGGACGGGGGAGAGGTCGGTGTGCAGCTCGGCGGTCTCCTTGGCGAGGAGTTCGTTGAAGCGGCTCACCTCGCGGGCGAAGTCCCCGTCCCCGGCGGCGCGGACGTTGGGGATGACCGGGAGCATCACCATCCGCACCCCCGGCCGGGCCTCGCGCGCGTCGATCACGAAGCGGCGGACGTTGTCGGCCGTCTGCCGCGCGTTGGTGTAGAAGCCGAGGTCGATCAGGCCCAGCGAGATCAGCAGCACGTCGGCCCGGTGGGCGCGGACGGCGTCGCCGATCAGCGGCATCATGTGGTGCCACCCCTCGCCCCAGCCGGCCAGGTGGGCCCGGGGGAACGCCGGGTCGACACCGGGCGCGTACGCGTACGAGTCGGGGCCGTCGGTGACCGGGTCGTGGAGCGCCTCGCGGGGCCCGACGATCCGGAACGGGGCGTCCAGCGTGGCCCGCAGGTGCTGCCAGAGGCGGTAGCGCCAGGTGTGCTCCCCCGCGCTGCCGATCGTCATGGAGTCCCCGACGGGCATGAACCTGAGCATCCGATCATGATGCCCCGTTCGCGGCCCACGACGCGACGTGAGGGGGGACACTGGGCGCATGCTGCGTCGATCGCTCGCGTCCCGCGTCGGGGCCGTCGTCCTGGCCGCCGCCTGCGGGGCGGTGGGCCCGGCCGGCGCCGTGCCCGCCGCGGCGGAGGAGGCGGACGGAGGCTTCACCCTCCAGGACCCGCGGATCACCGAGTCCAGCGGCCTGGCCGCCTCCCGCCGCCATCCGGGGTTCTACTGGACGCACAACGACAGCGACGACGGCTCCCGGGTGTTCGCCGTGGACGGCCGCACGGGCCGCACGGTCGCCACCGTCACGCTCGCGGGGGTCGGGCAGGCGCGGGACGTCGAGGCCGTGTCGGTCGGCCCGGACGGGCGGGTGTACGTCGGGGACATCGGCGACAACTTCGACGGCGGCTGGGACCACGTCTGGATCTACGCCTTCCCCGAGCCGAAGGAACTGCGGGACGCCACGGTGCGGGCCACCCAGTACGTGGTGCGGTACGAGGGCGGGGCGCGGGACGCCGAGTCGCTGGCCGTCCACCCCCGGACCGGGCGGGTCTACATCGTCGACAAGCGGCGCGACGGGGACGGGCGGCTCTTCGCCGGACCGGAGCGGCTGTCGGCGTCGGGGGTGAACGTCTTCCGGCCGGTGGCCGAGGTGGGGGTGTGGGCGACGGACGCGGCGTTCTCGCCGGACGGGTCGCTGCTGGCGGTGCGCGGCTACCTGGAGGGCGTCCTGCTGGACTGGAACGAGGGGCGGCCCGAGGAGCGGGAGCGGCTGTCGCCGCCGTTCCAGGGGCAGGGCGAGTCGCTCGCGTTCACCGCGGACGGGACACGGCTGCTGTTCGGCAGCGAGGGGGAGCGCAGCCGGGTGGTGGCCCGGCCGGCGCCGACGGGGTCCGGACCCGACGCGTCCCGCCGGCCCGCGCCGTCCCCGGCGGAGGGCGGCCCCGCGGGGTCCGCGCCCGACGGCTCCGGCGAGGTCACCCTCGGCGGCGTGGCCCTGATCGCCGTGGTCGTCGGCCTCTGGGCCGCCGCCCGCCGTCGCCGCACCACCTGACCCGGCCCCCGGCCACCCCGTCACCCGGCCACCCGGCCCTCGGTCACCCCGTCACCCGGCCTACGCCGTTCGGACCGCGCCGGTTGCGGGGTGGCGGACGGGGCGTCAGCGTGAGGGAGGTGGCGTGAAATGGGTCACGGAGCGGGGTGGCGCTCCGCCGCGGCCCGCCGGAGCGCGGCATCGCGTTTGCGGACGTACCAGATGCCGATCAGGCCCAGCCCGCCGCCGGCGAGGCAGGTCCAGACCCACCACGCGTGCCCGTTGTCGTCGAACCAGCCGTAGAAGGGGAGTTGGACGAGGAAGAGGACGAACCACAGGATCGTGCCGCCGGTGATGGTGGCTACCACGGGGCCCTCCAGGGGCTCCGGCGCCTCGTGCTTGGGGGTCCACTTCGCCATGGCGTCAGTCTACGAGGCTCCTCGCACCCGCTTTCGGCGTTCCTCGCCCGCATGCCCGGAGATTCGCTAACGCGAGGTTTATATGTTCATACTGTTGGAGACACCGCCTGGCTGATATGCGTCGTAGAAACCTACGAGAGCCGCCGGACGGATCCCCAGCCCCCATGCACATCTGAGGTCCCGTATGTCCACCTCGGCCACCGCCACGGCCACCGCGCCCGAGCAGCCGGGCCAGCCCCGGTTCGGCGCCCTCGACCGCTTCTTCAAGATCTCCGAGCGGGGCAGCACCCTGTCCCGCGAGGTCCGCGGCGGCTTCGCCACCTTCTTCGCGATGGCGTACATCATCGTGCTGAACCCGATCATCCTGGGCAGCGCGAAGGACATGTACGGGAACCAGCTGGACAACGCCCAGCTGGTGACCGCGACCGCGCTCTCCGCGGCCTTCTCCACCCTCCTGATGGGCGTCATCGGCAACGTCCCGATCGCCCTCGCCGCCGGCCTCGGCGTCAACACCGTGGTCGCCCTGCAGCTCGCGCCGCGGATGTCGTGGCCGGACGCCATGGGCATGGTCGTGCTGGCCGGCTTCGTGGTGATGCTGCTCGTCGCCTCGGGCCTGCGGGAACGCGTCATGAACGCCGTGCCGTTCGGGCTGCGCAAGGCGATCGCCATCGGCATCGGCCTGTTCGTGCTGCTGCTCGGCCTGGTCGACTCCGGCTTCGTCACCCGGATGCCGGACGCCGCGAACACCACCGTCCCGCTGCAGCTCGGCGTCGGCAACCAGCTCCTCGGCTGGCCGGTCCTGGTCTTCGTCCTGGGCGTGCTGCTCACCTTCGCGCTGATGATCCGCAAGGTGCCCGGCGCCATCCTGATCTCGATCGTCGCGATGACCGTCGTCGCGATGGTCATCCACGCCGTCGCCGACGTGAAGAGCTGGGGCCTGACCACGCCCGAGTGGCCCGGCAACCCCTTCGCCGCCCCCGACTTCAGCCTGGTCGGTCAGGTCAGCCTCTTCGGCGGCTTCGAGAAGGTCGGCATCCTCACCGGTGTCCTCTTCGTCTTCACCGTCCTGCTGTCCTGCTTCTTCGACGCCATGGGCACGATCATGGGCATCAGCGACGAGGCGAAGCTGACGGACGCGCAGGGCCAGATGCCAGGCATGAACAAGGTGCTGTTCATCGACGGCATCGCGGTCGCCGCCGGCGGCGCCACCTCCTCCTCGGCCACCACCTGCTTCGTGGAGTCCACCGCCGGTGTCGGCGAGGGCGCCCGCACCGGTTTCGCCAACGTGGTCAGCGGCGCCCTCTTCGCCGTCGCGCTCTTCCTGACCCCGGTCGCCACCATGGTGCCCTCGCAGGCCGCCACCCCGGCGCTGGTCGCCGTCGGCTTCCTGATCCTGGCGGGCAACATCAAGGAGATCGACTGGAGCGACTGGTCGATCGCGATCCCGGCCTTCATCACCATGCTGGCGATGCCGTTCACCTTCTCCATCACCACCGGCATCGGCCTGGGCTTCATCACCTTCGCGGTGCTGCGCCTGGCGACCGGCCGCGCCAAGGGCGTCCCGGCGGCGATGTGGGCGGTCTCGGCGGTCTTCGTCTTCTACTACCTGATGCCGGCCCTCGGCCTCGCCTGATCCTTATCCGCTCCACCCCGGCGGCCCTCGGGCCCCGGACCGGCTACGGCCCCGCGTTCCCGTGCGCGGGGCCGTAGCCGTACAACCTCTCCGTCTCCTCGACCGCGGTGCGGAACCGCCGGTCGAAGTCGTCCCTCACGAGCGTCCGGATCACGTAGTCCTGGACGCTCATTCCGCTTCTCGCCGCGTGTGTGCGGAGACGGTCGAGCAGGTCCCCGTCGACACGCAGGCTGAGCACACCGGAGTCGGTGCGGCCCGTCGACTGCGTCGTCTGCATGGGGACGAGGGTCGCGCCGGCGCCCCGAAGGTGTCTCGTCCACATCCCCGGGATCACTCCATCGGGTGATCTCGCCCACCCTCCTGCCGTCAACCGCCCCCTCGGGTGTTCCTTAGGTTGAGTAATGAGTTACGCTAAGGAACATGCTGGACCTCACCCACGGCGACGACGCGGACGCCGTGAACGACCTGCGCTCCGCCGTGATGCGCCTGGCCCGTCGGCTCAAGCACCAGCGGGTGGACGAGTCGCTGAGCCCCACCGAGATGTCGGTGCTCGGCACGCTCGCCCGCTGCGGCCGGGCCACCCCCGGCGAGCTGGCCCGCAAGGAGCACGTGCAGCCGCCGTCCATGACCCGCATCGTGGCCCTGCTGGAGGCGAAGGGGCTGGTCCGTCTGGAGCCGCATCCCGACGACCGCCGGCAGAAGGTCGTCTCCCAGACCGACGCGGCCGAGGCGATGCTCGAGGAAAGCCGCCGCAGGAGGAACGCGTTCCTCGCGTCGCTGGTGGACGAGGGACTCGACGAGGAGGAATGGGCGAAGCTCCGTGCCGCGGCGCCGGTGCTGGAGAAGCTCGCCCATCTGTGAGCTGGACGCCATAAGGAGGCGAGACCCTTTGAGTTCGGGATCCGGAGCAGACTCCGCCCCCGCACCGATCGCACCCCGACCCCACCGCACGACCCGCACGACCCGTGCGACCCGCACGTGGCGGACCGCTCGTTCGTTCCGCACGGCCCGCGCGATGCCGGGCATCCGCGGGACCGGCCCGGCCCGCACACCTCGCACACCCCGCCCGCCCCGTGAGCCCCGCCAGGGCTCCATGTTCAGCTCCCTCCGGATCAGGAACTACCGGCTCTTCTTCGCCGGCCAGGTCGTCTCCAACATCGGCACCTGGATGCAGCGCATCGCCCAGGACTGGCTGGTGCTGAGCCTCACCGGCTCGTCCACCGCCGTCGGCATCACCACGGCCCTGCAGTTCCTGCCCATGCTCCTCTTCGGCCTCTACGGCGGCCTGCTGGTGGACCGGCTGCCCAAGCGGCCCACCCTGCTCGTCACCCAGTCCTCCATGGCCGTCACCGGCCTCGGCCTCGCCGCACTCGTGCTGAGCGGAAGCGTCGAGGTGTGGCACGTCTACCTGGCCGCCTTCCTGGTCGGCATGGCCACCGTGGTGGACAACCCGGCGCGGCAGACCTTCGTCTCCGAGATGGTCGGCCGCGGCCAGCTCCAGAACGCGGTCAGCCTCAACTCCGCCAACTTCCAGTCCGCGCGCCTGGTCGGGCCCGCCGTGGCCGGTGTGCTGATCACCGGCATGGGCACGGGCTGGGCCTTCCTGATCAACGGCCTGTCCTTCGCCGCGCCCATCGCCGGCCTGCTGATGATGCGGGACCGGGAGCTCCACCCCGTGGAGCGCGCTCCACGCGCCAAGGGCCAGCTGCGCGAGGGCATCCGCTACGTCTCCGGGCGGCCGCACCTGTACTGGACGATCGTCCTGATCGGCTTCGTCGGGGCCTTCGGCTTCAACTTCCCCGTCGTGCTGTCCGCGTTCGCCGACGACGTCTTCCACACCGGGGCGGGCGGCTACTCGCTGTTCAACACGCTGATCGCCGTCGGTTCGCTCGTCGGCGCGCTGCTCGCCGCCCGGCGCGGCCACGCTCGGCTGCGGCTGCTGATCGCGGCGGCGCTCGCCTTCGGCGTGCTGGAGGTGGCGGCGGCGCTCAGTCCCGAGATGTGGATGTTCGCGGCGCTGCTGGTGCCGATCGGCGCGTTCAGCATGACGGTGAACGTCACCGCCAACACCAGCGTCCAGATGGCGACCGAGCCGGCGATGCGGGGGCGGGTGATGTCGCTCTTCATGATGGTCTTCCTGGGCGGCACCCCGATCGGGGCGCCGCTGGCGGGATGGGCCACGGACGTCTACGGGCCGCGCGCCGGTTTCGCGGTGTGCGGGGCGGTCGCCGCCCTCTCCGCGGTCGCCGTGGGCGTCGCCCTGGCCCGTGTCGGGCACCTCCGCCTCTCCGTCACCTGGCGGGGCGCCCACCCGAGGCTCCACGTGATGCCCCGCGACCGGGAGGCGCAGCCGGCCCCGGCCGGGTGAGCCCGCCCGGGCGGCGCACGAGCCCTGCAGGGCAGGCACGAGCCCTGTAGGGCAGAGCACGAGCCCTGTAGGGCAGAGCACGAGCCCTGTAGGGCAGAGCACGAGCCCTGTAGGGCAGGCACGAGCCCTGTAGGGCGGCGCACGGAAAACGGCGCCGCGTTCGGTCGGAACGCGGCGCCGTTTCGTGGTGGACCCGAGGGTCCGAGACCGGTCGGAGCCGGATCAGAGGTGGTCGATGACGTGGTCGACGCAGGCGGTCAGCGCCGCGACGTCGGCGGGGTCGATCGCCGGGAACATCGCGACCCGCAGCTGGTTGCGGCCCAGCTTCCGGTACGGCTCCGTGTCCACGATGCCGTTGGCCCGCAGCGCCTTCGCCACGGCCGCCGCGTCGATCTCCTCGGCGAAGTCGATCGTGCCGATGACCTGCGAACGCTTCGCAGGGTCCGTCACGAACGGCGTCGCGTACTTCGACGCCTCCGCCCACCCGTACAGCGTCCGCGAGGACTCCGCCGTCCGGGAGACGGCCCAGTCCAGGCCGCCCTGGCCGTTAATCCACTCGAGCTGCTCGTTCAGCAGGAAGAGCGTGGCCAGCGCGGGCGTGTTGTACGTCTGGTTCTTGCGGGAGTTGTCGATCGCCGTCGGCAGCGAGAAGAACTCCGGGATGTGGCGGCCGGAGGCGTGGATCCGCTCGGCGCGCTCGATCGCCGCCGGGGAGAAGACGCCGATCCACAGGCCGCCGTCGGAGGCGAAGGACTTCTGCGGGGCGAAGTAGTAGACGTCGGTCTCGGAGACGTCGACCGGCAGGCCGCCCGCGCCGCTCGTCGCGTCGACCAGCACCAGCGCGCCCTCGTCGGCGCCCGCCACCCGGCGGATCGGCATGGCGACACCGGTGGAGGTCTCGTTGTGGGTGAAGGCGTAGACGTCGACGCCCGGCTCGGCCTTGGCCTCGGGGTGGTCGCCCGGGTCCGCGGAGACCAGCGTCGGGTCGCCGAGCCACGGCGCCAGCTTGGAGGCCTTGGCGAACTTGGAGGAGAACTCGCCGAAGGTGAGGTGCTGCGAACGGTTCTCGATCAGACCGTGCGTCGCGACGTCCCAGAACGCGGTGGAGCCGCCGTTGCCGAGGACCACCTCGTAGCCCTCGGGGAGCGAGAACAGCTCGCGGATGCCTTCCCGCACCTTGCCGACCAGGTTCTTGACCGGGGCCTGGCGGTGGGAGGTGCCGAGCAGGGAGGTACCGGTCGCGGCGAGAGCGTTCAGCGCCTCCGTCCGCACCTTGGAGGGGCCAGCGCCGAATCGTCCGTCGGCGGGCTTGATGTCAGCGGGAATCTGGATCTCAGCCACGGTCGCGAGCGTAGCCGTTCGCGAAACCCGGACGAAACGCGGTCCGGCCGCTGAGACGCCGTGTCCACGCCGTGGCTGCGCCGCTTCCGTGCGGCTTCCGTGCCGCTTCCGTTCCGTGGCCGTGCCGCCGGCGTGGCCGTGCCGCCGGGGTAGCCGTGCCGCCGGGGTAGCCGTGGCTGTGCCGCTTTCGGTGCCGCGTCCGTGCTGTGTCCACGCCGGGTCCGTGCCGTCGGCGTGCCGCTTCCGCGCCGCGTTCGTGCCGTGGCCGTGCTTCGTCCGCGCCCTGGTGGTGGGGGGGGCCGGCCTCCGCCCCCCGCCCGGGGCCGACGGGCCACCCCTGGCGGGCCGTCACCCCCGCTCCTGCCGAGGGCGTCGCCGCGGGGCATCCTGGGGAGATGCACGCTTCGGGAACCGGGGACAGGCACGCTCTGGAGACGGCGCTGCGCGCGGCGGTCCGCGGCGAGGTCGCGTTCGACGCGACCGCCCGCGCGCTGACCACCATGGACGCCTCCAACTACCGCCGGGTGCCGCTGGGCGTGGTCGCCCCGCGCGACGCCGACGACGTGGCGGCGGTGCTGGCGGTGTGCCGGGAGCACGGCGTCCCGGTGGTGCCGCGCGGCGGCGGCACCTCGATCGCCGGGCAGGCCACCGGCACCGGCGTGGTGCTCGACCTCACCCGGCACATGAACCGCCTGGTGTCGGTGGACGCGGAGGCCCGCACCGCCGTCGTGCAGCCGGGGCTGGTGCTGGACCGGCTCCAGGAGGCGGCCGCCCCGCACGGCCTGCGGTTCGGGCCCGACCCCTCCACGCACGGCCGGTGCACGCTGGGCGGGATGGTCGGCAACAACTCCTGCGGCTCCCACTCCGTGGCCTGGGGGACGACGGCGGACAACGTCGAGTCGCTGACGGTGCTCACCGCGCGCGGCGCCCGGCACCGTCTGGGCCGCGGCCGGCGCGGCGCCCCGGACGGGCTGGGGGACCTGGTCGACGCCGAACTGGCGCTGCTGCGGACCGGGTTCACGACCGGCCTGCCGCGCCGGATCTCCGGCTACGCGCTGGACGCGCTGCTGCCGGAGCGCGGCGGCGACGTCGCCCGGTCGTTCTGCGGCTCCGAGGGCACCCTCGGGGTGCTGACGGAGGCCACGGTGCGGCTGGTGGAGTCGCCGCCGGCCCGCGCGCTGGCGGTGCTCGGCCACGCCGACGAGTCGGCCGCCGCGCAGGCCGCCGCGGGCCTGCTGCCGCACCGCCCGCTCACCGTGGAGGGCATGGCCACCGACCTGGTGCCCTCCGCCGAGGGGCTGCCGCGTGGCGGGGCCTGGCTGTTCGTGGAGACCGGCGGGGCCAACGGGACCGAGGCGCGGGCCCGCGCCGAACGGATCGTGCGGGCGGCCGACGTGCTCGACGCGCTGGTGGTCACCGACCCGGCCGCCCAGCGCGCCCTGTGGCGCGTCCGCGAGGACGCCTCCGGCACCGCCACCCGGATGCCGGACGGCACGGAGGCCTGGCCCGGCTGGGAGGACTGCGCGGTGCCGCCCGCGCGCCTGGGCGCCTACCTGCGGGACTTCCGCCGCCTGATGTCCGAACACGGCCTGCGCGGCATCCCGTACGGGCACTTCGGGGACGGCTGCGTCCACGTCCGCGTCGACTTCGACCTGCTGACGGAGCGGGGCGTCGCGCGCTACCGCCGGTTCTCCGGGGAGCTGGCGGACCTGGTGGTCTCGCACGGCGGCTCGCTCTCCGGGGAGCACGGCGACGGGATGGCGCGGGCCGAGCTGCTGGAGCGGATGTACGGGGCGGAGGTGGTGCGCCTGTTCGAGCGGGTCAAGGGCGTGTGGGACCCGGACGGCCTGCTCAACCCGGGTGTCCTGGTCCGCCCGGAACCGCTGGACGCCAACCTGCGGTTCGCCGTGCTGCCCCGCGAGCCGGTCGACGTGGAGTTCGGCTACCCCGCCGACAACGGGGACTTCCGCGCGGCCGTGCGGCGCTGCGTGGGCGTCGCCAAGTGCCGCACCACCACGGTGGCGGGGCGCGAGGTGATGTGCCCGTCGTTCCGGGCGACCGGCGAGGAGGAGCACTCCACCCGCGGCCGGGCGCGGCTGCTCCACGAGATGCTGGCCGGCGAGGTGATCACCGACGGGTGGCGGTCCGAGGAGGTCCGTGACGCGCTGGACCTCTGCCTGTCCTGCAAGGGGTGCCGCAGCGACTGCCCGGTGGGCGTCGACATGGCCACCTACAAGGCGGAGTTCCTGCACCACCACTACGCGGGACGGCTCCGGCCGGCCACGCACTACGCCCTGGGGTGGCTGCCGGTGTGGCTGCGGGCGGTGGCCCGGACGCGGCTGGCGGGGGTGGTCAACGCGCTGGCCGCGGTGCGGCCGCTGGCGGCGGCGGGCAAGCGGCTCGCGGGCGTGGCACCGGAGAGGCCCGTCCCGCGCCTCGCCCTCGAGACGTTCACCCGATGGTGGGGCAGGCGTACGGGGGGCGGGGTTCACCCGCGGGGGGTGTGGACAGGGGAGTCGGCGCGGGACGGCGTTCACCCGGAGGGGGTGGGGACGGGGGAGTCGGCGCGGGACGGCGTTCACCCGGAGGGGGTGTGGACGGGGGAGCCCGCGCCGGACGGCGTTCACCCCGGCGGGGGACGGACCGTCGTGCTCTGGCCGGACACCTTCACGGACCACCTCTCGCCCTCCGTCGGCCGGTCCGCCGTACGGGTGCTGGAGGCCGCCGGGCTCACGGTGGTCCTGCCGCCGGTGACCCGGCCGGGCGGCCCGAGGATCGCCGACGGCCGGACCACCGGCATCGGCGGGGCCCTCGCCGTCCTGGTCACCGCCGCCCGCCGCCGCGGCCGGGTCTGCTGCGGCCTCACCTACCTCTCCACCGGCCAGCTCGACCGGGCCCGCACGGTGCTCCGCCGCACCCTCGGCCTGATGGAACCGGTGCTCGACGCCGGCCTCCCCGTCGTGGTCCTCGAACCGAGCTGCGGGGCCGCGCTCCGGAGCGACCTGCCCGAGCTGCTGGCCGACGACCCGCGTGCCGAACGGCTGGCCGCCGCCGTGGTCACCTTCGCCGAGGCCCTGGAGCGGTACGCCCCCGACTGGACGCCGCCCCGCCTGGACCGCCCGGTGGCCGGCCAGACCCACTGCCACCAGCACGCCGTCCTCGGCGACGCCGCCGACCGCCGGCTGCGCGAGGCGGCGGGCCTCACCGGCGACCTCTCCGGCGGCTGCTGCGGCCTGGCCGGCGACTTCGGCTTCGCCCGCGGCCACCACGAGGTGTCCGTCGCCTGCGCCGAGGACCAGTTGCTGCCCGCCGTCCGCGCCGCCGGGGAGGACACGGTGCTGCTCGCCGACGGCTACTCGTGCCGCACCCAGCTGGACCACCTCGCGGGTGAGCGCGCCCGCCACCTGGCGGAGGTTCTCGACGAGGCGCTGGGTAAGGACTGAAATGGTTTTACGCGGCTGACATCCGGCGCTTACCCTCTTGACCGACGACCCTCCCGCACCACCGCGCACACCACCAGGACGGCACCTCGTGAACGCACCCCGCACCGACCGGCCCCTCGCCGGCGCCACGGCGACCGGAGTCGGCCCCGCTCCCGCGCCCGAGGCCGGTGCCCGCTCCGCGCTCGGCCCGGTCGGCCTGGTGATGGGCGGTGTGGTCTCGGTGCAGTTCGGCAGCGCGCTGGCCGTGCAGCTGATGGACCGCACCAGCGCGCTGGGCGTGGTCGCCATCCGCCTGGTGGTCGCGGCCGCGCTGCTGCTGATCGTCTGCCGTCCCCGGCTGCGCGGCCACTCGCGGGCCGACTGGGGAACGGTGATCGCCTTCGCCGCGACCCTGGCCGGCATGAACGGCCTCTTCTACCAGGCCGCCGACCGGATGCCGCTGGGCCCGGCGGTCACCCTGGAGGTGCTGGGCCCGCTGGCGCTCTCCGTCATCAGCTCCCGGCGGCTGGTGAGCCTGCTGTGGGCGGGACTGGCGCTGGCCGGCGTGTTCCTGCTCGGCGGCGGCGACTTCTCCGGCCTCGACCCGGTGGGCGCGGCGTACGCGCTGGGCGCGGGCGTCATGTGGGCGGGCTACATCGTCTTCAGCGCCCGCACCGGCCGCCGCTTCCCCCAGGCCGACGGGCTGGCCATCGCCATGGCCCTCGCCGCGCTGCTGGTCCTCCCGCTGGGCGTCGGCTCCGCGGGCGCCGAACTCCTCGACCCGGTGACGGTGGGCCTCGGCGCGGGCGTGGCGATCCTGTCGTCCGTGCTCCCCTACACCCTCGAACTGATCGCCCTGCGCACCCTCCCGGCGTCCGCCTTCTCCATCCTGATGAGCCTGGAGCCCGCGGTCGCCGCCCTCGCCGGCTTCCTGATCCTCCACCAGACCCTCGGCGCGGCCCAGGCCGCCGCCATCGGCCTGGTGGTCGCCGCGAGCATGGGCGCGGTCCGCACCCAGGTGGGTGCGGTGCGGTTGAAGCCGTCGGACACGGCCTAGGCGCGGCACGTACCTGGCCGGGCCGGCCGGCGGGGAAAACACCGGCCGGGCGCCGCGCCGACCGCCTAGGGTTCCCGCATGGGTGAGGGACTGAGACTGGAGCCGGTGACGGCGCGGAACTTCGACGCGGCGGTCGGGATCGAGGTGGCGCCCGCACAGCGGCGGTTCGTGTCGCCGGTGGTGAAGTCGCTGGCGGAGGCGTACGTGTACCCGGAGAGCGCCTGGCCGCGGCTGATCCTCGACGGGGAGCGGCCGGTGGGGTTCCTGATGGCGTTCCTCGACATCGACTGGCTCGGCGACGGCAGCCGCAGCGACGTCCGGTCCGGACTGTGGCGGCTGAACATCGCCGAGGGCGAGCAGCGGCGCGGCTACGGCGCGTTCGCGGTGCGGGCGGTGGCGGAGGAGATCCGGCGGCGGGGCGGCTCGCTCTGCCACGTCACCTGGGAGCCGGGGGAGGGCGGGCCCGAGGGGTTCTACCTCGGGCTCGGCTTCCGGAAGACCGGCGAGGTCAGCGGCGGCCAGACCGTGGGCGTACTGAACCTCACCGCGTCCACCTGACCCGGACTGCGCGGAACCCCCCAGCGAACGCCGCGGGACCCGGCACGGGGCTGCGCGGGACCTCGCACCGGGTTGCGCGCGATCCCGCACGGGGCCGCGCGGAACCCCGTACCGGGCTGCGCGGGTCCCGGCACCGGGCTGCGCGCGATCCCGCACCGGACGGCGCGGAACCCCGTACCGGGCCGCGCGGGTCCCCGCACCGGACGGCCCGGGACCCCGCACCGGACGGCGCGGAACCCCGCACAGGGCCGCGCGGAACCCCACCCCGACCCGCGCAAGCCCTCGCACCGGCCCGCGCCGCCGAACCCCGCACCGGTCCCACCGCGCCCAGAAATCAAGCATGCACGCTTGATTGTTTCCCGCCCCGCTGCCATGCTCCGGAGCGCACCACCCCGCACATCGCCGTGCCCGGAGGGAGCAGGACGCCGAAGATGGACGATCCGACGTCGTCGGTGATCGACGACATGCGTGAGGAGTTCGAGGAACTCGACGCCCTCGTGGCGGAGTTGGACGACGCCCGGTGGGCGGCCCCGACTCCCGCGTCCGGGTGGCGCGTCGCCCACCAGATCGCCCACCTGGCCTGGACCGACCGGGCCGCGCTGGCCGCGATCGGCGACCAGGAGGCGTTCCGCGCGGAGGTCGAGCAGGCCCTCGCGGACGTGGACGGGTACATGGACGCGCAGGCCGCGCTGGGCGCCGGGAAGCCGCCCGCGGAGCTCCTGGCCACCTGGCGGGAGGGCCGCACGGCGCTGGAGGCGGCGCTGCGGCGGGTGCCGCGGGGCGCGAAGATCCCGTGGTTCGGGCCGCCCATGTCGGCCGCCTCGATGGCCACCGCCCGGCTGATGGAGACCTGGGCCCACGGCCAGGACGTCGCCGACGCGCTGGGCGTCGCCCGCCGCCCCACCGGGCGGCTGCGGCACATCGCCCGGCTCGGGGTGCGGACCCGTGACTACGCCTTCCTGGTGAACGGCCTGGCGGTGCCCGCCGAGGAGTTCCGCGTCGAACTCGCCTTCCCCGGCGGCCCGTCGTGGACCGTCGGGCCCGAGGACGCCGCGCAGCGGGTCACCGGGTCGGGGCCGGACTTCTGCCTGCTGGTCACCCAGCGCGCCCACCGCGCGGACCTGGACCTGCGTGCCGAGGGCCCGGACGCCGACCGGTGGCTGGACATCGCGCAGTGCTTCGCCGGCCCGCCCGGCGGCGGACGCGCCCCGAAGGGGGAAGCGTGACCGTGCCGCCGCCCCTGCGCATCGGCAACGCCTCCGGCTTCTACGGGGACCGCTTCGACGCCGTGCGCGAGATGCTGACCGGTGGCGGACTCGACGTGCTGACCGGCGACTACCTCGCCGAGCTGACCATGCTGATCCTCGGCCGCGACCGGCTGAAGGACCCCGAGGCCGGCTACGCCCGCACCTTCCTCCGCCAGCTCGAGGAGTGCCTGGGCCTCGCCCACGAACGCGGCGTGCGGATCGTCGCCAACGCCGGCGGGCTCAACCCGGCCGGGCTGGCGGCCCGGATCCGGGAGCTGGCGGAGCGCCTCGGGCTGCCGGTGCGGGTCGCGCACGTCGAGGGCGACGACCTCACCGCCGCGCACCCCGGCGCGCTCGCCGCCCACGCCTACCTCGGCGGCTTCGGCATCGCCGCCTGCCTGCGGGCCGGCGCCGACGTCGTGGTGACCGGCCGGGTCACCGACGCCGCCCTGGTCACCGGCCCGGCCGCCGCCCACTTCGGCTGGCGCCCGCAGGACCACGACGCGCTCGCGGGCGCCGTCGTCGCCGGACACGTGCTGGAGTGCGGCACCCAGGCCACCGGCGGCAACTACGCCTTCTTCGGCGACGTCGAGCCCCGCCGCCTGCTCCGCCCCGGCTTCCCGCTGGCGGAGGTCCACGCCGACGGCACCTCCGTCATCACCAAGCACCCCGGCACCGGGGGAGTGGTCGACGTCGGCACGGTCACCGCCCAGCTGCTCTACGAGACGGGCGGCGCCCGGTACGCGGGGCCGGACGTCACCGCGCGGCTGGACACCGTCACCCTCGCCCAGGACGGGCCGGACCGGGTCCGGATCGGCGGGGTGCGGGGCGAGGCGCCGCCGCCGGCGCTGAAGGTGGGCGTCAACCGGTTCGGCGGGTTCCGCAACCAGGTCGAGTTCGTGCTCACCGGCCTGGACGTGGAGCGCAAGGCCGAGCTGGTGCGGGCGCAGATGGAGGACGCGCTCGCCCGGGCCGGGTCCCGGCCGCGCGAGGTGTCCTGGGAGCTGGTGCGCACCGACCGGCCCGACGCACCGACCCAGGAGACGGCGAGCGCGGTCCTGCGCCTGGTGGTCCGCGACCCCGACCAGCGGGCCGTCGGCCGCACGCTCAGCAGCGCGGGCATCGAGCTCGCCCTGGCCAGCTACCCCGGCTTCCACGTCACCGCCCCGCCCGGCAAGGGCGCGCCCTACGGCACCTTCCACGCCGCCCGCGTCCCCCAGGGCGACGTCCCGCACGTCGCCGTGCTGCCCGACGGCACCCGCGAACCGGTCCCGCCGGCGCCGGAGACCCGGGAACCCGCCGCGGTCCCCGAGCCCCCGCTGCCCTCGCCGCCCGCGCCCGGGCCGTCCCGCCGCGCACCGCTCGGGCTGGTGGCCGGGGCCCGCAGCGGTGACAAGGGCGGCGACGCCAACGTCGGGGTGTGGGCCAGGACGGACGAGGCCTGGCGGTGGCTCGCCCACACCCTCACCGTCGACCGGTTCAAGGCGCTGCTGCCGGAGACCGCACCGCTCACCGTCACCCGGCACACGCTGCCGAACCTGCGCGCGCTCAACTTCGTCGTCGAGGGGATCCTCGGCGAGGGCGTGGCCGCGCAGCACCGCTTCGACCCGCAGGCCAAGGCGCTCGGCGAATGGCTGCGCGCCCGCTGCATGGACATACCGGAGGCCCTGCTGTGACCGTGCTGCCCACGGCCCTGGACACCGACAGCCCCGAGTACACCGCCCACCGGGCCGCCCTGCTGGAGAAGCTGGCCGCCCTGGACGCCGAGCACGCCAAGGCGCTGGCGGGCGGCGGGGAGAAGTACGTGGCCCGCCACCGCAAGCGCGGCAAGCTGCTCGCCCGGGAGCGGATCGAGCTGCTGGTCGACCCGGACACCCCGTTCCTGGAACTGTCCCCGCTCGCCGCCTGGGGCAGCGACTACCCGGTGGGCGGCTCGACGGTCACCGGGATCGGCGTGGTCGAGGGCGTCGAATGCCTGATCACCGCCAACGACCCGACCGTGCGCGGCGGCGCCACCAACCCGTGGGGGCTGAAGAAGGCGCTGCGGGCCGACGAGATCGCGCGGATCAACCGGCTGCCGGTGGTCACCCTCGTCGAGTCGGGCGGCGCGGACCTCCCCTCGCAGAAGGAGATCTTCATCCCCGGCGGCCAGGTCTTCCGCGACCTGACCCGGCTGTCCGCGGCCGGCATCCCCACCGTCGCCGTGGTGTTCGGCAACTCCACGGCCGGCGGCGCCTACATCCCCGGCATGTCCGACCACGTGATCATGGTCAAGGAGCAGGCCAAGGTCTTCCTCGGCGGGCCCCCGCTGGTGAAGATGGCCACCGGGGAGGAGAGCGACGACGAGTCGCTGGGCGGCGCCGAGATGCACGCCCGCACCTCCGGGCTCGCCGACTACTTCGCCGTGGACGAGCGGGACGCGATCCGGCAGGCGCGGCGGGTGGTCGCCCGGCTCAACCACCGCAAGGCGTACGCCGATCCGGACCCGGCCTCCGTCGAGCCGCCGAAGTACGACCCGGAGGAACTGCTCGGGATCGTCCCGGAGGACCTGAAGACGCCGTTCGACCCGCGCGAGGTGATCGCCCGGATCGTCGACGGCTCCGACTTCGACGAGTTCAAGCCCCTCTACGGCACCAGCCTCACCACCGGCTGGGCCACCCTGCACGGCTACCCGGTGGGCATCCTGGCCAACGCGCAGGGCGTGCTGTTCAGCGCGGAGTCGCAGAAGGCCGCCCAGTTCATCCAGCTCGCCAACCAGCGCGACATCCCGCTGGTCTTCCTGCACAACACCACCGGCTACATGGTCGGCAAGGAGTACGAGCAGGGCGGCATCATCAAGCACGGCGCGATGATGATCAACGCGGTGTCGAACTCGAAGGTGCCGCACCTGTCGGTGCTGATGGGCGCCTCCTACGGGGCCGGGCACTACGGCATGTGCGGGCGGGCCTACGACCCGCGGTTCCTGTTCGCCTGGCCGAGCGCCAAGTCGGCCGTGATGGGCCCGCAGCAGCTCGCCGGTGTCCTGTCCATCGTGATGCGGCAGTCCGCGGCGGCGAAGGGGCAGCCCTACGACGAGGAGGGCGACAAGGCGCTGCGGGCCATGGTGGAGCAGCAGATCGAGGCCGAGTCGCTGCCGGTGTTCCTCTCCGGGCGGCTCTACGACGACGGGGTGATCGACCCGCGCGACACCCGGACCGTGCTCGGCATCTGCCTGTCCGCGATCCACACCGCGCCCTTCGAGGGCGCGCGCGGCGGCTTCGGCGTCTTCCGGATGTAAGGGCGGTAACAGCGTTGATCACCAAGCACCTCATCACCAAACTGCTGGTCGCCAACCGGGGCGAGATCGCCTGCCGGGTCTTCCGCACCTGCGCCGGGCTGGGCATCCGCACCGTCGCCGTGCACTCGGACGCCGACGCCGGGGCGCTGCACGTCCGCAGCGCCGACGAGGCGGTCCGGCTGCCGGGCTCGGCGCCCGCGGACACCTACCTGCGCGGCGACCTGATCGTGAAGGCCGCCCTGGCGGCGGGCGCGGACGCCGTGCACCCCGGGTACGGATTCCTGTCCGAGAACCCGGAGTTCGCCCGGCAGGTGCTGGACGCGGGACTGATCTGGGTGGGGCCACCGCCGGAGGCCGTCGAGGCGATGGCGTCCAAGACCCGCGCCAAGGAGCTGATGGGACTCGAGCCGCTGCGCGAGGTCACCGAGGCCGACCTGCCGGTCCTGGTGAAGGCGGCGGCGGGCGGCGGCGGCCGCGGCATGCGGATCGTGCGCCGGCTGGACGACCTGGACGCCGAGGTGACGGCCGCGCGGGCCGAGGCGCTCGGCGCCTTCGGGGACGGCGAGGTCTTCGTCGAGCCCTACGTGGAGGGCGGCCGCCACGTCGAGGTGCAGGTCCTGGCCGACACCCACGGCACGGTGTGGGCGCTGGGCACCCGCGACTGCTCGCTCCAGCGCCGCCACCAGAAGGTGGTGGAGGAGGCGCCGGCCCCCGGCCTCGCGCCCGAACTCGTCGACGAGCTGCACGCGCTGGCGGTGCGCGCCGCCCGCGCGGTGGACTACGTCGGTGCCGGCACCGTGGAGTTCCTGGTCGCCGACGGCACCGCGCACTTCCTGGAGATGAACACCCGCCTCCAGGTCGAACACCCCGTCACCGAGGAGGTGTTCGGGATCGACCTGGTCGCGCTGCAACTGCGGATCGCGGAGGGCGAGCCGCTGGAGGCCGGACCGCCCGCCCCGCGCGGGCACGCGGTGGAGGCCCGCCTGTACGCCGAGGACCCGGCCAGGGGCTGGGCCCCGCAGACCGGGGTGCTGCACCGGATCGCCTTCCCGCGGGCCGCGGGCGTCCGGGTCGACACCGGGTTCGCCGACGGCGACCTGATCGGCGTGCACTACGACCCGATGCTCGCCAAGGTCGTCGCGTACGCCCCCACCCGCGCGGAGGCGGTCCGCAAGCTGGCCGGCGCGCTGGAACGGGCCGCCCTGCACGGTCCGGTCACCAACCGGGACCTGCTGGTGCGCTCGCTGCGCCACGAGGAGTTCGCCGCCGGCCGGATGGACACCGGTTTCTACGACCGGCACCTCGCCGGGCTCACCGAGGCCGCCCCCGACCCGCACGCCCCGCTGGCCGCCGCCCTGGCCGCGGCGGCCGGTCGGGGCGGCCGGTTCGGCGGAGGGTGGCGGAACGTTCCGTCGCAGCCGCAGACCCGGCGGTACCGGGTGGGGGAGACCGAGCACGAGGTCGCCTACCGGTGGACCCGCGCGGGCCTCGCCGCCGACGGGGTGCGGGTCGTGCACGCCGACGGGTCCCGCGTCGTGCTGGAGACCGACGGCGTCCGGCGCGGGTTCGACGTCGCCCGGTACGGCGCGTCGGTCTTCGTGAACGGCACCGCGCTCACCGAACTGCCGCGCTTCCCCGACCCGGAGTCCCGCCGGGAGCCCGGGTCGCTGCTGGCGCCCATGCCCGGCACCGTCGTCCGCGTCGCCGACGGGCTCGCCGTCGGGTCCGCCGTCACCGAGGGGCAGCCGCTGCTGTGGCTGGAGGCCATGAAGATGGAGCACCGCGTCACCGCCCCGGTCTCCGGCACCCTCACCGCGCTGCACGCCGCCCCCGGCCGCCAGGTCGAGGTGGGCGCCCTGCTCGCCGTCGTCCAGGAAACCCCGCATGCCGAGGAAGACACCACCCCGGAATCCGCTGAGGAGAACCAGTGAGCGTTGTCATCGAGACCGAGGAGAACCTGGCGCTGCGGCAGGCCGTCGCCGCGCTGGGCCGCCGTTACGGGCGGGCGTACGTGACCAAGGCCCTGGAGGAGGGCAAGGGACCCGAGGAGCTGTGGAACGAGGCGGGCAAGCTGGGCTACCTCGGGGTGAGCCTGCCGGAGGAGTACGGCGGCGGGGGCGGCGGCATCTACGAGCTGTCCCTGGTCCTGGAGGAACTCGGCGCGGCCGGCTGCCCGCTGCTCCTGCTGGTGGTCTCCCCGGCCATCTGCGGCACGATCATCTCCCGCTTCGGCACCGAGGAGCAGAAGCGGGAGTGGCTGCCGGGCCTCGCCGACGGCAGCCGGATCATGTCCTTCGGCATCACCGAGCCCGACGCCGGCTCCAACAGCCACCGCATCACCACCACCGCCCGCCGCGACGGTGACGGGTGGGTGCTCAACGGCCGGAAGGTCTTCATCTCCGGCGTGGACATCTCAGACGCCACCCTCGTCGTGGGCCGCACCGAGGACGCCCGCACCGGCAGGCTCAAGCCCGCGCTGTTCATCGTCCCGCGGGACACCCCCGGCTTCCACCGCACCGTGATCGACATGGACCTGGCCGCCGCCGAGAAGCAGTTCGAGCTGGTCCTGGACGACGTGCGGCTGCCCGCCGACGCGCTGGTCGGCGACGAGGACGCCGGACTGCTCCAGCTCTTCGCCGGACTCAACCCGGAACGGGTGATGACGGCCGCCTTCGCCGTCGGCATGGCCCGTCACGCGCTCGGCAAGGCGATCGAGTACGCCAAGGAGCGCCAGGTCTGGAAGACCCCCATCGGCGCCCACCAGGCGATCCAGCACCCCCTGGCCGTGGCGCACATCGAGGTGGAGACGGCCAAGCTGATGATGCAGAAGGCCGCGCACCTCTGCGACGCCGGCGATGACCTGGCCGCCGGGGAGGCCGCCAACATGGCCAAGTACGCGGCCGGCGAGGCCTGCGTGAAGGCGGTCGACACCGCCGTGCACACACTCGGCGGCAACGGCCTCACCAAGGAGTTCGGACTCGCCTCGCTGGTCAACGCGGCGCGGGTGGCGCGGATCGCCCCGGTCAGCCGGGAGATGATCCTCAACTTCGTCTCGCACCAGACGCTGGGTCTTCCCAAGTCGTACTGACATGGCCATATTTGTCGGCCACACCCCAGCCGGGGCGTGCTGTTCGTGGACAGCGTCACGCACAGCGTCATGCACAGCGTCGTGCGACAAGGAGCCCTGATGTTCCGCAGCGAGTACGCAGATGTCCCCGCCGTCGAGGAACCCATCCACGACGTGGTGCTCGGCCGGGCCGCCGAACGCGGCGACCTCCCCGCCCTGATCGACGGGGTCGACGGCATGACCCTCACCTACGCCCAGGTCGACGCCTTCCACCGCAAGGTGGCGGCCGGCCTGGCGGAGGCGGGGCTGGCCGTGGGGGACGTCCTCGCCCTGCACAGCCCCAACACGGTCGCCTTCCCCATCGCCTTCTACGCCGCCACCCGGGCGGGCGCGGCCGTCACCACGGTCCACCCGCTCGCCACCGCCGAGGAGTTCGCCAAGCAGCTCACGGACTCCTCGGCACGCTGGATCGTCACCGTCTCGCCGCTCCTGGAGACGGCGAAGGCCGCCGCCGGGATCGCGGGCGGCATCCGGGAGATCCTCGTCTGCGACACCGCCCCCGGCCACCGCTCGCTGATGGACTTCCTCGGCACCACCGCCCCCGAGCCCCGGGTGGAGATCGACCCGGTCAGGGACGTCGCCGTCCTGCCGTACTCCTCGGGCACCACCGGCACGCCCAAGGGCGTGATGCTCACCCACCGTTCCATCGCCACCAACCTGGCGCAGCTGGAACCGGTGGTGCCGACGGGGGAGGGCGAGAGGATCCTCGCGGTGCTGCCCTTCTTCCACATCTACGGGCTCACCGCCCTGATGAACGCCCCGCTCCGGCTGGGCGCCACCGTCGTGGTGCTGCCCCGCTTCGACCTGGAGGCCTTCCTCGCGGCGATCGAGAAGCACCGGATCACCGCCCTGTACGTCGCCCCGCCGATCGTGCTGGCCCTCGCCAAGCACCCCGCCGTGGACGGCTACGACCTGTCCTCGGTGCGGTACGTCATCAGCGCCGCCGCCCCGCTGGACGCCGAACTGGCCGAGGCCTGCCGGGCACGGCTCGGGGTGCCGACGGTCGGCCAGGCCTACGGCATGACCGAACTGTCGCCCGGCACGCACGTCGTCCCGCCGTTCGCGGAGGACGCCCCGCCCGGGACGGTCGGCAAGCTGATCGCCGGCACCGAGATGCGGATCGTCTCGCTCGACGACCCCGCCGAGGACGTGGCCGCCGGGGGGACCGGCGAGATCCTCATCCGCGGCCCCCAGGTGATGAAGGGCTACCTGGGCCGCCCCGACGCCACCGCCGCCATGATCGACACCGACGGCTGGCTGCACACCGGCGACGTCGGCCGCGTCGACGCCGACGGCTGGCTGTTCGTGGTGGACCGGGTCAAGGAGCTCATCAAGTACAAGGGCTACCAGGTCGCCCCGGCCGAGCTGGAGGCCCTGCTGCTCACCCACCCCGGCATAGCCGACGCGGCGGTGATCGGGGTCTACGACGACGACACCAACGAGGTCCCCGCCGCCTTTGTGGTCCGGCAGGCCGGGGCCGGGGAGCTGACCGCGGCGGAGGTGACGGCCTACGTCGCCGAACGCGTCGCGCCCTACAAGCGGGTGCGGCGGGTCACCTTCGTCGACGCCGTGCCGCGGGCGGTCAGCGGCAAGATCCTGCGAAGAGAACTGAGGGAGAACGCATGACGGAGCCCACCCCGGTGCGCCGGTCGGACGAGCGGGGCGTCGCCACGCTCACCCTGGACTCGCCGGGCAACCGCAACGCCCTGTCGGCGGCCCTGG
The DNA here is from genome assembly GCF_040643475.1 of Streptomyces sp. NPDC047130. Classification (NCBI taxonomy): domain Bacteria; kingdom Bacillati; phylum Actinomycetota; class Actinomycetes; order Kitasatosporales; family Streptomycetaceae; genus Streptomyces; species Streptomyces sp. NPDC047130. The sequence goes on along the minus strand of NZ_JBEYUK010000013.1, from coordinate 10,060 downwards.
TCGGGCGGCTGTCCGAGCTGCTCACCGAGTGCGCCGGGGACGACGGCGTGCGGGCCGTGGTCCTCGCCCACACCGGCACCACCTTCTGCGCGGGCGCCGACCTGCGGAACCCGCCGTCCCCGCAGGAGCTGGTCGGGCTGCTGCGGCAGATCCTGGAGCTGCCCAAACCGGTGCTCGCGCGGATCGACGGACACGTCCGGGCGGGCGGCCTCGGGCTGCTCGGCGCCTGCGACATCGTGGCGTCCACCTTCGCCTCGGACTTCGCGTTCACCGAGGTGCGGATCGGGGTGGCGCCCGCGGTCATCTCGCTCACCCTGGTGCCCCGCGTCGACCCGCGGCCGCTCACCCGGTACTACCTCACCGGGGAGAAGTTCGACGCCGAGGACGCCGCCGCGATCGGTCTGGTCACGGAGACGCACTACGACCTGGACGAGATCCTGGCCCCCGTCCTGGACGGCATCCGCCGCGCCTCCCCCCAGGCCCTCGCGGAGACCAAAGCGCTGGTCACGGCTAAGGTGCTGGAGAACTTCGACCGGGACGCGGACACCCTGTCCGCGCTCTCGGCCCGGTTGTTCTCCTCCGACGAGGCGCGGGAGGGGATGACCGCCTTCCTCGAACGACGGGATCCCGCGTGGGTGATGTGAACCAGGTGTCCGCCGTCGCGCGCGCCCCCAAGCAGGACCGCAGCCGGGCCACCCGGCGGCGGCTGCTGGAGGCCGCGGTGGCCTGCCTCGCCGAACACGGCTGGGCGGGCTCGACGGTGGCCGTGGTCGCCGAACGGGCCGGCGTCTCCCGGGGCGCCGCCCAGCACCACTTCCCCACCCGCGAGGACCTGTTCACCGCCGCCGTCGAGCACGTGGCGGAGGAACGCTCCACCGCCCTGCGGGAGCTGTTCCCGCGGGGCGCGGCGGGGGACCGCCGGGCCGTGGTCACGGAGATCGTGGCCCTGTTCACCGGGCCGGTCTTCCGCGCCGCCCTCGCCCTGTGGGTGGCCGCCTCCAACGAGGAGCAGCTGCGCCCCCGGGTCACCGAGCTGGAGGCCCGGGTCGGCCGGGAGACCCACCGCACCGCGGCGGAGCTGCTGGACGCCGACGAGTCCCGGCCGGGCGTCCGGGAGACCGTGCAGGGCCTGCTGGACATGGCCCGGGGGCTGGGCCTGGCCAATCTGCTCAGCGACGACACCGCCCGCCGCGAACGGGTCGTCGCCCAGTGGGCGGCCCTGCTCGACGAGGCGCTGGGGCCACCCCGCGCCCGGTGACGCCACGGCCACGCGACGCGCGGGGCCGCCGGGCCCTCGGGGCCGCCGGGCCGTTCCGCGGTCACGGCCACCGGGGCCACCGGGCCGCCGTTCCGCCCACCGGGCCGCCGCCGTCAGGGGCTCAGCCGCTCGATCCGCCAGCCGCCGCCCGGCAGGGCGACGTAGCGGAGCCGGTCGTGCAGCCGGTTGCCGCGGCCCTGCCAGAACTCCACGCTCTCCGGCGCGACCCGGAAGCCGCCCCAGTGCGGCGGCACCGGCACCTGCTCGTCGGCCGGGTAGCGGGCGTCCAGCTCGGCGAAGGCCCGGTCCAGCTCCTCCCGCGAGCCGATCACCGTGGACTGCTCGCTGGCCCAGGCGCCGAGCTGGGAGCCGTGCGGCCGGGTGCGGAAGTAGGCGGCCGTCTCGTCCCGGCCGGTGCGGACGGCCGTGCCGGTGACGATCACCTGCCGGGCCATCGGGTACCAGGGGAACAGCAGTGAGACGTGCGGGTTCTCGGTCAGCTCGCGGCCCTTGCGGGAGCCGTAGTTGGTGTAGAAGACGAACCCCTGCTCGTCGATGTGCTTGAGCAGCACGGTCCGTGAACTGGGGCGGCCCTCCGCGTCGGCCGTGGACACCACCATCGCGTTCGGCTCGAACACCGCCGGGTTGTCCGTGGCCTCCCGGAACCAGCGGCCGAACTGCTCCACGGGCGTGCCGGCCAGATCGGACCGGACCAGCCCCTCCGCCTGGTAGTGCCGGCGCATCGCGGCGGGATCCGGCGCGGCGGCGAGAACGGTGTCGTCGGCCCTGTCGAGGGCGGCTTCTCGGTCGTTCACGCGATCATCTTGCCGTATCCGCAGGCACGTTCGGGTCGCGGACGGGTGAAGCGCGTGCGGCGGGTGGAGGACACGACGGGTGGAGTCATCGGGTGCGGCGACGCACGGGTGGCACTCAGTGCCGCGCCTCTCCCCAAATGTGGCACTCCTGGATACGATCCGGGCTACGGGGCAGACCACAACCGTCGAGGAGCCGCACATGTCCGACTTCGTTCCCGGGCTCGAGGGAGTCGTCGCGTTCGAGACGGAGATCGCCGAACCGGACCGGGAGGGCGGGGCCCTGCGCTACCGGGGCGTCGACATCGAGGACCTGGTGGGCAAGGTCGGCTTCGGCCACGTCTGGGGTCTGCTGGTCGACGGATCGTTCAACCCCGGCCTGCCGCCCGCCGAGCCGTTCCCCATCCCGGTGCACTCCGGCGACGTCCGCGTCGACGTCCAGGCGGCGCTGGCGATGCTCGCCCCGGTGTGGGGCCTCAAGCCGCTGCTGGACATCTCCGTGGAACAGGCCCGTGACGACCTGGCCCGGGCCGCCGTGATGGCGCTGTCCTACGTGGCGCAGTCGGCGCGCGGCCAGGGCGTGCCGATGGTGCCGCAGCGGGAGATCGACAAGGCGAACTCCATCGCCGAGCGGTTCATGATCCGCTGGCGCGGCGAGCCCGACCCCAAGCACGTCGCCGCCGTCGACGCCTACTGGACCTCGGCCGCCGAGCACGGCATGAACGCCTCCACCTTCACCGCCCGCGTGATCGCCTCCACCGGCGCGGACGTGGCGGCGGCGCTCTCCGGCGCGGTCGGCGCGATGTCCGGCCCGCTGCACGGCGGAGCGCCCTCGCGGGTGCTGGGCATGATCGAGGAGATCGAGCGCACCGGCGACGCCGAGGGCTACGTCCGCGGCGCCCTGGACCGCGGGGAGCGGCTGATGGGCTTCGGCCACCGGGTCTACCGGGCCGAGGACCCCCGCGCCCGTGTGCTGCGGCGCACCGCGCGCGACCTCGGCGCGCCGCGCTTCGAGGTCGCCGAGGCGCTGGAGAAGGCCGCGCTGGCCGAGCTGCACGCGCGGCGTCCCGACCGGGTGCTCGCCACCAACGTGGAGTTCTGGGCGGCCATCGTCCTCGACTTCGCCGAGGTCCCGGCGCACATGTTCACCTCGATGTTCACCTGCGCCCGCACGGCCGGCTGGTCCGCGCACATCCTGGAGCAGAAGCGGACGGGGCGCCTGGTGCGGCCCTCGGCGCGGTACGTCGGTCCCGGCGCGCGACCGGTCGAGGAGATCGACGGCCACCAGGACATCGCCCGGGGCTGACGGCCCGGGGCGGGACAGGGAACGACCCGCGAGCTCGGTCCCACGGAAGGGGGCCGGCCGGACGTGCCGGCGAGCTCGCGGGTCGGGTGACTGCTGGGTCTGGGCCGAGGCCCCTGACCGGCGTACTCGTGGTCACGGGCCGTCAGCCCGCAGCCACCTCACGCGTCCGGGTGTCACTCATGTACCCGATCACCTCCTTTCCCGTGTAGCCCCACCGTACGACCGTGCCCGGTCCGGGACAACGCCTTTTCCGCCCGGCTGTCCCGCCGGGGGTGCCGTCTTGACCGAAAGCCCTGTTCGCGGGGGCCGTCCGTGGGTTTGAATGGGAGCCCCACGGCCCAGCACAGGGGGTACCACCGTGACCGCTCCCACCGGCGAGAACCAGTGCGGCGACCGGCTGCTGGCCGCCCTGCTGAACGGCATGGACGCCGCGCTCTGCGCCTTCGACGCCGACGGCGTGGTGACCCACTGGAACCGTGAGGCGGAGCGGATCCTCGGCTGGACCGCCGCCGAGGCGGTCGGCCGCCGCGGCCTGTCCGGCTGGGCGGTCCGCCCCGCGGACGCCGCCGACACAGAGGCCCGGCTGACCGCCGCCATGCACGCCGACGGGCGCCGCGTCCACGACTTCGCGCTGCTCACCAAGGACGGCGGACGGGTCCTGGTGCGCACCCAGTCCGCGGCCGTCCCCGGCCCGGACGGCACTCCCGCCGGCGTCTACCTGGCCTTCGGCCCGGCCGACGCCCAGACCGACCTCGAACGCTCGCTCGCCCTGAGCGAGGCGCTGTTCCAGGAGGCCTCCTGGGGGGTCGTGCTGCTCGACGCGGACCTGCGTCCCGCGGTGGTCAACTCCCACGCCGCCCGCGCCTTCGGCCGGACGCGCGGCGGACTGCTCGGGCGCCCGCTGGGGGAGGTGCTGTCCGAGGGCGTGCGCGAGGTCGAGTCCGCGCTGACCCATGTGCTGGCCCAGGGCACGCCCCCGGCGCCGGCCGACCTGTGGGTCACGGTGCACGGGGGCGCGGCATCCGGTTCGGGCTCCGGCGCGGGTTCGGGTTCGGGCTCCGGCTCCGGCTCCGGCGCGGGTTCGGGTTCCGGGTCGGGTTCCGGCTCCGGCTCCGGCTCCGGCGCGGGTCCGGGACCGGGGTCCGGCTCCCGCTCCGGGGCCGGCTCCGTCGAGGGCGGCGAGGAGCGGCGGCGCTGCTGGCGCAGCGGCTTCCTGCGCCTCGCCTCGCCGCTGACCGAGGAGCCGGTGCCGCTGGGCGTGGCCTGGCTGTTCCAGGACGTCACCGAGGCCCGCGTCACCGAGCGGGAGGCCGCCGTCACCCGTTTCCGCGCCGCCCAGCTGCACCGGGCGTCCCGTGCGGCCGCCGAGTGCGAGGACCCGGCGGAGGCCGCCGCCGTCCACCTCGACTTCGCGCTGGCCGGCTTCGCCGACCACGCGCTGCTGGACCGGGTGGCCGGCAGCGCGGTGCCGGACGACGAGGGGACGCCCGTCCGGCTGGTCCGCGCGGTGGCCACGCCGTTCGGCACGTCGGGGGCCGGGGAGCCGGCCGACCGGTCCGGGCTCCCGGTGCCGTACCCGCCGGGGCACCCGGCGCTGCGGTGCGCGGAGCGCGGGGGCACGGTGCGGGTGTCGGCCGCCGCCGGGTTCGCCCGCCAGTGGCCGCCGGGCGCCGCGCACGCGCTGTGCGTCCCGCTGCGCAGCCGGGGCCGCACGCTGGGCGTCGTCACCTTCCTCCGGGGCGCGGCGCGCGGACCCTTCGGCCGCCACGACGTGGCCCACGGCGAGGACGTGGCCGGCCGCGTGGCCACCGCCCTCGACCTGGCCTCCGCCCTCGCCTGACGGGGGACGGGGGACGGGGGACGGGGGACGGGGGACGGGGGACCGGGCGCCCCGGGACCCGGCGCCGCTCGGCGCGGCGGGGTCAGTGCTGGTGGTGGATGCGGTCGCGGTAGCGCGCGAAGACCGCGTCGTTCCACGCGCGGCCCCCCTCGACGTTCCCGGACCGCAGCAGCGGGGGTTCCACCCCCCTGGCGACCAGCCCGGCCGCCGCCACCGCCATGACCGCCTGCATGACCGCCGACGTCACCACCGTGGAGGCGGACGCGAACGGCGCCCCCGCGCCCTCCAGCGTCAACTCCGCGTCCCCCACCGCCACCTTCGAGTCGATCACCACGTCGCAGTGGTCCTTGAGGAAGGTGCCCGAGGGGTTGGCCGGCGCGGTCTCCCGGGCGTAGGCGAGGGAGGTGACCCCCACCACCCGCACCCCCCGCTCCCGCGCCCGCGAGGCCAGCTCCACCGGCAACGCGTTCCGCCCCGACAGCGAGATCACCACCAGCAGGTCCCCGGCCCGCAGCGGCGAGACGTCCAGCACCGTCGTCGCCAGCCCCTCCACCCGCTCCAGGGCGGAGCCGAGCGTGGCGGGGCGGACGTCCACCCCGGTCAGCCCGGGCACGGACAGCAGGTTCATCAGCGCCAGCCCGCCCGCCCGGTAGACCACGTCCTGCGCGGCCAGCGACGAGTGCCCCGCGCCGAAGGCGAACAGCCGTCCGCCCCCGGTCACGGTGTCCGCCACCAGTTCCCCGGCGGCGGTGATCGCCTCCGCCTCCTCCTCCCGGACCCGACGCAGCAGCTCCGCCGCCGCGTCGAAGTACCGGCCGACCAGATCGTCCCCGAGACCGCTCACCGCAGGCTCCCTCCTGTGTGCCGATGATCACGGTGAGGTCTGGACCACAGTGGTGTCAACGGGGGGCATCTCCCGTTTCCCGAGGGGCAGACGGGAACCGAACGGGCGTGGACGGGTTCCCCCGGCGGGGCACGGTTGTCCGCCGCATGCGTAAGAATTGGTTGCGGAGTCGGCGCGCCGCCCGGAGCAGCCGGGCAGGCCTGACCGCCGAGGCTGCGCGCGGCTTATCGGCAGATGTATTGCGAGGGGCACGTATGTCCGGACTGATCGACACCACGGAGATGTATCTCCGCACCATCCTCGAGCTGGAGGAGGAAGGTGTGGTCCCCATGCGCGCCCGGATCGCGGAGAGGCTGGACCAGAGCGGGCCCACGGTCAGCCAGACGGTGGCCAGGATGGAGCGGGACGGCCTGCTCTCCGTGGCCAGCGACCGTCATCTGGAGCTGACCGACGAGGGCCGGCGGCTGGCCACGCGGGTCATGCGCAAGCACCGGCTGGCCGAGTGCCTGCTGGTGGACGTCATCGGCCTGGAGTGGGAACAGGTGCACGCCGAGGCCTGCCGCTGGGAGCACGTGATGAGCGAGGCCGTCGAGCGTCGCGTCCTCGAACTGCTCCGGCACCCGACCGAGTCGCCCTACGGCAACCCGATCCCGGGCCTGGAGGAACTCGGCCAGGAGACCGCGGCCGACCCGTTCCTCGACGAGGGCATGGTCTCGCTGGCCGAGCTGGAGCCCGGCCGCGAGGGCAAGACGGTCGTGGTGCGCCGGATCGGCGAGCCCATCCAGACGGACGCGCAGCTCATGTACGCGCTGCGCCGCGCGGGCGTCCAGCCCGGCTCGGTGGTCAGCGTGACCGAGTCGCCCACCGGTGTGATGGTCGGCAGCGGCGGCGAGGCCGCCGAGCTGAACAGCGAGATCGCGTCGCACGTCTTCGTGGCCAAGCGCTGACGCCTCTCCGGCGGGGCGGCCTGGTGCCGGTTCCGCCGCCGGGCTCGCTCCGTACGCCTGCGCGCGCCGCCTGAGCGGGGCGGCGGGCCGGCGGGGCGGGTCATGAGCGCTCCGCCCCCGTTCGCGTCCCTGCCCCCGCTCGCGCTCGCGCCCCCGCCCCGCCTCCGCCCGCGCGGAGTCGGGAGCTCGGAGGAGTGCGTGCCGGCCCCCGCGACCGGCGAGTACGGCTCGCCGGACATGCCTGGGGCGCGCGTCCGCAGGGCGGGTACCGCGGCGGATTCCCCGCGGATCCCGGCCCGGTGGGGCCGGCGACCGCGTCCCCGGGGGCGTCCGGCCCGCCCGGAGGCGCCGCCCCCGGTCGTCGCGCGCGCCGTCTTTCACGCCGTTCGCCTTTCCAAGGGGGCCGCCCGTGCGGCAGTGTGGTGTGCGAGGCATATGACCCGAGGACCCCGCCCCGAGGGGCGACCCGGACGAGAGGGCCCCGGCGCGGCGAAGGCCGTGCCGGGGCCCGTCCTCCCCTGCGCCGACCTGGAGCCCCGAGCTCCCGAGGTCGGCCCTTCCCGCGGACCCCTGTCCCCGAGTGGTCCGCCCCCCGCTCAAGATCTCCCCCCGCCGACAGCGGTCAATCCCCGGCCGTGGTCACTCGAACGAGGGGTGTCGGCGATATGAGGCCGCGTTTTCGAATGCATCTTCGATAGTCTGCGAGGGATGGCGCAAAGCAGCGCACACCCGGTCAGACAGGCGTAAGGATGGGCGCGTGTCAGGGCGCGCATGGAGGGGGCACGGATGGCACGGCGGATCGATCTGACCGGAGCGGGTGGCCTGCGCCTGGCCGCCTGGGAGTTCGCCGACCCCCCGAAGCCGGCCGGGCAGGCCGGCTCCCCGGGGCCGGACGACGGTGGGGCGGAGAGTCCCTGGCCCGGCGGTGGCGCCGGGCCGGAGAGGGGCGGTGAGCCGGGCGTCGGACCGGGCGTCGGAGCGGCGGCCAAGGGCCCAGGGGTCCTGTTACTCCACGGGCTGCTGGGCCGGGCCTCGCACTGGGCGGAGACCGCCCGCGGCCTGGCCGGCGACTGCCGCGCGGTGGCGCTCGACCAGCGGGGGCACGGGCTCAGCGAGCATCCCGCCGGCACCGCCGGGCTGACCCCGGAGGCCTTCGTGGCCGACGCCGCGGCCGCCCTGGAGCAGCTGAGCCTCGGCCCCGCCGTCGTGGTGGGACACGGCATGGGCGCCCTGGTCGGCTGGCGGCTCGCCGCCGAGCGGCCGGACCTGGTGCGCGGCCTGGTCCTGGCGGAGATGAAGGCCTCGGCCCTCGGGGCGGCGCTGCAGCGGGAGTGGGAGGACTGGCTGGCGGCCTGGCCCACCCCCTTCGCCACCCTGGAGGACGTCCGCGAGTGGTTCTCCCGCGACCCCTGGGTGGAGCGGCCCAGCAGGGCGCGCGCCTCCTACTACGCCGAGGTCATGACCCAGGCGCCGGACGGCTGGCGTCCGGTGTTCGACCCCGAGCAGATGCGGCAGGTCCGCCGCGGCTGGGCCTTCGACGCCCACTGGGAGGAGCTCGCCCAGGTGCCCTGCCCCACGCTGGTGGTGCGCGGGGTCGACGGCCACCTCGGCCGTGCGGAGGCGCACGAGATGGTCCGCGTCCTGCCCCGCGGCGAGTACGCCGAGATACCCGACGCCGGCCACCTCCTCCACCACGACCAGCCCACGGCCTGGCGGGAGGTGCTGACCCCCTTCCTGCAGGGCGTGCTGACGCCCTGAGCGCCGCGCGGGCCGGGGGCGGCGGCCGGCGCGCGATCAGCCCTTGCTGACGGCGGCCAGGATCTCCGGCAGCCGCTCGGCAGCCCTGGGCGCGACCAGCCGCAGCCCGGCCACCGTCAGCAGGGCGCCGTACGCGGCGCCCACCGGCAGCAGCAGCCAGCTCCACGCCGCGGCGTGCCCGGCGACGTGCATCCAGACGGTCAGCGCGATCACCGGGGCGGAGAGCACCGAGGCCGCGGCCGTCCCGCCGACGATCGCCATCCACACCAGGCCCACCTGCCCCGGGGCCACGTTCCGGTTGCCCTCCGGGGGGATGGAGTACGGCAGGCGCACGGAGGCCCACGCCCCGGTCGCCGTCATGGAGCCCAGCAGCGCCAGCGACAGCCCCACCGTCTCCGGGAGCTTCGCCCAGGCGTCGAGCACCGCCACGGTCGCCACGCACACCAGCACCGCGTACGGCACCGCGTAGGACAGCAGCGCCAGCGCCCGGCCCCACAGCTCGCGCAGGGCGTCCCGGGGCGAGGAGATGGTCATCGCGACCATCCAGAACCCCGAGTAGTCCTGGCCGAACTGGTTGTACATCATCGAGCCGAGCATCCCCGCCGCGAAGCAGGCGAAGTACACCGACCCCGACCCCTGCAGCGCGTTGAAGAGCGGCACGATCAGCCCGACGGCCAGGGAGATCACCAGCGCCGCGCGGGTCTTGGGGTCGCGCCAGGCGTAGCGCAGGCTGCGTTCCATCACCGTGCGGACCCGGCCGGCCGGAACCAGCCGGGTGACCAGGGAACCGCCCGGGCGTCCGGCGCGGGCGGCGGCCGGCTCCGCGGCCTGCAGCGTGGAGGCGTCCGGAGCGGTCATCAGCCGGGTCAGCGTGGCCGACCACCACCCGAGCGCCAGTGCCAGGGCGAGCGCGGTCAGCGCCAGCTGGGCCGCCGCCGTGCCGTACGCGCCGTCGCCCGCCGAGTCGACCGCGCCGATCGCCGAGGCCGGCGGCACCCAGCGCAGCACCTCGGCGTACGGGTCGAGCTGCGCCAGCCCGGAGGCCCCGAGCCGCTGCACGCCGAAGTTGACGCCCTGCGCGCCGATCGCCACGATCAACCCGCTGACCACGGCCAGGTCGCGCCCCCGGCGGCTGGCCAGCAGCCGGGTGTTGGCGGTGACCACGGCGCGGGCCAGCGCCACGCACGTCAGCAGCGCCAGCGCCACCGCGACCACCCCGGTCACCGCCCCGGCCGCCCCGCGGGCCACCGCGACCGCCGACCCGGCGAGCAGGCAGAGCGTGAACAGCGGCCCGA
>NZ_JBEYUK010000012.1:0-194645 GCF_040643475.1 Streptomyces sp. NPDC047130 | reverse complement strand
GCGATCAGCTCCTTCACCCACCTCCACGCACCCGACGGCCGCGGCCTGAACGACCTCCGCGGCGCCCAGAGCGGCCTCCACGCCGCCATCGCCGAAGAGAACCTCCTCGGCGAGAACACCCCCGTCGGACCCGTCCCCCACCAACCCGACGGCTACTCCTCCGCCACCCACGAAATCGCCCACCTCCTCCACACCACCGCCCTCACCGACACCGACCGCCACCTCATCCACCACGCCTACCACCAGCGACTGGCCGCCGGACCCGACGCCCCCTGGCCCGACGGCATCCGCCGCGACCTCTGGGGCACCCACGCCGACAACTACTCCTCCACCGACGAATACGAATACTTCGCCCAGCTCACCAACGCCTACCTCGGCACCAACCACGGCCACGACACCACCACCGGCCGCCCCCGCAACAACGGCGCCCCCTGGGTCCGCGCCAACGAACCCGACCTCCTCCCCCTCCTCGAACGCCTCTACGGCACCGACCCGCAGACCCCGCACCACCACCCCGCCAACCCCGTCACCACCACCACCGCCGACAACGCCACCCTCCAAGCCTTCCTCGACTTCATGACCGGCATCGGCGAGAGCGAGGCGGTGGCGGAACCCGCCGTCGCCCTCACCGGTCCGCGGACCGAGCCGCACGGGGAGGCGGGGGCTCCGGCGGGCCTGCACGCCGCGCCGTCGGGGCCCGCGAAGCGTGTCACCGCCGATGTGATGGAGGCGTACTTCCAGGCGTACGCGGAATTCTTCGAGACCGATGGCTCGGCGGCCGACTTCGACAGCGGCTACTACGTCTTCGCCTACAGCCAGGACCTGGTGGTCGGCACCGTCGCCGCGCACGACTCGATGCGCGAGCAGATGCGGCCGTTCCACGACCGGCTGGTCAGGATCCGGGAGGAGCAGGCCGCGTCCCCGACGCCGATCGACCGCCGGGCCGGGGCGCCGATGCGGCTGTACCGGAAGATGTCGGCGGCGGAGGCGGCACAGTTCCTGGACGCCCGGGACCCTCGGGCGGCCTTCACGGCGGCGATGGCGTACAACCGGAGCGACGAGTACCGGAAGTTCTTCACGACCTCGCTGTCCCACACGAGCGTCTTCAGCAACGCGAACGCCGCTTCCGACGACGAGCGGGTACTGGAGTTCACTCTGCCGTGGGACGGCTACTGGAACTTCGTCGGCAGCCACGGCACGCCCAACCAGCGGACGGGCGCCTATCAGATTCGCGACTCCGCGCTCGTCCACCAGGAACGGCTGCGCACCGGCGCCGCCGCCAACTTCCGCACCGACGAGGACGTGGCCGGCGTGCTGGCGGCCCACACCCACCACAACGTCGGCATCGGGCACGGCAACCAGAACGAGTTCGCCCGGCTGGTGACCGGCATGCGCGAGGTCACACCGCAGGAGGTGGAGCAGGCGGCCGGCGACGCCGCGGACGCCGCACGGCGGGAGCGGCGCGCGCGCGTCGACGCGGTCGTCGCCGAACGGGTGGCGCCGCTGCGCCGCCGCGAGGCGGTCGCCGTGCACGCGGCGCCCGCGGGCGCTGCCGCACCGCCTCCGCCGCCTGCCGCGCCGCCGGCCGCGCCGACCCCCGCCGTCGTCACCGGCGCCGAAGCCTCCGGCGAGCTCACCAGGCCGCAGGCGCTGGACCGGCGGGAGCTGGCCAAGCAGGCGATCAGCCACCCGCTTCCCGGCACCCGGCACCGCCCTCCGCTGACCGTGCACGCCTCGCGGTACACGGCGGACACGGTCCGGGACGACCGTCACATGGTCCCCGACGCCCAGGACCTGGAGCTGCTGCACGCCCTGCGGACCCCGGGCGACCCGCGTCACCGGGACGGCTGGGAGAAGCTGACTCCCAGTCAGTCGTGGGCGCTGCTCGCCGCCGAACAGCGCGGGGAGATGTTCCACGAGCGCGACCGCGCGGCCTTCCTGGAGCGGATCGGCCGGTTCAACGACTCGTTCCGCACCAGGTACCCGGTCGACGACCCGGAGCTCATGGCCACCGTCGTGCAGGCCGCGCACGACCATGTGCGACGCCTCCCGATCGCCTCCAACCTCGACCTCGCGGGACGTCCCGGAGGGGCGGCTCCGCGTCCCGACGGCACCGTCCCCACCAGGGCCGAGGCCGTCACCTCCGACACCGGTTTCCGCAGCTTCTGGGCCACCGGCTCCACCGGGGGCACCCCCAGCCGCGCCGGACGCGGCTGGGTCGAGGAACTCCAGGGGTACGCGGCCGCGCTGCGCCGCGTGGCCGGTGCCCCCGGGAACGGTCCGGACGGCGGCGACTTCGACCCGCCGGACCCCGACGAACTGCCCAAGTACGCGGCGCTCGTCTCGCCGTCGCAGAAGGGCGGCACCTACTCCTACGGCAGTGCCGTCGTCCACTGGAAGGACTCGGTGCGCGGCAGGGCCACCCACACCCCCGGGGACAGCGCCGACGCCGCCGAGCGGGGCGTCCTGTCGTACACCGACAACGCCCACGTCTACCCGCTCCTGGCCTACGGCGAGGAGCGGCGGGTGCGGCTGGCGCTGGCCGAGGCCACCGGGTTCCGCTACGACCCGGAGATGCGCCGCGACGTGGCGGAGCTCGGTTACGCGGCAGTGGGCCGGTACTTCGAGACCCAGATCCACGGCGAGCTGTCCTGGGCGGACGTCGACCGGATCGTGCTCAACTGGGGTGACCTGTTCGGCTCCGCCCAGCGGTTCACCACCCGGGCCCAGGCCGAGAGCATGGCGGCCTACCTGCGCGACTTCGCGGCCCGGCGGAAGCTCGGCCTCACCGTCGAGCTGGGCCGCGAGATCGGGTCCCCCGACGGCGCGGAGCGGCTGTCCGACCAGCGGCTCACGGCCCTGTACGACCTGGACGGCGTCGGGGACGACGAACGCGAGCTGGGCGTCCGGCTGGACCGGCTCGCGGCACCCGCCCCGTTCCTCGCCCGGGCCGACGACCGGGCGCTCCTGGCGCTGGCCCGGTCGGCCGGGATCGGCGAGGCGGATCCGGCCCGGGCGCTCGCGCTCCTGTGGCAGGCGGCGGAGCGCGCCCGCGACCTGCTGCCCGCCGGTGCGGAGTTGACCGTCGCCCACCTCGCCGAGCAGACGGGCCGGGCGACCGCGGCCACCGGGCCGGCCGGCGAGGACACCGGCGGTCCGGCGCAGGCGTCCGGCGAGGGGCTGACGCTCGAGGACGCTCTGCTGGAGGCATTCGGTGCGCACGGCGGGTTGCCCGTCGACCGGGATTGGTCCGTGCCCGTCGACGACCTGGACGGCCTGGGCGTCACCCTGACCTCCGGGCAGCGGGCCCAGGCGATCCTGCTGGGCGGCTCGTTGCCGGTGCGGGACCTCGGTCTCACCCCGGCGCAGCACCTGCGCTGGCTGCTGGCCCGGGGTGCCGGTGCCGACGGCGGCGGAACCGGCACGGACACCGCGGGCGAGACCTGGGAGCGGGCGGTCGCCTCGGCCGCCACCGCTCTCGGCGTCGAGATCGTCGTCGTCACCCCGGACGGACGCCCGCGCACCTTCGGCGTCGGCCGGCACGGCACCGTACGGCTGCTTTTCGACGGCATGCGGTATTTCGTCCCCGAGGAGCCGTCATGACACGTGGAGAGAGTGTCCAAGTATGATCAGGAGAAGTCGGCTCCTCAGGAGACAGGCGCATGCGGTGAAATGCCGCCGCATTGTGCCGTGCCAGGCCGTGTCCGATCAAACAGCCTGCTGCGCACGGGACTTGCCAGGTGCGGAGCACCGCGCGGAAGGAAATGGGCGCGGTGTTACGGTGAGCCGGCGCACGGGTCCGATATCGGTTCGACGTACCCGTTCACACATGTCACCCAGGAATTCACCTGCTATGTTCGTGGCGCATGAAATGATGCCGACCGCTTGTTCTCCGGCCCGGGCCGCCGAGGGGGGCTACCTCTGATGCGCTGGGGTCGCCGCCGGACCGCGTCCCGCCCGTCCGACACCTCCCGGCCCACACCGCGGGCCGAATCCCCCGGGCCAGGTCTCGTGGTCGAGGAGTACGGCCGCCTTCTGCTGCTCAGGCGGCCCTCCGACGAACTGCTGGGGCCCGCCGACATCGCGGACCTGACCCGGGCCCTCGAGGCCGACGACGACGACACGGTGACCGTCGTCGCCGGCGCGGACGGGAACACGGCCGCCGCCCTCTGGGCACGGCTCGGCGCCCTCATCGACACCCTGTGCGGCGACGGCGTCGGCACCATCCGGCTGGCGATGACCCGCGCGGGCGACGACCGCCCCGGTGGGCCCTCCGTCGCCCGCCGGATAGCCGACGCCTGGGAGATCGACGTCATCGCCCCGGACGGAACGGTCCTCGGCGTGCCGGGCGGCGGGCTCTTCGTCCACGACGGGCCGGCCGGCGGCGAGCCGGACGGCGGCCGGGAAGCCGGCTGGTGGCGCTTCTCCCCCGGTGCGCCGCCCGTCCCGCTGGGCCCCCGCCAGCCCGCACCCGGCTGGCAGCCCGCCCCGGGCTCCCTGCCGCCGCGCACCCGCAACGGCTGCGTCGTCGAGCAGATACCGGCCGGCCTGCTCGTCCGCCCCGACGGCGCCCGCGCCCCGCGCCCGGGCGACCTGTGCTACGCCGTGCCGGTCGACCGGAACGGCATCCTCGTCGTCGTCGGGGTGCCGGACGGCGAGGACGTCACCTCCGACGACGTGGCGGACCTGGTGACGGCGCTGCCCGTCGCCGCCCGCACGGTCCTCCGGTTCGCGCCGGGCGGCCGCCGGGACGTGCTGCGGGTCGGGCAGGACACCGCCGAACTGGTCGACGCCGACGTCGTCGTCTACAGCGGGCTGCCGCTGCTCGCCGAGTCGTTCGGCCGCGACGGGGACACCGTCCGCTCGATGACCGTGGGCGCCGACGGGTCCCCTCGCTGGCAGCCGTTCGTCGACTCCGTGATCTGCTCGTCCGGCGCGTCCTCGCTCCGGCTGCTGCGCTGGAGCCCGCCGCTGCCCGGCCGGGGCGACGCCCGGCGCGGCGTGGTGCGGCTGTCCGACCGGTGGCAGGTCACCGCGACCCGGGCGGGCCTGTGGGTCAACGGCACGGACAAGGAGCCGCCCTCCTTCGCGGCCCGGCCCGTGGATCCCCAGGGCCCGCAGATCGAGGTGGGCGGGCCCGGCGAAGCGCTCGACCGGTCGCTGTGGCCGGTGCTGGAGAGACTGTTCGACGCGCTGCCGCCCGGCCTGTCGGCCCGGACCCGCGTCCATGTGCACGGCACCGCCGTCGACGGCGGCCTGGAACTGCGCCGCCTGGCCGCCCAGTACCAGGTCCGCAGCCTGCGTTTCGCCTCGTTCGGCCGGACCGCTCCGGCCGCGCCCCTCCCCGCGCGGGCGCCGCACGGCCCCGCGGCGCTCCCCGCGCCCGCGCACGGGGCACCGCAGCCGGGACCGTCGGCGAACGCCGGTACGGGCACGGCGGCCAACGCCCCTGTGGCGGCGACGGGTTCGGGCACGGTTCACAGCACGGGAACGGGCACTGACGCGAGCACGGGCACGGGTTCGGGTCCGAGAACGACGGTGGGCTCTGCCCCGGGCACGGCAGCCGGGGCGGAGGCGGCACCCGCCGGGCCGCGGCTTCCCGCCGGCAGGAACGCGCCCGCTGAGACGCCCGCCGCGACGGGCCCGGCCGCTCCCGCGCCGGCGAGCAGGAACGTCTCCTCACCCCTCGGCGCCCGCGCCGCCCGGACGCCGGCCGCACCCGAGCCGGTCGCACCCCGGCCGGCCCCAACTCCGGGCTCCCGGCCGGACACGGAAACCGGCACGGACACAGGCACGGGCACCGGCACCGGCACCGGCACCGGCACGGACGGCGTCACCACGCCCGGGGTACCGCCCGTCCCTCCGCGTTCCCTGCCCACCACGACGGGGACGCCCGCGACCACCGACGGAGGTCGAGCCGGCGCACCCTCCACGGCGGGTGCGCCGGGCGCCCGCGGCATGTCCCCCGCGCCCGCCTCTTCCGTCTCCCCGGAACCGGGAACAGCCGCCGGAGCAGCGGCGGCCGGCGCCTCGGCCGGTCACCGCGCTCCGTCCGGCCGGTCCGCGGCAGCGACCGGCGCCGAGCCCTCCCGGCCCCCGGCCGGCCCCTCCCGCTCGGCCACCCCGGCACGCGCGTCACACCCGGAGCCGGCGTCGGCGCAGCGGGACCCCGACGTCCGCACCGCCCCCTCCGCACCGTCGTCCGCGGCGGAGCCCGCGTCCCCTGCCGCGCCGCCGGCCGGGCCCACCCGTCCGTTCTCCGGGGCCGGCGCGGGCCCCGACTCGCCCGTGGGCGGGGACGGCCGGAGCACCGGACACGACGAGGAAGCCCCGCTGCCGCCTCCCCCGAGCCGCCCTGTCCTCACCAGCAGCCCATCCCCGGCCGACCCCTCACCGGCCGCCGCCGAGCGCGCTCCGCGTCCCGCCGAGCCGCCGACGCCGCGCACGCCCTCGGCCGAGGGCGCCACGCCCGTGCCGCCGCCGACGCCCTCACGGCCGTTGCCTCCGGTGCCCTTTCTGCCCGGGCACCAGAGCACGCACGCGGAGCAGGCCGCGTTCCGGTCGCTCGCCGACGCGGTGTGGGACCGTCAGGCGGCCGTGGTGACGCGCATGTTCACCCGCATGCCCGCGTTGCGCGGACCCGAGCAGGAGGCCGCGCGCGCCGACCTGGTCGCGCTGCTGCTCTACCTGAGGAACGGTGTGCCGGACGGCGGACTCGGCCACGAGGAACTCGACCGGTCCCTGCGCGCCGGCGACCCGCGGCTGCGGCCCTACGGCGCCTGCGTCACCTCGGCCCTGCGGCGCCTGCCGTCCTTCCGCGGCCCGGTGCTGCGCGGGGCCGGGCCGGACAGCGGCACGCAGGACCCGGCACCGGTCCCCGGCACCGTCCTGCGGGACGCGGCGCCGGTGAGCGCGCTCCCGGGCGACGGCCGTGGCCCCTCCCCCGCGACCGCCCGGTACGCCATCTGGTCGGTGACCGGTCGCCGGGTGCGGCAGTTGTCCGACGCCACCGGCCCCGCCGCCCTGCACGACGAGGTGGTCTTCGCGCCCGGCACGGCGTTCCGCGTGCTCGACGTACGGACCGGCGGTTCCTCGCCCCTCGTCCTGCTGCGGGAACTGCCGGCGGCTCGGCTCGCCTCCCACGTCGGCCCGGCGCGGCTGGACGACCAGGACCGGGCCGCACTCGCCCGCCTCGGCGAGGCACTGGACCGGCACGATCCCGCAGCCGTGTCGTTCGACTGGCCCTCCCGCTGTACCGGACCCGTGGGTTCCCCCGACCACTGACCTGACCCCTCCCGACCCCTCCTGGCCCTCCGCACCGCCCCGCTCGCCGACAGCCGGCGGGCGGGCCGGACCCGGCCGGACCAGGACCAGACCCAGATTGCGAGACAAGACCGATGTCTCCTCAGAAGGACGGCGCGAAGCCGACCGGTGCGTCGTCGGCCGCAGCGCAGCCCGAGGTCCCCAAGGTGCGCCAGGCGTTCGCGCTGCCCGGACCGGCCGTCGGTCCCACGACGGAACTGAAACCGGCCTCCGCGCGCACTGCCGCGACCCCCGAGGACGCCGACAGCCCCGGACCCGGCTCCGACACCGGCACGGGCACAGGCACCGGCACAGGCACAGGCACAGGCACAGGCACAGGCACAGGATCCGGAGTGGGCACGGGCACGGCCCCCGCCACGGGCACGGACTCCGACGCGCGGCCCGACGCCGGCGTCACGGCCGACACACCGGTCCGGGAGTCCGCCCCGGCTCCGGGCACGGCCGCGCTCGCCGGCGACCAGCCCTCCCACGCGGCGTCGGACACGGCCCCGCCTGAGGGCGACACGCTGGTGAGGGCGGACGCGACGCCCGGGCGCCCGAAGAAGCCGGTGCTGGCCGCCGCGGCGATCGCCGGAGCGGTGCTCGTCTCCGTGCCGTTCCTGCTGCCGGGATCCGGCGACCGGGACCGGTCCGCCGCGGCGGTGGTGGCCGACTCCACCGACGGCACGGTCCTGGAGGAGGGGCCGCGCCGGGCCGGACAGTACGCCGCCGAGTCCTCTTCGCCCTCGCCGTCGCCCGAGCCCACCCCCTCCGACACGGGCGAGGCCGGGGAGGAGAAGAAGCCGGACAGGACGGACGACGCGGCCGAGAAGGACGGCAAGGACACGCGGGGTTCGGCCGACGACTCCGCCGAGGTGGCGGAGAAGAAGGACGAGGCCCCCGCTACCCGCAAGCCGGCTCCCGCTCCCCCTCCCGTGCCCGGTGACACCCTGGTGAGCAAGGCCTCGGGGAAGTGCCTGAGCGCCGGATCCGGCGCCGACGGCACCCAGTTGACGCTGCAGACCTGCAACGGTGCCGCGGGGCAGCGCTGGACCTTCCGGTCGGACGGCACCATCCGCGCCCTGGGCCGGTGCATGGACGTGGCCTGGGGCGCCCAGGAGAACGGTACGGTCATCCAGGTCGCCGACTGCAGCGGCAACCCGGCCCAGCAGTTCCACCTGAACTCTGCCGGGGACCTGGTGGCCGGAATCGCCGGCAAGTGCGTGGACATCCGCGACGGCCGTACCGCCGACGGCAGCCCGGCACACCTGTGGTCGTGCGTCGGCGTACCCCACCAGAAGTGGCAGCGCGGTTGACCGTCCCGGCCGGCTCCACCACCGCGCCCCCGCATCCCTTGCTCCATACCCGTCGTGACCGCCGCGCCCGGCCCCACGGGGCCGACGGCGTCCGACGGCCCATCAATGAGGAGAAGTGACAGGATGGTTCGTCAGCACCCCGCATCGGACGGGCGCGACCCCGCGGAGGCGGGCGCCACTCCGCGCGTGCGGGTGGCCGTACCGCTGCCCGCCGCCTCCGAACCGCCCGCCGGCGCGCTGACCCCGGCGGGGCGTCCGGAGCCGGCCGGCGATCCCGAGGCGTCCGCGGGCCCGGAGGGGAGGAGGAACGGGACGTCGTCCCAGGCGCCCCCCGCCGAGGCGGAGGACGGCACCGCCACAGCGGCCGGCGGAACGCGCGGCAGGAAGCCGGCGTCCGGAACGGCGGTGACCGCGAGCGCGCCCGCCGGGCCGGAGACGTCCGGCGAGCCGGCTTCGCCGCCCTCCCGCACAGCCGTCACTCCGGCCGCCGGTGCCGGTGCCGTAGCCGGTGCCGGTGCCGGTGCGTCGGAGCCCGCCACCGCGACGGCGTCCGACAGCGGTGCGACGCCGCCGGACGGGACGGCCGACGCGGGCGCGCACGGCGGGCGTCCCAGGAAGCCGGTCCTGGCGGCGGCCGCGATCGCGGGAGCCGTACTGGTGGCCGTGCCGCTGCTGCTCGCCGGGGGCGCGAACGACAAGGACGACAAGCACAGCACCGCGCGAGAGCTGACCGCCAACGACTCCGGAACCCTGCTGGACGAAAAGCCCGCCGGCGGCACCCCGGAGGACTACGTCACAGAGAAGCCCAGTCCCTCTCCGAGCCGGGAGAAGGAGGAGAAGAAGGCCGAGGCCCCCGTCAGGCCCGCACCGGAAGCGCCGGTGCGCCCGTCGAAGGCGGAGCAGGAGCCGAAGCGGGAGCCGGAGCCCAGGGACAACGAGCCGAAGGCGAAGGAGAAGGAGGAGGAGGCCCCGGCTCCGGTGTGGACGACCGAGACCATCACCGCGCCCAGCACACTGCAGGTCGGCCAGGCCTGGACCACCAACCGGATACGGATGGTCCTGCAGAAGGACGGCAACCTGGTCGTCTACGACAACCGGAGCGGCAAGGCCGTGTGGGCGTCCATGATGTTCGGCCAGAACCACAGGGCCGTCTTCCAGGCGGACGGCAACCTCGTGGTCTACAACCCCAACCAGCCGGTCTGGGCGAGCAAGACGCACGGCAACAACGGCGCGAAGCTGGTTCTGCGGTCGGACGGCAAGGTCGTCATCATGAACGGGAGCAGGGTCGTGTGGTCCACCTGAACCGGTGCACCGGCACACCGGAAGGGCCCCGGCGAGCAACCGCAGCGGCGGCACGGAGACCGGCCCGGCAGCCGCAGGGGCCCAGCAGCACGGTGACCGGCCCGGCGGCGCGGCGTCCGGCCAGGCCCGGCGGTGGCACGATATCGACCCCCTCACCCAGCCACAGCGGGCACGCCCGGACCGTAGCGGCAGCGCCTGACCGTCGTCGCGGATCGCACCCGTTCGGACCACTGTGATGGCGGAGTGGGCGGAGGACAGAAAGGGTGAAGGGCGCTGTCCACGTCGGCCCAAAAGCCCCTCTTCCGCGCTGAAGGAGCTCCGCCATGTCTGAACGCAACACCGCCGTCCGCAGCCTGCACGATCTTGGCCTGGCGGCCTGGTTCGGTGGCTCACTGATGGGGGCGGTCGGCCTCAACGGTGCTGCCGAGGATGAAGGGGGCACGGAGGCGTCCCGGGACCGGATCGCGTCGTCCGGGTGGGCGAAGTGGGCCCCGGTCAACGCCGCCGCGATCGGCGCGCACCTGTTCGGTGGCGGAGGCCTGCTCGCCGTGAACGCGCACCGGGTCGCCACCCAGCAGGGTGTGGCCGCCTCCACCACGGCCAAGACCGTCGTCACCGCCGCGGCTCTGGCAGCCACCGCCTACGCTCGCGTCCTGGGCAAGAAGGTCGAGCTCGCCTCCTCCACCGACCCTGACGAGGCCGCGAAGGCGACCAGGCACCCGATCGACCTGGAACGGGCGCGGCGACAGTTGCACCTGGCGCAGTGGGCGGTACCGGCCCTGACCGGATGCCTCGTGGTGCTCAACGCCCTGCACGGCGAACAGCAGCGCCCGAGCGAGCAGATCCCCGGCATGTGGGAGCGGGTCCGCTCCGCAACCCACCTCATGCCGTAAGGCCCCGCCGTATGCAGGGTCCGGACTTCCGGGACGGCCGCTACCGTCATCGCCATGGATCCCGCAGTCATAGCCGCCCTCGTCGCTGCCCCGGCCACGGTGGTAGCTGCCGCGGCGGCCTTCGCGGCCGGCCGAGCACAAGCGCGGGGAGCCCACCGGGGGCCCGTGGACGCGGTACGGCGACAGCACCAGCGCGATGCGTACGCCTCGCTCCTGGTGGCTCTCAATGCGTACTTCGATGAGACCCGCCCACTGGCGAACATGCTCGCGACGGGTCGGTCGCACGCCGGCAACCACCCGAGCGACCTCATCCTTGAGGTCGCGGTGAGTGACATCCGCACGGCTCGTGTCGTCGTCAGCCTGGAGGGGCCGGACGAAGTCGCCGAGGTGGCTGAGGCCGCCTTCACAGCTGCTGTCCGAGTCAGGGCTGCGGCAGCGGCTTGCAGCCGGGACGCGCCATCCGTGGAGGCTCGGGACGCCGTCCTCGCGCTCAACGCCGCGATCCGTGACTTCGTGCGGGTGGCCCAGAGGCACCTGAACAGCGCCGAGGGCTGAGCCGCCGGCCTGGCGCCCTCCGGCCGCTCACCCGGCTGCCCGGGTGGGAACGCCGACTCCAGCACCGGCCGTCGGAGGCTGTCCGTCGCTCCGAGAGATGCACCGGGACCTGCACGGCGAACGGCCTAGAGGCGCGCCGGGCCGCACCTCGTCGCGAGGACGGCCGACGAGGTCGAGTGGGTGGCGGGGGAACTGATGGGAGAAGCCCGGGAGTTGGCCGGCGCGGTGGCGTCCAGGGCGGCGTTCTCGGTAGCGTGACCGACGTGCGACGACCTCCGACTGATGGTGATGAGCCTGCGATGAGTGAACCGTCGAAGCCCGAGGTCACCGTGCCGGAGGGCGACGCTCCTACCGAGCTGACCGTCCGGGACCTGGTCGTCGGGGACGGAGCCGAGGTCAAGCCGGGCATGGTGGTCCGGGTCCACTACGTCGGGGTGACCTTCGAGTCCGGGAAGCAGTTCGACGCCTCCTGGGACCGCGGTCAGCCGTACAAGTTCACCCTGGGCGGCGGCAAGGTCATCAAGGGCTGGGACCGGGGGGTGAGGGGGATGAAGGTCGGCGGTCGGCGCGAGATCATCGTTCCCCCGCGTCTCGGCTACGGCAAACAGTCGCCTTCGCCGTTGATCCCGGCCGGCTCGACCCTGGTCTTCGTGGTGGACCTGCTGGACGTGTACTCCAGCACCCATGGGTGGAGCAATGCCTGGTAGCGCTTCGTGACGTTGAGTGATCTCGACTGGTGGTGGGCAGCCTCCGAGACGCCGGGCGACGCCACGACCTCCGGCACACCGGGCTCACCTGGTTCGCCGACGCCGGAGTACCCGTGCACGTCCTCCGCAGGAGCACCGGCCACGGATCACTGATCACCGCGCAGCGCTACCCGCACCCGGACGCACACAAGAACACGGCTGCCGGTGCGGCACTCTCCGCGCCCCACGCTCGCTGCCGGGCGCGATCGTCGTGACCCGCTGACCCCGGCCAAGGGCTCCGGTCCCCGACTGGCCCTCAGGAACGATCAAGGGCCGGTCTCGGATGCCTCCGAAACCGGCCCTGACCTGCGACTGTCTCCAGTCGGGACGACAGGATTTGAACCTGCGACCCCTTGACCCCCAGTCAAGTGCGCTACCAAGCTGCGCCACGTCCCGATGCGGTTCCACGCGGGCGGTTGCCCTGCGTGATCGCGCGGATCAAGCCTACCGTATGCGCGGGAGTGGTCGTGCACGGGGCGGCCCGCCGTACCGTACGCCGCCGCGGGCTCACTCCGGCCGCTCCGGCAGGGGGACGGACCGGGTCTCGCCGGGGGCCAGCGACTCCGTCCAGTCCCCCAGGTGCACGGTGACCGGCTCGAGGGCTGCCGCGGCGACGGAGATCTCCAGCTCGCCCGGGCGCAGCCGGACCTTGACCCCCCAGTGGCCCCGGTAGCGCAGGCAGAACCGGTACTCGGACATCTGGGGCAGGGGCACCGGGTCGAACCGCAGGGCGCCCGCGCCCGTCTCCAGTCCTGGCAGGCAGCGCTGCACCAGGTCGAGGGTGCCGGCCATGGCGCCGAGGTGGATCCCCTCCCCCGTCGTGCCGCCCTGCACGTCGGCGATGTCCCCGGCCAGCGCCTCCTGGACGAACTCCCACGTCCGGGCGCGGCGGGCCCGGGCCAGCACCCAGCCGTGCACCAGGCTGCTGAGGGTCGAGCCGTGGCTGGTGCGGGCCAGGTAGTGGTCGACGGTGCGCAGCCAGGTCTCGTCGTCCAGGTCGTGGCCGAGACGCCGGAACTGCGTGCGCAGCTCGCCCGGCGGGAAGAGGTAGCCGAGCATCAGGACGTCGGCCTGCTTGGACGCCTGGTAGCGGTTGACGGTGTCGCCCTCGGCCTCCAGGATCCGGTCCAGCCGGCGGATGTCGCCGTACCGGGCGCGGTAGCCGTGCCAGTCGAGTTCCTGGAGCTCGCCGTAGCCGGAGAACTGGCTGATGACCCCGGAGTGGAAGGGCACGTGGAGCCGGCGCGAGACGTCGTCCCAGTGGGCGAGTTCGGCGTCGTCGACACCGGTGCGTTCCAGGATGTCGCGGCGCAGGGGTTCGGGCAGCTCGCCGAGGACGTCGAGGGCGCGGGCGATCACCCAGGAGGCGGTGACATTGGTGTACGCGTTGTCGTCGAGGCCGGGGCGCGCGGCGTCGGGGTAGGCCTCGTGGTACTCGTCGGGCCCGACCACGCCGCGGATGCGGTAGCGCTCGAGGTCCTTGTCGAAGGTGGCGTAGTCCGCCCAGAAACGGGCGATCTGCAGCAGCATCTCGGCGCCCTGGCCGTGCAGGAAGCCGGTGTCGCCGGTGGCCTCGGCGTAGCGCCAGACGTTGTAGGCGATGGCCGAGCCGACGTGGTACTGGAGGTGGCTGTGGTCGGGCAGCCAGCGGCCGGACCGGGGGTTGAGGTGGAGCCGCTGGGTCTCCTCCCGGCCGTCGCTGCCGCTCTGCCAGGGGTAGAGGGCGCCGCGGTAGCCGGCGTCGGTGGCGTTGAAGCGGGCGCGCTCCAGGCGGCGGTGGCGGTAGGTGAGCAGGGCGCGGGAGACCTCGGGGAAGTGCAGGTTGAGGAAGGGCAGCACGAACAGCTCGTCCCAGAAGACGTGGCCGCGGTAGGCCTCGCCGTGGAGGCCGCGCGCGGGGACGCCGACGTCGAGCCCGGCGGTGTGCGGGGAGAGCACCTGCAGGAGGTGGAAGAGGTGGACCCGCAGGATCGGGCCGGCCTCGCCGGGGACGTCGAGTTCGGCGCCGCGCCACAGCTGGGACCAGGCCACGTGGTGGGTCTCGAGCAGCGTCTCGAAGCCGCCGGCCCGGCCGACGCGGTCGAGGGCGGCGTGCAGCGGGTCGCTGATGGCGGGGTCGCGGGAGGTGTGCAGGGCGACCGTCTTGTCGACGGTGGCGGTGTGCCCGTCGGCCACGGCGAAGCGCATCAGCCGGGCGACGGAGGTGTCCTGCTGCTCGGTGACGGTCTCGGCGGGGGCGTCGACCTCGGTGCGGGCGGCGAGGGCGACGCGGATGTCCGAGGTGGTGGTGCGGCACCGCACCCAGGCGGTGCCCTCCTCGGTGACGCCCGGCTGGATGTGGGTGAGGTGGTGGGAGGCGAGGTCCTTGTAGCGGTCGACGTTGCCGTTGGTGACACCGGCGTCGAGCGCGGACTCCACCTCGAGCACCCCCGACCAGCCCTCGGGGGTGAGCTCGGTGCGCAGCAGCGCCAGGTGCGGGTCGGCCATGTGGACGACGCGCAGCTGGCGGACCCGGACCGCGCGGCCGTCGGCGTCGAGGTAGCGCAGGGTGCGTTCCAGCAGCCCGCGGCGCAGGTCGAGGCGCTGCCGGTACTCCTCGACGGTGTGGGTGTCGGGGGTGAACCAGTGGCCGGTCGCGGTGCGGAAGCGCAGCGGGAGCCAGTTGGGCAGGTTGACGACGTCCTCGTTGTCGATGTGCCGTCCGGCGATGTCGGAGACGAGGCGGTTGTAGCAGCCCGCCGCGTAGGTGCCGGGGTAGTGGACCCGGTCGCGGGCGCACTCGGGCAGTGCGCCCCGGGTGGCGAAGTACCCGTTGCCGAGGGTGCACAGGGATTCGCGCAGCTTCTCCTGCGCCGGGTCGTACCCCTCGTACTCCCAGGTCCACTCGCCCATGGCGTCTCCTCGCGGCTGCGGTGCGGTCGGCCGGTCAGTCAGTCGTTCCAGGACCAGTCCGCGACCTCCGGCAGGTCCACGCCGGTGGCGCGGATGTGGAGGTGGTGGCGGGCCCGGACGTCCGCCATGGTCTGGCGGACGGTGGCCGCCTTCACGGCGAGGCCGGGCACCCGGTCGATCACGTCCATGACCAGCCGGTACCGGTCGAGGTCGTTCTGGACGACCATGTCGAACGGGGTGGTGGTGGTGCCGGCCTCCTTGTAGCCGCGGACGTGCATGTGGGCGTGGCCGCGGCGGCGGTAGGCGAGCCGGTGGATCAGCCACGGGTAGCCGTGGTAGGCGAAGATCACCGGCTTGTCGGCGGTGAACAGTCCGTCGAACTCGGCCTCGGCGAGGCCGTGCGGGTGCTCCTCCTTGGGCAGCAGCCGGGTCATGTCGACGACGTTGACGACCCGGACGGCGAGGTCCGGCAGGTGCTGGCGCAGCAGTTTGGCGGCGGCCAGGACCTCCTGGGTGGGGACGTCGCCGGCGCAGGCCAGCACCACGTCGGGCTCCCGGCCCTGCTCGTTGCCGGCCCACTCCCAGATGCCGGCGCCGCGGGCGCAGTGCACCCTGGCCTCGTCCATGGAGAGCCAGTCGAAGCAGGGCTGCTTCCCGGCCACGATGACGTTGACGTAGTCCTTGCTGCGCAGGGCGTGGTCGGCCACCGACAGCAGGGTGTTGGCGTCCGGGGGCAGGTAGACGCGGACCACGTCGGGGCTCTTGTTGAGGACGTGGTCGACGAAGCCGGGGTCCTGGTGGGAGAACCCGTTGTGGTCCTGCCGCCAGACGTGCGAGGTGAGCAGGTAGTTCAGGGAGGGCACCGGGGCCCGCCAGGGCAGGGCGCGGGAGGTCTTCAGCCACTTGATGTGCTGGTTGACCATCGAGTCGACGATGTGGACGAAGGCTTCGTAGCAGGAGAACAGGCCGTGCCGGCCGGTGAGGTTGTAGCCCTCGAGCCAGCCCTGGCAGAGGTGCTCGGAGAGGATCTCCAGGACCCGGCCGTGCCGGTCCAGGTTGACGTCGCCGGAGAGGGTCTCGGCCTGCCATGCCTTGCCGGTGGCGCCGAAGACGGCGGAGAGCCGGTTGGAGTCGGTCTCGTCGGGGCCGACGACGCGGAAGTCGCGCCGTGCCGCGGTGTTCTTCATGACCGCTTCCAGCAGGGAGCCCAGCACCCGGGTGGGTTCGTGGGGGCCGGCGCCGGGCCGCTCGACGGGGACCGCGAAGTCCTCCAGCGGCGGGACGGGCAGCTGCCGGGTGAGCACGCCGCCGTTGGCGAAGGGGCTGGAGCCGAGCCGTTTCACGCCCTCCGGCACGCAGGCCACCACCTCGGGGACGGGCGCGCCGGTGGCGTCGAAGAGTTCCTCCGGCCGGTAGGAGCGCAGCCACTGCTCCAGCTGCGCCAGGTGGGCGGGGTTGTCGCGCACCCCGGCCAGCGGCACCTGGTGGGCGCGCCAGGTGCCCTCGACGGGGACGCCGTCGACCTCGGCGGGGCCGGTCCAGCCCTTGGGGGTGCGCAGCACGATCATCGGCCAGCGGGGGCGGTCGGTGACGCCCTCCTCGCGGGCGGTGCGCTGGATCACCGCGATGCGGTCGAGGACCTGGTCGAGGGCGGCGGCCATGGCGCGGTGGACCTGTTCGGGGTCGGAGCCGGTGACGTGGACCGGGTCGTGGCCGTAGCCGCGCAGCAGTTCGTCGAGTTCGTGCTCGGGGAGGCGGGAGAGGACGGTGGGGTTGGCGATCTTGTAGCCGTTGAGGTGGAGGATCGGCAGCACCGCGCCGTCGTTGACCGGGTCGAGGAACTTGTTGGAGTGCCAGGAGGCGGCGAGCGGGCCGGTCTCCGCCTCGCCGTCGCCGATCACGCAGGCGACCAGCAGGTCCGGGTTGTCGAAGGCGGCGCCGTAGGCGTGGGCGAGGGAGTAGCCGAGTTCGCCGCCCTCGTGGATGGAGCCGGGCGTCTCGGGGGCGACGTGGCTGGGGATGCCGCCGGGGAAGGAGAACTGCCGGAACAGCTTCTCCATGCCCTCCGCGTCGAGGGAGATGTCGGGGTAGGTCTCGCTGTAGCTGCCCTCCAGCCAGGAGTTGGCGACGACCGAGGGTCCGCCGTGCCCGGGTCCCCAGATCACCAGCGCGTCCAGGTCGCGCTTGCGGATCACCCGGTTGACGTGCGTGTAGACCAGGTTGAGGCCCGGGGAGGTGCCCCAGTGGCCGAGCAGTCGCGGCTTGACGTGCTCGGGGCGCAGCGGCTCCCGGAGCAGGGGGTTGGACATCAGGTAGATCTGCCCCGCCGAGAGGTAGTTGGCGGCGCGCCAGTGGGCGAGCAGGGCGCGCAGTTCCTCGTCGGGCAGTACGTCCTGGTGCGGGGCCAAGGTCATCGGGCGACTCCATCGGTCGTCGGGTCCGTCGGGCGTGGGGCGGTACCGGGGGCGCGGGGGCTCACTGGTGGGGCACCACGGCCACCGGTGCGGCCGCGTGGTGGATCACGGCATGGGCGACGGGGCCGACGCGGAGTCCGAGGCTGTGCTTGCGGATGCGGTGCCCGATGACCAGGAGCGAGGCGTTCCGGGACGCCTCGGCCAGCAGGACGGAGGCGTTTCCGCGCTGCGACTCCTGGTGGACCTCGACGCCGGGGTGCCGGGCGCGCCAGGGGACGAGCTTCTGCTCCAGCAGCTCGGCCTGCTGCCGGTCCATCTCGCCGAGGGCCTCGCCCTCCACGGAGCCGGCCCATTCGTAGAACGCGGGCAGGCTGTAGCCCTGCAGGACGCGCAGGGCGGCCATGCGTCGCGCGGCGGCCTCGAAGGCGAACGCGAGGACGCTGTCGTCGGTGCCCTCGGGGTCGACGCCGACCACGACGGGCCGGTAGGGGGTGCCGTCGGTGCCTGCGCCGTCGGTGCGTCCGCCGTCGGTGCCTGCGCCGTCGGCCGGGTCGGCGAGGTGTTCGTCGGCGGCGCTCTCTCCGGCCCGCACCAGCACCACCGGGTGCTCGGTGTGGGCGACGACGTTGAGGCCCACGGATCCGGCGAGGAAGCCGGCTATGCCGCCGAGGGCGCGGGAGCCGAGGACGAGCAGCCCGTCCGGCCCGGTCCGTCCGAGCAGCACCACGGGTGCGTGGCCCTCGGCGCCCTCCACGGTGACCCGCAGTCCGGGCTGCTCGCGGCGCACCTCGTCGGCGACCCGCGGCGGGACCTCGCGGCCCCAGTCCTGCCGGGTCTCCTCGGCGAGGAACGGCGCCTGGGCCAGCCTCGGCGGGGTCGGCTCGTGCACGTGCAGGATCCGCAGCGGCACGTCCCGCATCCGGGCCTCGCGGGCGGCCCAGTCCACCGCGGCACGGCTCTCGGGCGACCCGTCGAGTCCTGCGACGACGGTGCGGACCATGGGGCGACCTCCGGGGCGGGACGGCAGTCTCTGTCCCGAGTCTCCCGCCCCCGGCGCTTCATGACTCCCCGGGCTGACCCGAACGGCTGGCGCCGGGCGGCGCCGGGCGGCGAGGGGCGGGGACCGGAGGCGGTCCGGCCGACAGGGCCCCCGGCTCACCGTCCTCGGGGCCGGCCCGCGGCATCGAGCTCACCGGTCCGGAGCCGGGCGAGCGGCTGTCGGTCCCCGGGTCGCCGGAGGAGTGCGGGGAGGAGATCCGGCGCGAGATCGAGCCCGGCGGTGTCGACCACGTCATCTGCGCCGTCACCGGCCGTCCCCCGGTGCGCGCCTTCACCGGCCGGGACCTGCCGGGGGTGGCGGACGTGCCCACCCGGCTCCGGCTGATCCACGAGCATCTGCTGCCCGCCTTCGCCCGACACCGTGACCTGCGGTTCCCCGGCTCCGGCGGCGTGAGGGGCCGGATCGCCGGAAAAAGTCTCCCGGCACGTGTCGAGATCACGGCACCGGCTCCGTCCCCGGGGTGAACGCGCCCACAATGGACGCGTCGGCACCGAGGAGGACACCATGGCCAAGTACCTGCTGCTCAAGCACTACCGGGGCGCTCCGCGGGCGGTGAACGACGTTCCCATGGACCGGTGGACGCCGGAGGAGATCTCGGCGCACCTCCGGTACATGAACGACTTCGCGGCGCGGCTGGAGGAGACCGGGGAGTACGTCGACGGGCAGGCGCTCGCCCCCGAGGGGACGTTCGTCCGCTACGACGGCGAGGGGCGCCCTCCGGTCACCGACGGCCCGTTCGCCGAGACCAAGGACCTGATCGCCGGCTGGATGGTGATCGACGTCGACGGCTACGACCGCGCCGTGGAACTGGCCGGTGAGCTGTCGGCCGCTCCGGGGGCCGGCGGGAAGCCGATCCACGAGTGGCTGGAGCTGCGCCCCTTCCTGGCCATGCCGGACACCGTCTCGGAGTGACCGCGCCCATGGACGAGGGCCTGCTCCGCGGCATCACGCCGAGCGTGCTGGCCGTCCTCGTCCGCCGCGGAGCCGATTTCGCGGCGGCCGAGGACGCCGTCCAGGACGCCCTGGTGGAGGCGGTCCGGGTCTGGCCGGGGGAACCTCCGAGGGATCCGAAGGGCTGGCTGGTCACCGTGGCGTGGCGGCGGTACCTGGACGCCTGGCGGGCGGACGCGGCCCGGCGGCGGCGCGAGGACCTGGTGGAGGAGGAGCCGCAGCCCGGGCCCGTGCCCGCGGCGGACGAAACGCTGTGGCTCTACTTCCTGTGCGCGCATCCGTCGCTGACGCCGTCGTCGGCGGTCGCGCTCACGCTGCGGGCCGTCGGCGGGCTCACCACCCGGCAGATCGCCCGGGCCTACCTGGTGCCGGAGGCGACGATGGCCCAGCGGATCAGCCGGGCCAAGCGCACGGTCTCGCGGGTGCGCCTGGACCGGCCCGGCGACGTCGCCACCGTGCTGCGCACGCTGTACCTGGTCTTCAACGAGGGGTACTCCGGCGACGTGGACCTGGCCGCCGAGGCGATCCGGCTCACCCGGCGGCTCGCCGCCGTGATCGACGGTCCGGAGGTGTCGGGGCTGCTCGCGCTGATGCTGCTGCACCACGCCCGGCGGGCGTCCCGGACGGCGCCGGACGGCAGCCTGGTGCCGCTCGCCGAGCAGGACCGCGGCCGGTGGGACCACGCGGCGATCGCCGAGGGCATCGGCATCCTGCGGGCGGCCCTGGCGCGGGACCGGCTGGGCGAGTTCCAGGCGCAGGCGGCGGTGGCGGCGCTGCACGCCGACGCGCGCCGCGCCGAGGAGACGGACTGGGTGCAGATCGTCGGGTGGTACGACGAGCTGGTGCGTCTGACGGACAGCCCGGTGGCCCGGCTGAACCGCGCGGTGGCCGTGGGCGAGGCCGACGGGCCGCGCGCCGGGCTGGCGGAGCTCGCCGCGCTGGACCCCTCGCTCCCCCGCCACACCGCCGTCGCGGCCTACCTCCACGAGCGCGACGGGGATCCGGTCACCGCCGCCCGGCTCTACGTCGAGGCGGCCACCCGCGCGCCGTCCGCGGCCGAACGGGACCACCTGACGCGCCGGGCCGCGCGGCTCAACACGGCCCGGCCGTCCGGCCCGTGACACGGGACCGCCCCGGGACGGTTCGTCCCGGGGCGGCCACGCGTGCGTTGCGCCGTGCTACTCGAGCAGTTCGGCGTAGGCGCCGAGCGCGGTGGCGATGTCCGCCTGCGCCCAGAACCGGTGGTAGGTGAAGACCGGCGCGGAGCCGCCCTTCAGGTAGGCCTCGATCTTCGACCAGGCCGGGTCGTCCTGGTAGAAGCTGCGGATCGAGGCGAAGGTCGACGAGGAGTCGACGGTGTCGCCGTTGGGCATCTTGCCGGTCCAGCCGGAGGGCACGTACACCGGGTCGTCGAAGCGGTTGTAGTCGCTGCGGGTCTCCGGGACGGAGATGCCGAGCCCGTCCTGGTGGTGCTCCCACATGCCGTCGAGGAGCGCCTTGGCGGTGGCCTTGGCCTTGGCGTCGCCGGACTTGGCCGCGTAGTAGGTCAGGACCTTGGCGTACGCGCCCGCCACACCGACGTCGTTGGTGTAGTCGGCGACGGTGACGTGCAGGTTGGCGTTGGCGCCGGGCGAGGAGGCGTTCCAGGTGTCCGGCGCTCCGGACCACTGGAGGGTGGACGGGAACCGGAAGGTGCCGTCGGGGTTGACGGTCGTCTTGGAGATCGCCCAGTCCACCCACTTCTTCACGACCTCGCCGGCCTTGGCGTCGCCGCTCTGGTGGTAGTACTCGGCGACGCGCTCCATGGACCAGGCCTGGAAGCCGAACCACTGGTTGGACGGCGGGTCGTGGTAGACCGGCTTCTCGTCGTAGTACATGCCGTAGAAGGTGGGCGTCCCGGCCGGCGGCTGGGCGTAGCGGCCCTGCCAGCTGTTGGTGGCGCCGCCCGCGATGGCTCCCTCGCTCGACTGGAGCCAGCGGTAGAACTCGACCTGCCGGGTGAGGCTGGTGGCCCAGTCGGACTTGCCGGTGGAGGACTTCGGCGCCAGCGGGGCGTGGTTGCTGAGCGCCCAGGCCGCCATCGGGTTCTGGTAGCCGCCGTGCGCGTGGCTGGAGCCGATGCGCCAGGACCAGCCGGCCGAGGTGTCGGTGGCGCCGCCCCAGGCGTAGTACCAGCTCAGCAGGTAGTGGGCGCTGTTCTTGCCGCTTCCCGCGGGGCAGGTGGTCGGTCCGACGCAGTTGCCGACCTTCTTGAAGTACTTGTCGAAGAGCGCGTACCGCAGGTAGTCGCCCATCTTGGCGGCCTTGGTGACGGTCGCGGAGACCTCGGAGCCCTTGCCCTGCTCCTTGGCCCACACGTCGGCCCAGTAGGCGGCCTGGACGGCGCGGGCGTCGGCGTCGGGGGCGTTGGTGAACTTCCACTGCTTGGCGTAGGAGGAGTCCCCGGTGAACAGGTCCAGGTAGCCGTTCCGGCCGCCGTAGGTGAAGTTGTCGCAGGTCGGGTGGGTGACGGTCTCCCAGACCGACTCCTGCGAACCGCGCTGGAAGGTGTTGATGTAGGACGGCCCGGTGGCGGTCGGTCCGGCGCTGCACTTGCCGGGCTCGTTGCCGAATCCGTAGACGTTGTCGACGTCCTGGATCCAGTGCATGCCGTAGATGTCGTCCGTGCCGTAGGCGCTCTTCAACTCGGCGGCGATGGGGTCGGCGCCGGACTTGGCGGCCGGGTCCAGCTTCGCCGGGTACTGCGAGGGCAGGTCGTGCTCGGGAGCGTAGGTGGCCGGCTCACCGGGCTTGTAGAACGAGTTGGTGGGCTGGTCGGCCTTGGTGGGGATCATGAACTTCTCCATGGTCTCCCACGCCTTGTTGAAGCGCGTCCAGTCGCCGGTGACCCTGCCGTACTGCGCCTGGAGCCAGATCAGGTAGCTGTACGCCTCGGAGGTCGTCTCGTGGCCGTGGTCGGGCGCCTCGACGATCAGCGTCTCCACCGAGTGGTACGGGATGCCCTCGGGCGAGAAGTAGCCGTTGGCGGGGTCGGTGATCTTCCCGTAGAGCTCGAGGAAGCGCGCGTCGTAGTCACCGCCCGCGTCGAGCTGGGTCACGGTGACCTTGGCGGCGGAGTGGCCGTTCGCCGAGGAGGCGAAGACGGCGGAGCCGGACCCGGAGGCCGCGGCGGAGACGGTCACCTTCTGGGGGACGTTCCAGTTCTGCGGGGTGAAGGTGAGGCTGGCGCCGCCGGTGACCGAGAGGCCGGTGTTGCCCGACTCGCGTGCCGTGGTGACCGTGACGTTGGCCGAGGGCTGCTTGGAGAGGCTGACCTCGTAGCTGCCCGTCTGCCCCTGCTGGACGCCGAGTTGGGTCGGGTTGGCGGTGACGGCGGGGCCGGAGACGATCCGGATGCCGACCGGGGAGGACTCGCCGGTGGCACCCCGCGAGTCGTAGGCGCGGGCGTAGAGCGAGTGGTCGCCGGCGGCGAGGCTGCTCGTCCTCAGCTCGAACGGCGCGGTGGTGTCGGTGCCCAGCAGCGCGGTGTCGCTGTAGAACTCGACCTTGCTGACGGTCGCGCTGTCGGCCGCGGCCGCGGTGGCCGCCAGCGGCACCTCGGCGCCGACGCTGTAGGTGGCGCCGGGTTCGGGGCTGGTCAGCACGGCGACCGGGGGCTGGTGCGCGCCGGTGCAGGTGGTGCCGTTGACGGCGAAGGAGGTCGGGGCGGCGTTGGTCCCGCTGTAGGAGAACTGGGCTCCGGCGGTGACGGCGGCGCCGGCCGCGAGGGTTCTGCTCCAGGTGGGGTTGGTGACGGTCACGGTCTTGCCGGACTGCGACCAGACGCCGTTCCAGCCGTTGCTCAGACGCTGGTTGCCGCTGTAGTCGTAGGTGAGCCGCCAGCCGTCCAGGGCCTCGGTGCCCCGGTTGGTGAGGGTGAGCTCCGCGGTGAAGCCGGAGCCCCAGTCGTTGGTCCTGTAGTCGACGCTGCACTGCACCGCGGCCGCCTGGGCGGGCGCGGCGGACAGGTCGGTCAGGGTCAGGGGTAACGCCAATAAGGCGGCCAGCGCGGTCGCGGGGCCGCGCAGGCGGGGTCGGTGTCTCCTGAGGAGGCGCATGCGGCGCGATCCTTTCCGGTGGGCCTCTCGGCTCGTGGGGGCAGGAAGTGACGAGGTGGTGCGATACCAGTGGGAGCGCTCCCATGGTTCGCACGGGGTTTGAACACTGTCAACCCCCTGCGTTCGCCCTTCGAATACAGCGGTCGCGACGCGGTGGCCGGGCGATCAATTAGTGAATCCGGCAACGGGTCGGACATTCTCGCCCATTCGGCACTCCGGGCCGGAAAAGCGGAATCGACGCGGAACGCGGCGTGCGCTTCTTGCGATCGGAACGAACGCCCGCCGACCCGGCGCGACGCGCCCCAGGGCGCCCCCGCGGGCCGTCGGCGACCCCGCCCGGCACAACGGCCCCGGTGACACGCCATGAGGGCCGCCGGGCGGCCCGACGGGCCGGTGTCGGGGCATCGATCGGAATTCTTTCGTATACGGACCGCCCCGGACGGTGGGGCCGGACCGATCGCACGGACGAAACGGAAGCCCGGCCGTCATCGCGGGACCGCGACCGGACGCCGTGGCGCGGCCGGCGATCGCATCACCGTCACTTCCGGTGCCGTGCGCCCGTCCGCGCCGGACCTGCGCCCCCCGCGGGGCGTGCGATCGGCCGGGCGGCCCCGCGAGGGCCGGAAGGCCGCACGGGCCGCCGCCGTACACCCCGTTCCGTGCCGTGCGGCGGCCACGGGCTGCGGCGACGCGGCACTCGCGGGCCCTTGCGGTCGCCTCGGGAAGGACCGGGCGGGAGGCGCGGCGGCGGCGCGGCGATCCAAGGCGGCCCCGCCCTCCGGGGCCCTCGCCGCCACGCGCGGCCCAGGACCGGGAGGCGGGGACGGCGATGGCCGGATCGCGCGGGGCGGCGGGCGTCCGGGCGGGCGTGAGCGACGGACGGCGTCGAAATGTTTCGACGGTCCTCGCAGGCTGTCGCAGATAAGTTTCGACAAACTTTCGAAAACGAGTCATTGACTGCCGCTCTGCGGCGAGCGCATACTCTCGTGCGTTCGCAACCCCCAGTAACCGAGACGACTTCGTACGGTCATACAGTCCACCTGGCACGTTCACAAGCGCATGCCCGCAGCCGGAAGCACGAGTTGGCAGTGATCACGCGAATTGGCCACGTGCCCGAGGACCCTCATTGTTGTCGCGGCCGCTGTCTGACTGAGCACCGGATCAAGCCATCGCGCGATTACGGCGCCCGGCAGGCCATTACTTTGCGCACACCTATCGCAGCCATTGTGTCAAGAATCAGATCAGGGAGTTCCACGATGACGAGGAAAATACGCGGTGCGGCGGCTGTGGCGTTCGGCTTGGGCATCGCTCTCGTCGCCACGGGCTGCGCCGGCAACGGCGAGGACACCAGCGACTCGGCCAACGGTGAGGTCACGCTGACCGTGTGGGAGAACGCCTCCCCCGGCCCGGGCCAGGAGTTCTGGGAGTCCGCCGTCAAGGAGTACATGGCGGAGAACCCGAAGATCACGATCGAGCTGCAGACGGTCCAGAACGAGGACTTCGACGGCAAGCTGCAGACCGCGCTCAACTCCAACTCCGCTCCGGACATCTTCCTGCAGCGCGGCGGCGGCAAGATGCGGGCCATGGTCGAGGCCGGCCAGCTCAAGGAACTGCCCTTCACCGAGCAGGACAAGGCGAACGCGGGCGCGGCGGTCGCCGGCGCCACGATCGACGGCAAGGTCTACGCGGTCCCGCTGTCCACGAACCCCGAGGGCATCTACTACAGCAAGGAGCTCTTCGAGAAGGCCGGCATCGCCGAGCCCCCGAAGACGATGGACGAGCTCGAGGACGCCGTCGCCAAGCTGAAGAAGATCGACGTCGCCCCGATCGCGGTCGGCGCCAAGGACGCGTGGCCGGCGGCCCACTGGTACTACAACTTCGCCCTGCGCAACTGCAGCCAGGACACCATGAGCAAGGCCGCCGCCGAGCTCAAGTTCGACGACCCGTGCTGGACCAAGGCCGGCAAGGACCTGGAGAAGTTCCTCAAGGTCGAGCCGTTCCAGAAGG
Source organism: Streptomyces sp. NPDC047130 (assembly GCF_040643475.1). Lineage (NCBI taxonomy): Bacteria > Bacillati > Actinomycetota > Actinomycetes > Kitasatosporales > Streptomycetaceae > Streptomyces > Streptomyces sp. NPDC047130. The sequence goes on along the minus strand of NZ_JBEYUK010000012.1, from coordinate 169,110 downwards.
GCTACCTGACCACCCCCGCCCAGCAGGGCGCCGGTTCGTCGGCGGGCATGCTCGCGAACCACAAGGCGGGCATGGAGCTCATGGGCAACTGGAACCCGGGCGTGATCGCGGGCCTCACCCCGGACAAGAAGCCCCTCCCCGACCTGGGCTGGTTCCCCTTCCCGGCGGTGGACGGCGGCCAGGGTGACCCCAGCGCCATGATGGGCGGCAGCGACGGCTACTCGGTCGCGAAGGACGCGCCGAAGGAGGCCTTCGAGTTCCTCCGCTGGCTCGCCACGAAGGAGCAGCAGGAGAAGTACGCCAAGGGCTTCAGCACCATCCCGGTGAACAAGGAGGCCCAGGGCGTCGTCACCGACGACTACAACGTCTCGGCGCTGGAGGCCTTCAACAAGGCGGCCTACACCATGATGTTCCTCGACACCGAGTACGGCCAGAACATCGGCAACGCCATGAACACCGCCGTCGTGAACCTGATGGCCGGCAAGGGCACCGCCGAGGACATCGTCAAGAACACCAACGCGGCCGCCGCGAAGGGCTGAGTAGGGAACCATGAGCGACACCCTGGGTACTGACGCGGCCACCGGCCGCCAGTCGCAGGGCACGCCCGAAGCCGGGGACGCGGCCAAGTCCGCCTCCCCGGCTTCGCCGCGAGCGGCTGGACGCCGCCGCAGTGGCCGTGCCCGGATGCGGCTCGAGATCGCGATCCTCTCCGGACCGGCGATCCTCATCTTCTTGGCGTTCGTGATCTTCCCGGTGACCCTGGCCGCGTACTACGGCTTCTACCGGTGGAAGGGCTACGGAGACCCGACCGACTGGGTCGGGCTGGACAACTACAAGCTGATCCTCACCGACCCCGCCTTCCACGAGGTCCTCACGCACAACCTGCTGATCGTGGTGCTCTCCCTGGTGGTCCAGGGACCCCTGGCGATCGGCCTCGCCCTGCTGCTCAACCAGAAGATCCGCGGACGTTCGGTGATCCGCATCCTGATCTTCGTGCCGTACGTCATCTCCGAGATCATCGTGGGTACCGGCTGGGGCCTGATGCTCCAGTCCAACGGCGCGGTCAACGACCTCCTGGGCAAGCTGGGGCTGGAGTCCTGGCAGCGGGACTGGCTGTCCGACCCGGATCTGGCGCTGTGGACGCTGATGACGATCATCACCTGGAAGTACATCGGGTTCGCGGTGATCCTGATGCTCGCCGGCCTGCAGTCCATACCCGACGAGCTCTTCGAGGCCGCGGAGATCGACGGCGCCTCCTACTGGCAGATCCAGCGCCGCATCACGCTGCCGCTGCTGGGCCCGACGATCCGCATCTGGGGCTTCCTGTCGATCATCGGCTCGCTGCAGTTGTTCGACCTCGTCTTCATCATCTGGGGTCCGTACATCGCGGGCACCGCGGGCACCTCGACGATGGCGATCTACATGGTCGCCGAGGGCCGCAACGCGGCCAACTTCGGCTACGGCAGCGCCATCGCGGTCGTCATGTTCGTGATCTCGATGTTCGTGGCGCTGCTCTACCAGCGCTTCGTCCTGCGCCGTGACCTGCAGGGCGCCCTGACCGACGGAGGCTCCCGATGAGCGCGACGACCGCCAAGTCCGCGAACCTCACGGGGATCGCACGGCGCAGGCGCCCCGGCCGCGGCGACGACGGAGGCCGGCAGAAGTGGGGCAACCCCTTCACCTACATCGTCGCGCTGCTCCTCATCGGGGCGTGCATCGCCCCGGTGCTGTTCATCGTGCTCGGCGGGTTCCGCACCAACTCGCAGTTCACCACCGACCCGTCGGGTCTGCCGAGCCCGTGGTCCTTCGGCAACTACACCGACGTCCTGGCGACGCAGACGTTCTGGGGCCAGTTCGTCAACTCGATCGTCGTCGGTCTGGCGAGCACGGTGGGCATCGTGGTGCTCGGCCTGATGGTCAGCTTCGTGATCGCGCGCTACGACTTCAAGTTCAAGGGCGCGATGTACTCGCTGTTCGCCGCGGGTCTGATGTTCCCGCTGGTCATCGCGATCACGCCGCTGTACATCATGATCAAGAACCTGGGCCTGATCGACAACCTGCTCGGCATCATCATCCCGCAGATCGCGTTCGGCCTGCCGACGACCGTCATCATCCTGGTGCCGTTCCTGAAGGCCATCCCCAAGGAGCTCGAGGAGGCCGCGTCGATCGACGGGACGAGCCGGCTCGGGTTCTTCTTCCGGATGGTGATCCCGCTGTCGACGCCCGGCGTCGTGACGGTCAGCATCCTCGGCTTCCTGGGCAGCTGGAACAACTACCTGCTGCCGCTGTACGTGCTGAACTCGCAGGCGAACTACACCCTGCCGCTCGGCGTGCAGGCGCTGTCCGCCTCGCAGTACTCCCAGGACACCGCGAAGATCCTCGCGTTCACCTCGCTCGCGATGCTGCCGGCGCTCATCTTCTTCTCCATCTTCGAGAAGAAGATCGTCGGCGGTCTCACCGGCGCCGTGAAGGGCTGATCCCCCCAGGGGCCCCTCCCCGCGCACCGTCCGTCCTGCCTGCCCCCGTCGTGTCCACGGCGGGGGCAGGCCCGCTCCCCGGCCCCGCGGTCCCGCGGGGCCCGCGCCCCGCCCTGCCCCGTCCCGCCCCATCGAAAGGACCAGCGCCTTGCCCCGCGCCCACATCGAGCTCGACCGGAGGGCCGTGGTCGGCCCCGTCCGCCGCCGCACCTTCGGTTCGTTCGTCGAGCACCTCGGCCGCTGCGTGTACACCGGGATCTACGAGCCGGACCATCCGACCGCGAACGAGGACGGGTTCCGGATGGACGTCGTCGAACTCGTCCGGGAGCTCGGCACCACGACGATCCGCTATCCCGGCGGCAACTTCGTCTCCGGCTTCCGCTGGGAGGACTCGGTCGGCCCGCGGGACAGGCGCCCGGTCCGCCGCGACCTGGCCTGGCACTCGCTGGAGCCGAACCAGGTCGGCCTCGACGAGTTCGCCCGCTGGCTGAAGCTCACCGGCTCCGAGCTGATGCTGGCCGTCAACATCGCCACCCGCGGCATCCTGCCCGCCCTGGACCTGCTCGAGTACGCCAACCACCCCTCCGGGACGGCCCTCTCAGACCTGCGCGTCGCCAACGGCACGCCCGAGCCGCACAACGTGCGCATGTGGTGCCTCGGCAACGAGATGGACGGGCCCTGGCAGACCGGATTCATGACCGCGGACGACTACGGCAAGCTCGCCGCCCGCACCGCGGCCGCCATGCGGATGGCCGACAAGGACCTGGAACTGGTCGTGTGCGGCTCCTCCGGCTCCGGGATGCCGACCTTCGGCGACTGGGAGCGCACGGTCCTCGAGCACAGCTACGAGCACGTCGACCACGTGTCGTGCCACGCCTACTACCAGGTCCACGACGGCGACCTCGGCTCGTTCCTCGCCTCCGCGCTTGACATGGAGCACTTCATCGACACCGTCGTGGCGACCGCCGACCACGTGGGGCACAAGAAGCGCTCCCGGAAGAGGATCGGCATCTCCTTCGACGAGTGGAACGTCTGGTACCTCAAGGAGCACCAGGAGTCCGACGAGGTCAACGACGAGTGGCGCTTCGCCCCCCGCCAGCTGGAGGACGTCTACACGGTCGCCGACGCGGTGGTGGTCGGGAACCTGCTGATGACCCTGCTGAAGCGCAGCGACCGGGTCACCTCGGCGTCGCTCGCTCAGCTCGTGAACGTGATCGCCCCCATCATGACCGAGCCGGGCGGGCCGGCCTGGCGGCAGACGACGTTCCACCCGTTCGCGATCACGAGCCGGCTCGCCTCCGGAGAGGTGATCCGGCCCGTGATCGACGCGCCGTCGTACCTGACGGCCCGGCACGGCGAGGCGTCCCTGGTCGACGCCGTCGCGACCGTCGACGAGGACCGGGCCGCGGTGTTCCTGGTCAACCGGGACCTGCGGGAGCCGGCGCGGCTGACGGTCGACGTGCGGAGCCTGGGGTCCTCGCGGGTCGTCGAGGCGCTCACCCTCGCCGACGCGGACGCCTACGCGAAGAACACCCTGGCGGAGCCGGAGCGGGTGGCGCCTGCCGTGAACGCGAGCGCGGTGGTCGCCGACGGGGTGCTGTCGGTGGAGCTGCCGCCGGTGTCCTGGACGGCGATCGCCCTCCGGTGAGGCCGCGGCCCGCCGGGTCGCTCAGCCGGCGTTCCCGGAGCGCCGGTGGAGTTCCCGGGTGACGGCGAGGCGGATGGTGGCGTCGGTCCAGGCGGGGACGGCCGCGGCCGGACCCCGGGCGCGCAGGGCGGCCGGCAGGCCGGCGAGGGCGTCGGCGGCGGCCCGCAGCCCGGCGCGCCGCAGGCCGTCGCACGCCCGGTCGAGATCCGCGCGGGCGGTCCCCGCCAGGTGACGCAGACCCCGGTGGGCGGCCTGGGCGAGGGCGGCCAACGCCTCGTCGGCGGCGGCGGTCAGCGGGTCCCGCGGAGGGGCGGGAGCCACGGGCAGGGCACCGTCCCCGTCCCCCGGGGCCAGGTCGGGCACCAGGACGCCCTCCGCGGTCCGCACGGCGAGCGGGTCGACGACGATCCCGCCCGCCTCGTGCCTCAGGAAGCCGCTGACCTGGAGGACCTGGCCGCTCCTCAGGGCGACGGCCAGCGCGTCGAGGGCGCCGGGGCAGTACGGGTTGTGGTGGGCGCTCAGCAGGGCCTCATGCCCGGCCGGGTCCTGGAGGACGGCCTCCAGCCGCTGGCGGGCGGGGTCGTAGCGGACCGGCCCGACCTCGCCGACGGTGAGCACCCGCACCGACTCGGCCTCGACACGGGGCCGGACCAGGCTCGGCGGCAGTTCCTCCGGGGCGGGCAGCTGGGCGGCGAGGTCGTCGATCCGCAGGCCCGGGGGCAGGTCCTGCCAGGCGGAGCCGACCGGGGTGACCGTGGCGGCGGCGACGCGGCCGCGGGAGATCTCGACGGCCCGCCCGGCGGTGCGCGTGGTGTTCTCGCTGACCACGTTGGACGCGGCCAGGGTACGGAGCGTGGTGCCCAGCAGGCGCCGGGCGCCCAGCCGCTCGCCGGTGAGCGGAGGCCCGTCCTCGTCCGCATCCCAGCGGCGGCGGAGCGTGAGGACGACGCCCGCGGAGGGGTGGGCCAGGTGGATCGCCGCGGTCCGCTCGCCGTGCGAGCCGCCGACGCGGCAGCCGAGGGCGGTCAGCCGGACCAGGCGCAGCGGGGTGCGGGCGGCCTCGCCGGTGCCGAGCACGCCGGCCGGGTCGGTGGCCGCCGCGCGGTGGCGGGCGTGCAGTTCGGCGAGCAGCAGGGCGTACGCGTCGGCGTCGTGGCGGGCGGCGCGGTCGGCGTAGGCGGCCAGCTGGTCGCGGATCGCGGCGACCACGGCGGCGGGCCAGTGCTGCCCGTCGCGCGTCAGGTCCTCCTGTGCCCGGCGCAGCGTGCCGTCCAGCACGGGTCCGGCGGCGGGGACGCCGTCCAGCAGCAGGTCGTCGACGAGGTCCAGCGCGGCGACCCGCACGCGGTACGACCGGCCCTCCGCGGGGGGACCGCCGGGGGCCGGGTCCCCGGCCGCCCGCCGGCCCGTGGTCCTCGGGGGCGCGGGGGGTTCTTCCCGCGGGGCGGGGTCGACCCGGGCGGTGTGGCTGTCCGGCGGGGTGGGGGTGTCCGGGGCCGTGGGGCGGTCCTGCGGGGTGGGGCCTCCCGGGGCGGAGGGGCTGTCCGGAGAGAGTCTGTCCAGGGCCGTGGAGCGGTGCGGCGGGACGGGGCTGTCCGGGGCCGTGGAGCGGCCCGGCGGGGTGGGGCCTCCCGGGGCGGAGGGGCTGTCCGGGACGGTGGAGCTGTCGGGGGCCGTGGGGCTGTCGGGGGCCGTGGGGCGGTCCGGCGTGGCCGGGTGGCCCTGGGGGCTCGGGCCGCCGACGGTGAGGCGGTCGGTGCCGCGGGCGTCGGCCTCGCGGAAGGCCCACACGGCGAGGGCGACCACCTCGTCCCGCAGTTCGGGGACGGCGTCGGTGAGGGCGAGGCCCACCTCGTGGGGCACCGGGAAGCGGACGGTGCAGGCGGGCAGTTCGACGGCCGGCGTGGGCGACTCGGGGCGGGCCCGGTGGACCACGGCCACGTACCCCCGTTCCCGGGCCTGCCGGGCCGCCGCCGGTACCGGCCGCCCGAGGGCCGTCTCCAGCGCGGCGTCGTCGACGGCGCCCGGCGACCAGTCGGTGAACCCCCTCGGCCGCGGGTCGCCGCCCTCGGCCTCCCGCGTGTAGGCGAGCACCAGTCCCACCCGGTGGCGGCACACCCCGGTGGCCGCGCAGGAGCAGACGGCGCTCTCCAGCCCCTGCCGAGGCGGTAGTTCGCTCTCGGTGCCGTCGGGGTAGCGCCCCCGGACGGTGCCGTCGGCGGCGGTCTCGACGGTGGGGCCGGAGCCGGCCTCGAGGTCCTTGAGGGCCCGCTTGACCAGGCCGCGGCTGGAGAGCGCGGCGAGCAGGTCGGGGGTGAGGGCCAGCAGGTCCGTCCTGGTCATCCGCGGCCCACCTTCTCGGCGACGAACTCGGCCAGCCGGCCGGGGGTCATCGCCCCGACGTGGGCGCCCGCCTCGGCCAGCCGGGCGGCCAGTTCGCGGTCGTAGGCGGGCTCGGCCTCCTCGTCCAGCGCGGCGAGGCCGAGCACGGTGACGCCCTGGGCGGCCATGTCCCGCACGGTGCGCACCAGGCGGTAGGGGTCACCGCCCTCGTAGAAGTCGGTGACCAGGGCGACGACGGTGCGGCGCGGGTTCTCCACCAGTCCGGCCGCGTAGTGCACGGCCCGGGCGATGTCGGTGCCGCCGCCGAGCTGCACCCCCATCAAAAGCTCCACCGGGTCGGGCACGTCGGCGGTGAGGTCGACGACCTGGGTGTCGAAGGCGACCAGGTGGGTCCGCAGCCCGGGCAGCCCCCAGAGGCAGGCCGCGGTCACCGCGGAGTGGATGACCGAGCCGGCCATGGAGCCCGACTGGTCGACCAGCAGGATCAGTTGCCACTGCTCCAGGTGGCGGCGGCTGCGGGAGTGGAAGCGGGGCCGCTCGATCAGGACGCGCCGGTGCTCCGGCTGGTAGTGGGCGAGGTTGGCCCGCAGGGTGCCCTTGAGGTCGAAGTCGCGGGACAGCGGGATCCGGCTCGGCCGGCGGTTGCGGGACCCGGTGAGGGAGCGGCGGATCTCCGGCCGCAGCCGCCGTGTCAGGTCCTCGACCACGGCCTCCACGATGCGCCGGGCGGCGGCCAGCACCCGGGGGTTCATCAGGTGCTTGGTGCGCAGGACCGCGCGGAGCAGGCTCTGGCTGGGTTCGACGCGGGAGAGGACCTCGGGGTCGGTGACGATCTCGTCGATGCCGTACTGCTCGACGGCGTCCCGTTCCAGGCGTTCCACCGTCTCCTTGGGGAAGAGGCGGTGCACGTCGTCGAGCCAGTCCACGGCCGTCACCTCCGACGGTCCGTGACCGCCCTCCCGGGTGGCGGTGGGCCCGCGGCGGACACCGCGGCGGCCGAGGTCCGGGTCGCGGCCGTAGAGCCAGTCCAGCGCGGCGTCCCGGGCGGCGGCCTCGCCGCCCAGGGGGCCGGTGCACGCCTCGGCGGGGGCGCCGAGGATCAGCCGCCACCGCTCGAGACCGGGGTCGGGCGTGGGGGGTGGTGCAAGCGGTGCAGGCGGGGTGGAGGGCGTGGGCGGGGGTGCGGTCATCGGGGTGCTCCGAGTGCGTACCGGTCGAGCACGAGCGCGGCTCGTTCCTCCAGCGCGGCGGCACGGGCCCGCAGCAGCGGGTCGGCGGTGACGCGCAGCAGGGAGCGGGCGGAGCCGCGCAGGTGGCGTCGGTCGAGGAGGTGCTGGGCGAGGCGTTCGCGTTCGCGGGGCGGGAAGTGGGCGAAGGCCTGGCGCAGGGCGGGCAGGCCGGTCAGGAAGTCCTGGTCGGTGAGGGCGGTGACGACGTCGTCCAGGACGTCGAGCAGGGGGTCGCGCCGGTCCCGTTCCGGGCCGAGGACCTCCTCGCGGGCCAGGGCGAACAGCCCGGCGAGCCAGTCGCCGAGGGTGTCGGTCCCGGCGGTGGCGAAGCTCCGGGCCAGTGCGGCGGTGCCGCTGCCGCCGCCGCTGCCGCTGGGGCTGTCGCCGCCGCTGTTGCCGTCGCCGGCGAGCGAGCGGCGCAGGCCGAGGGCGGCCCCGCGCAGGTCGGCGGGCGCGCGGGGGTCCTCGGCGACGCGTGCGGCGGCCTCGGCGGCGTACCGCGGGGTGAGGGTGAGCGCCTCCGGCGCGTACCGGAGGGTGTCCCGCGCCGCCGCGAGGGCGCGCAGCCGGGGCCGGTCGACGCCGGTGCCTCCGGTGACCCCCTCGACGAGCCGGAACAGCCGGTCCACGGCCCCGTCGAGCACCGCCGCGAGCAGCGGTGTCCCGGCGACGCCGAAGACGCGGTCGTGCCGCCACAGCCCGAGGGCCGTGGTGAGCGTGTCGCCGAGCGGACCTGGCTCGCTCGCGCCGCGGACGCTGTCGGCGAGGGTGCCCAGCAGGTCGTGCGAGAGTCCGGTGACGCCGCAGAGCACGGCGTCGAAGAGCAGGCCGGAGAGGGCGGCGACGTCGGTGCCCGCGACGCGGACCTGTTCGGTGAGGCGCGCGGCGGCGGCCTCGTCGGGCAGGGCGCCGTACGCTCCGGCCTCGATCAGCGCGGCCTCCCGGCCGGTCCGCGGGTCGGCGTGCCAGCGTTCGCGGAAGACCGGGTCGGTGCCGTGCCCGGGGCCTCGGGCACGGGTGTGTCCGGGGATGCCGAGGACCCTGAGGCGGTGCAGGAAACGGCTGCGTGCGAGGCCGTCGCCGGTGGCGAGGTCCAGCGTGAGGGGGTCGTCGGCGGCGAGGCCGAGGCGCCGTTCCTCCTCGTCGACGGCGTGCACCAGGGGCGGCAGCGGGGTGTCGGGGTGGAGGCTTCCGGTGCGGTCGCCGGTGCAGGCCACCGTCATCTCGACGACCACGGGGTGGTCGTCGGGGGTCAGCGCTCCCCGGGCGTTCCAAGGCAGCGGCCGTCCGAGGTCCTCGCCGACCAGGGCGCCCGCCAGGCCGTCGAGCACGTCGACGCGGGCCGGGCGGGGGTGGCCGCGCAGGGCGGCGAGGCCCTCGGTCAGGGTGCGGGCGGCGACGAGGTCGGCGGTGGAGACGGGCAGACCGCGAGCCCGGAGCCGCTGGACCACGTCGCGCAGCAGCCCTCGCGCGGCCTCCTCGGGTCCCTCCTCCCACAGCCGCTGGTAGTAGGCGGGGGACGGCATGCCGGACTGGTAGCCGCCGAACGCGTCCATCAGCCGGAAGGAGTACGGCACCAGGAAGCTGCCGGCGACCGCGTCACCGGGCGGGCCGGGCACCTCGGGCCAGTCGGCGGGGGTGTCGTCGTGGCGGGCGAGGGCGCGCAGGGCGGGCCGGTGGAAGCCGCCGGTGACGACCAGGACGGGCCGGTCCCCGGCGTGCGCCGCGGCGGCGCGGACCCAGGAGGCCATGTAGGCCTCGCGGGCCCGGTCGCCGTCGTCGGCGCGGGCATCGCCGCGCACCAGGTCGAAGTAGGCGTCCAGGCGGCGGGCCAGCGGGTCGTCGAGCGGGTCCGTGCTGCCCGGCGGGGCGGTCTCCGCCGGGTCGTCCGCCACCTCGAACAGCCGGTCCCACAGGGCGTCCAGCGTGTCGACCGCGTAGTGGGCGCGGAGCCGTCCGGTGGCCTCGGCATGGCGGGCCTCGGCGTCGGCGTACCGGTTGGCCGCGCCGCCCGCGCGTTCGGCGAAGGCGGGGTGCCAGGCGGGCAGGTCGATGAAACGGACCTCGGCCCCGGCGGCCCTGCCCTCGGTGAGCGCGCACCACTCCGGGGAGTGGTCGCACAGCGGGGCCCAGCTGGTGGCGACCCGTCCGGCGTCCCGGTAGTGGCTGAACACGGCGACCGGGAGCCGGTGTCCGAGCAGCAGCTCGTCCAGCCGTGCGTTCATGTCGGCCGGGCCCTCCACCAGGACGTACGCGGGCCTGAGCGCGCGGACGGTCCGCCGGACCAGCCGGGCGCAGGCCGGCGAGTGGTGCCGCACACCGAGGTAGGTGACGGTGCTCATGCCCGGGTCAGCCGTCCACGAGCAGGTGGCGTGCCCGGTGCAGCGCCTGCCAGTGGTCGCCTCGCCGCCGGCCGGCCTGGTCGAGGAAGCGGCGCAGGCGGGCGAGGTCGTCGGGACTGTCCTTGGCGGCGGTCCCGGCGAGGCAGGCGACCACGTCGGTCGCGTCCCCGGGCTCGCCCCGCAGGAACCAGCCGCGCACGCCCACGGCGTGGGCGACGGAGACGGCTTCCGCGGTGCTCATCACGGCCGCGCCCCGCCCGGCGCGGTCCTCGGCGCCCCGCAGTTCGCGGAAGGCCCCGACGAGCACCTCCAGGACGCCCCGGTCCGGCGGCGCCTCCACCCCGGACGCCTGGAGCAGGGCGGTGGCCTCCGCCTCGACCAGGTCGAGTTCGGTGTCGAAGTCCGCGATGGGGAAGACCGTCTCGAAGGTGAAGCGGCGTTTGAGGGCCGCGCTCATCTCGTTGACACCGCGGTCGCGGGTGTTGGCGGTGGCGATCACGTTGAAGCCCTGCCGGGCGAAGACCATGCCGTCGGGGCCGTCGAGTTCGGGCACCGCGATCACCCGTTCCGACAGCAGCGAGAGCAGGGAGTCCTGGACCTCGAGCGGGCAGCGGGTGATCTCCTCGAAGCGGACGATCCTGCCCTCGGTCATGCCCTTCAGCATGGGGGCGGGCACCAGGGAGCGCCGGGAGGGGCCCTCGGCGACCAGGAGGGCGTAGTTCCAGGAGTACTTGATCTGGTCCTCGGTGGTGGCCGCGCCGCCCTGCACGGTGAGGGTGGAGCTGCCGCTGACGGCGGCGGCGATCAGCTCGGAGAGCAGGGACTTGGCGGTGCCGGGCTCCCCCACCAGCATCAGGCCGCGGTTGGTGGCCAGGGTGACCAGGGCGCGCTCCACCAGGGAGGGGCTGCCGGCGAACTTGGGGCTGATGCCGGTCTCCGGGTCGCCGCAGACGAAGCGGCGGGCGGCCCGCAGGCCGAGCTGCCAGCCCGGCGGGCGCGGTCCGGTGTCCTGTGCCCTCAGCGCGGCCAGTTCGTCGGCGTACCGCACCTCGGCGGGCGGGCGTTGGAGCCGTGCTCCGGCGGGGGCGGCCTCGACGGCCGCCGTGATGTCCGTGGTCATGGTCGGGGCGTCACTTCTCGGTGAGCTGGGTGAGGTCGGCGAGGAACTCGGAGGCGGTGACGGCGTCGACGTCTCCCAGGCGCAGCGTGTGGGGGTCGAACCCGCGGTAGTCGCCGGGGACGTCGTCCAGCCAGACCTCGCCGAGCGGCTGGTCGGGGAACTCGTCGACCATGCCGACGGCGATGCCCTCCTCGAGCTGGATCACCAGGAAGCGGTCGCCGGGGAGGCGCTTGGAGATCCAGCGCTCCACGCCGTTGTCCTCGGGGTTGCCCCGTTCCCAGCCGCGTTTGGTGAGGCCGAGCAGCTTGCCGACCTGCACGGTGACGCCCTCGAAGCGGGTCAGCCGGTGACCGCCGGCCTCCTCCTCGGTGAGGGTGTGCACGGGCCTGCCGAGCTGCGGGAACGGCTGGAGGATCTCGTAGTCGGCGAACAGCTCGGCCCACGCCTCCAGGTCGGCGCCCAGGTGCAGGGGGTGGGCGAGGCGGACGTCGGCGCCGTCGGGGAGGGTCCACTCGTCGTCGTGGACGTCGGCGAAGGTGCGGTCCTCGGCGACGCGGAAGGCGGTGGTGGCGCCGTCGTGGTCGGCGAGCCAGACCAGGCGGCGCACCAGGTGCCACACCAGGGGGTGGCCGACGAGCAGTTCGCGGAACTCGGCGGCGGTCCAGGAGCGGCCCGAGACCATGGCGGCCTCCAGGCGGCGCACCTGGTCGGAGGCGAGGGTGCGGACCTCCTTCTTGAGGGCGGCGAACCGCTTGCGTTCGGCGGGTGCGAGTTCCGGGTCGTCCTTGACGCCGGGCGCGGGCAGGGCCTTGCGGCGCTTGCCGTCGCCGTCGAGGACGTAGGGGCGCAGCTGTTCGTCGAAGCCGACGGTGAAGCGGCGCGGGCCGTAGTCGATGACGGTGCTGCCGTCGGCGGAGAGCCCGAGGTCGGGCACGAGGCGGTCGGCGAGCTGCTCGCCGGTGAGCCCGAGGCCCTCGGCGACCTCCTCGATCTTCTCCTGGGCGCGCTTCTTGAGTGCCTTGAAGGGCACGCGCTGGGAGATGCCGTGCAGGTGCGCCAGGGCGGCGTCGGTGCCGATGGCGGCGAGGACCGCGAGGCCCTCGACGGCGCGGTGGTGGGCGCTCTCGCCGGGCCAGGCGCGGATGACGGGGGTCAGGCGGCGCACGCTGTCGTCGTCGCCGAGCATGCCGAGCGCGTGCAGGGCCCAGGTGTCCTGGGCGGGCATGCCGTTGAACCTCCAGGCCTCGAAGAGGGCCCAAGCGAACTCGGCGAGGGAGCGGGCCTCGCAGTGCTCCTGGAGGAGGCGGACGCCCGGGTAGGGGTCGCCGGGCTTCGAGAGCTGCAGCATGGTGACGGCGTGCCGGACGGCGTCCGCGGGCAGGGCGCCGCCGCCGTCGGCGAGCAGGAGCTGCGGGAGCAGCGCGGGGTCGGCCCAGGCGCAGGGGGCGGGCATCTTCGCCGGGAGGGCGTTCACCAGCGGGTCGGCGGCGAGGGTCTCCGCCACCAGGCCGGCCACCTCCTCGCCGTGCACGGCGGCGATCCGGCCCACGACGGTCTCGGTGCCGAGCTGTCCGGCGAGCAGGCGCAGCGCGTGTTCCGCGGCGGCGCGGGCCTTGCCCGCGCGGCCGACGGCGTCGGGCGCGAGCAGCGGGGCGGCGGCCTCGCCGTGCCGCTGCAGCCAGGTGCGGGCGACGGCGGCCGTGGACTTGAGCCGGGTCAGCCAGTCCGCCATCCGGCGGGCCACCTCGACGCTGCGGTAGGGCAGGAGCAGCGGTCCCAGGGTGGCGGGGTGCCGGGCGGAGACTCTCAGCAGCATGGGCAGGGCGTGCAGGCCGTGGCGGGCGGCCACGGGCTTCAGGTAGGTCTCGCCGTCCCAGAGGTCCTCGGGGTCGAAGGCGGACAGCAGGGGCCGGACGACGTCCTCGGGGCAGACCACGAAGAGGTGGGCGTCCCACGCCCGGTGCGGGGACTCGCCCCTGCGGAGTCCTTCGATCTCGCTCTTCCACGCGTAGTCGGGGCGCCAGCGGGCGTGCCAGGCGGCCCGCTGGGAGTTGGCCGCCGCCCACGCCTCCTGCTCCTTGTCCGCCCAGTGGAGTTCCGGCTCGGGGTCGGCGCCCGGCTCGGCCGACCGGGGCTTGGCGCGCTTGCGCTCCCGCATCCAGGGCGGCGAGACCAGCACGTCGGGCAGCGCCTCGGCCGGCGCGTCCGCGACGCGGCCGGGCAAGCCCTCCAGCAGCGGGGTCACGAGGGCGGCGGTCCCCTCCGGGAGGTCGGGCAGCGCCTCCCGGACGAGGGCGGCGTGGGAGACGACGTGCGAGGTGAGCAACTGCTGGAGCAGGGCGGCCTCGTCCTTGTCCTTGTCCGCGGCGGTCACCGCGGCGGACAGCAGGCGCAGGGCGCGCAGGGGGTAGCGTCGCATGGCCTCGAGGAGGGTGGGGCGGACGGCGCGGTCGTCGGCGCGCTGGAGCAGCAGTGCGAAGGCCTCGTCGGTGGGCAGTTCGAGGAGCCAGCCGGCCGTCGTGCGGTAGCGCTCCGCGTCGTGCCACCTCCCGAACCGCTCGGCCAGCAGCGGCGCGAAGGCGGGGCCGACGCGGTCGGCGAGCGTGGCGACCAGCTGCGCGCTCCAGCCGCTCCACTGCAGTCCGGCCTCACCCTCGAAGCAGTCGAGCTGGTCGGGGCGGTACACCAGGGAGAGCAGCATCAGCCGGAGTTCGGCGTCGGCGGGCAGCGGGGCGACGCAACACGCGTCGATCCATTCGCGCTCGTCGGGCATCAGGTGGGCGGCCAGGATGCGGCGGGCGGCGGTGTCGCCGCAGGAGGCGAGTTCCTCCCTGGTCCGCCGGTACGTCTCCTCGTCGGCGGCGGCGATCAGCAGGCGGAGCCGGTCGGCCATCCCACCGCGCAGCCAGGAGAGGTTCGGGGCGTCGGGTGCCGTGCGGCGCAGTTCGGGGTTGCCGCGCACCTGGCCGGCCTGCCGGTAGTGGGCCTCGACGGCGGTCATCTCCACCAGCGTCCGGGCGGCGAACGGCAGTCCGTGCTGCAGCACCCAGAAGTCGACGAAGAGACTCTGCAACTGGTGGTGGAAGGCGATCCGGGTGAAGACGGCGGCGCCGAGGGGGTTGTGATCCCCGTCCACGTAGGCGCGGGCGGCCGCGACCAGACCGGGGTCGCTCTGCGGGGCGTTGAGCATCCGCCCGATCCACCCCGCCTCGTCGCTGAGCTGCCGTGAGATCCGCGCCGGCGCCTCTGCCGACGGACGCGCCGTCCCGCCGCGCCGCAGCGGGGCCGGGACCGCCCTCCGCCAGGCGGCGGGCATCTCGAACAGGTCCTCGGCGGCCAGTTGCTCGCGCACAGTCATCGCACGCCCTCCCCCACCGGCCACGACGGGGCCGGCTCGATCGCTCGCTCGTTCATCCATGCATTCGTTCGTTCGTTCGTGGATCACGCTAGCCCCCACCACCGACAAACAACCGGCCGGCCCGAACGCCCCCGCTCGAACGCGCCTACCGCGGAACTGGGCGGTTGGCGGCTGCGTACTCGTCCGCGATGCCGAAGACGCCGGCGCACTGCGGGCATGCGGCCCGGCCGAAGAGGTGGGCGACACCGTCGGCGAGGATCTCCTGCCCGTCGCCGACGGCGGTCCACGTCGCCCCGGTGCCAGTCCCGGATCGGACGGCTGCGATGCCGTGATCACACGACCCGCTACGGGAGCCTCACACGGTTCTCGCCCTGACTGGTGCGTTGATATCACTTGCTCGACAGGCAGAGGTCGCCGGACCAGGTTTCGCATCGGACACGGCCGGAGTCGAAGGTGATCTCCAGGGCGATCCGGCCAGTTTCCGGGATGCTCTCCTCGCTGACTGCCCGCACCGTCTCGCCAAGGTGATCTGCGAATGGGGTCTCGCCACCGACAGGCGCCACCTCGACGCGTCCTGACTCCGCCATGTCGTACCCGGCGAAGGGTGCCGATGCCTCCACGATCAGGCACCAGTCCGAACCGGTCGTGATCAGCGTGGAGACTGCTTCGCTGTCGATCAGCCACACGTCCAGTGGGCCGGACGGAGCCTCCGAGCCATACAGGTGCCACGAGGCGACTACTTGCTCAAGACGGCGTCCGACCAGGTAGTCGGGACGCACACCGCCCCCGTGCAACGGGCACTCGCTTCGTGTCGTCGACTCCACGCGTCGACCGTACTGCCAGGCGAACACCGAGCTCACGTCCTTGTACGAGACATCCCCTGGACGGTGCCCCTGCCCTCCTCCCCCATTGCAGCGCACGTTGTGACCGGCGGCTGCTCCGCCGGTCACAACGTGCGCTGCATGCACACCAACTGCTCCCGCTCGTCCCAGGACCGCGTGACGGCGAAGCCGAGCCGTTCGTACAGGGCGATGGCGCCGGTCCGCCATTCCCAGACCGAGAGCCGGACGGTGTGCACGCCGCTTTCCGCGGCGTGACGGAGCGCGGCGCTCATCAGGGCCGAGGCGATGCCCTGGCCGCGAGCCTCCGGGTCGGTCCAGAGCCTCTTGATCTCCGACAGTCCGTCGTCCGCGGAGGTCACCACCAGGCATCCCACCACGTCGTCCTCCCGCAGAGCCACCAGAACGAGGTCGTCGGCCAACGCCGTCCCCGGGTCGGTGACCTCTGCCCGGTAGCGGTCGGGCAGGTCGTCCGCGTCGGCCACCGGCGCGCCCTTCTCGGCCTCCGTCTGGAGGTGGTAGGCGGCCAGCAGCGCGGAAAGGCCGTCTCCGACCGAAGGGGTCCGGCCATGCCAGCGGACGATGGCGACCTCACGGTGATCCGTCATGACAGCAGCATCGCATCAGGGCAGGCGGGCCTCCCACCGGCGCTTTCGCGGCTTCCACGAGGCCCTCGGCCGCGACCTCTTACGGCCCGGAGGGCCGTCAGATCCAGGGAGAGCGGGAACGCCCAGGTCAGCGCCGCAAACGCAAGGACGGAAACGACCGTGGGACGACGAAGCCCCGGCTCGGTGCAGTCCACCGGCCGGGGCTTAGCCGTCGCCTTCAGATCGGCCGGCCCCGGGGCCGACTCAGGGACACGCTCATCGGCGTGGTCGAGTAGTCGCGGTTTCCCGGCCCCCGGAACGGTCGTCGTAATCGGCCCATCAGCCACCTGCCCATGTGCCTGGAAGGTGACAACTTCCCTTTTTAGAACCGCCGTTGGGGGGAGAGAAGGCGCCCGGACACCTACCAGCCTGCGGCCCGGGCCGCCACAATCTCGGTATGACGATCACGCCGGCCCCTCCGAGCACAGTGCCGACGCGCCGCAGCCCCCTCGACCTGGCCCGCGGGATCCTCACTGGGGCGGTGATCGGGAGCTCACTCGCCGCACTCGTCGTCGGCACTCTCCTGGAACGCGTTCCCCTGCTGGTCGGTGGCTTGGCCGTCCCCATCGCCTACGGACTGCTGGTCCTCGCCGCTGGGGCGCCCGAGCGCGCACGCGAGGCGGCCGTCGTCCCCCGTACCGCGCTCGCCAGGATCGAGAGCCTGAGCGCCACCGGCGGGGAGACCAGCGACGTGCCCGTCCGCTTCGACCTCACCGTCGCCCCGGACAGCGGACCTTCGTACCGCGTCAAGTCCACCCAGTCCGTCAATCTCGTCGACCTGCTGGACTACGAACCAGGCGGCATCGTCGTCGTCCAGTACCCACCGCACCGGCCGTGGGCGGTGAAGCTGGTGAAGCGCCCGACACCGGAATGGGAGGACCGCGCGACCGCGGCCCGCATCGATTCAGCCCCCGGCCCGGCCCTGACCGAGGAGCCGCCGCCGGACAGCACCTTCAGCGGCTACCTCACCCTCCTCGCCCTGCTGCTCGGCGCGGCCGGCGTGGTCTTCGTGTTCCGTACCGACCTGTTCGGCCCGGAGCACCCAACCGACCGGCCCCCCTCGGCCGCTGGGCCCGCGGAACCCGGCACCTCGTCCACCACGATCGTCTCGGCCGCGTCCGGCACCGTCGCCCTCGGCCCCGGACAGTCCCTGTTCGACGAGGGCCGACTGCGTGCGGCGGTCGATTCCCTCACCAAGGGTGACGGCAGAAAGCGCCAGGCTCTCACCGTCGTCGCGCAGGACCGCGTCCTCACCGTCGTCTTCACCCCTGCGGGCTCGCAGGCGCCCGGCTTCGACCTGGACGCGCTGCCCTACCCGCGCATCCCCGCCCTCGTCCGGGAGGCCAAAACCACTCTCGGCGTCCGCTCCCCGCAGACCTGGCAGCTCACCGCCGAGAGCCTGTCCGGCACCCTCACCCTCAGAGTCGGGGTGGCCGGCCCCGACGGCGCCGCCTCGTTGGAGGCGGACGGCCACGGCGAGATCGTGCGGCGCGTCTCGGCACGCTGACCGACGGACGGGACGGCTTCCGAACAGAACGGGTGAGCCGGGCGGGGCAGGCCATGAGGACCAGGACCAGGAGGAGCGCGGATGGGCTGGCACGGATATCTGGCGTTGTGGTGCATCGTCCTCGGCGCCGTCGCGCTCGTCGGATACGGACGGTCGCTGGCCGGGGTGACCCGCGGCCAGCGGGCGGTCCGCGTCATGGGCCGGATCGAACGGGTCACGGAGCCCCGGCACGGGAGCTCGGGACGCGAGGGGATCGCCGTGGTCGTCACCTTCCGCGATCCCGCCACGGGGCAGGAGTTCACCGTCACCAACGACGGAGACTGCGGCGACCGAATCAGCACGGCCTGGACAGGCCGGGAGATCGGCATCCGCTACCCTCCCGGCCGCCCGCACGCCTACCGCTTCACCACCGACCCGGACGCCGGACGGAGCGGCCTCGGCTGGCCCAACTTCGCGGTCTTCCTCGTCTACGTCGGGCTGGTCGTCGTCGCCTCGATCGACCGGGGCTGGCCGTGGGCCCTGATCGGCTTCGGCGTCCCCTGGACACTGCTGTGCGCGACCTACCTGCCCGGAGCCGTACGCGACTCACGCCTACGCATGGAGGACCTCGCATCCGCCGGTCCGGTCCCGGGCCGCGTCATCGCCGTACTGAAGGACGTCACCGTCGATGAGGACGGCCACACCGCCACCAGCCACACCCCGGTCGTCGCCTTCACCACCCACGACGGCACCGCCGTCACCGCCTACCGCACCGTAGGGCTGAGCGATCCCGCCCGCTCGCGCGGCCGGGACCTCACGATCCACTACCGCCCCGACGACCCGGCCGTCTTCACCACAGACCTCGCCGCCGAACACCGCTCCCACGTCGGCGAGATCGCGTTCACTGCCGGGGCCCTTCTCGTTGGGGTCGCTGCGGCCGTGGCGGGAGGGGTCTTGATCGCGGGCTGACGCCACACCGCCCTTGACGAGCCGGCCCCGCGACCGGCACGACGTCAGGCGACAGCCGCCGCCGAATCGCCGAGCCGGCAAGGGGCCGAACGCGGGGCCAGGCGCGGGGAGCCCGACCGCGGGGCCACGCGCAGGTGGTGGGCGACCTGCAGCCGTTACGGCCGGTACGGCACCTGTTCGCCGTTCGCGATGTCGTCGCCACGGCCGACGCCGCCCGGTGCGGCGCTAAACGCCGGTTGTGCCGTCGACGCGTTCCCGGACCAGGTCGGCGTGGCCGTTGTGGCGGGCGTACTCCTCGATCATGTGGATGTAGATCCAGCGGAGGCTGACGTCCTGCTCCATGAAGCGGCCTGTGTCGGTCAGAGCACGGTCGGTGCAGTGCTCTCGGGCGATGGCGATCTCCGCGTGCCAGGTGGCGAGGGCGTCACTCAGGGTGGCGTCCGCGGCCACCTCGAAGCCGCCGTCGGGGCCGTCCGGGTCGGCCTGCGGGTCGTAGATGGGCGGGACCTGTTCCCCGGCCAGCACGCGACGGAACCAACTGCGCTCCACCTCTGCCATGTGCTGCACGAGACCGGTCAACGTGAAGCCGGACGGAGGCACGGACGCCACGGCAGCCTGCCCGTCGTCCAGGCCCTCGCACTTCATGGCGAGCGTGACGCGATGAAAGTCGAGCCAGCTCTCGAGCGTGGTACGTTCGTCGGCGTTGAGGGGCGGCATGGGGCGTTCGAGGGCGCTCATCGGTCGATTATCGCCGGCAGCCGAGACCGTCGACAGGCAGGACCGCACAGCAGGGCGAACCTCGCCTGTCACGGCACCGGCAACGCCTTCGGCGAAGGCACCTCTGGAAACATCAAGAGGGGCCCCGAAGGACCCCTCCATCCGTGTACGTCACCGTCGGGACGACAGGATTTGAACCTGCGACCCCTTGACCCCCAGTCAAGTGCGCTACCAAGCTGCGCCACGTCCCGGTGCGCTCTCCCGCGGCGGTGCCGCGCGATCACGTGAGGAGTACTTTACCGCACGTCGGAGGCCTGATCGACGCGGCCGAGGGCCCGGGCGGGACAATGGGCGGATGAGCAGCGCATCCGAGAACGGTACGGCCGGCAGCATCCGTGGGGGCCGCCGGGACCGCGACGAGGAGGGGCGGGCGCGCAACGCCCGGCCGCGGGACGGGCTGGGGCGTCCGCTCCCGTACGGGGCCGAGGGCGTCGACCGTCAGCCCGAGGGGGTGGTCCGCACGCCCGCCGACACGGTGGCCGAGGCGCAGGCGCTGCTGGACGCGGGCCGGCCGTTCCACGCGCACGAGGTGTTCGAGGACGCCTGGAAGTCGGGCCCCGAGGAGGAACGCCGGCTCTGGCGGGGGCTGGCCCAGACGGCGGTGGGTCTGACCCACGCGGCGCGCGGCAACCTCACGGGCGGCGCCCGGCTGCTGCGGCGCGGGGCCGGTCATGTCGAGGAGTGGTGCCGTGGAGCGGGGCGGGACGGTGTGCACGGCATGGACCTGACGGCGGTGGCCGCCTGGGCCCGCGCGCTCGCGGCCGACGTGGAGGAGGCGCGGGGCCCGCTGGACCCTCGCGCCCACGCCCCGCACCTGCGCGGCGACTGAGGGACGGCGGGCCGAGCACGTCGCTTCGAACCCCCCTCAGCAGCGTCGAGCCCCCGTGGCCGCGTCGAACCCCGTGGCGGCGTCGAACGGCTCCCGCCCGCTCACCGCAGGAGCAGCTGGAGGGCTCCCAGGACCGTCGCGGCGATGACGAGTTGCTCGAACAGCCGCTGGTTGATGCGGTCGACCGCCCAGCGGCCGAGCAGCGCGCCGGGGATGACGAAGAGCACCAGGGCGGCGTCCAGGAGCAGGGCCTTGGTGTCGATCAGTCCGAGGCCCACGCTGAAGGGGACCTTGGCGACGTTGACGATCAGGAAGAAGAACGCCGAGGTGCCCAGGAAGCCGAACTTCCGGAAGCCGGCGGAGAGCAGGTACATCGACATGACCGGGCCGCCCGCGTTGGCGACCATGGTGGTGAAGCCTCCCAGGACGCCGTAGGAGCGGGCCTTGATCCGCCCGGCCCGGGTGACGACGGCGTCGGGGTCGTCCGCCCGGCCGGCGCGGCGGGTCCGCCACACGGTGAGGCCGGTCATCAGCAGCAGCGTCAGGCCGATGGAGACGCGGACCACGCCGTCGTCGGCCCACATCAGGAAGAGGGTGCCGAGGACGACGCCCACCGCCACGGCGGGGAACAGCCGCCAGAGGGTGGGCCAATGGGCGTGCCGCCGGTAGGTCAGCACCGCCAGCACGTCGCCCGCGATCAGCACCGGAAGCAGCACGCCGACGGACTCCCGGGCCGGGAGCACGGCGGCGAACACCGCCAGGCTGACCGTGTTGGCGCCGCTGACCGAGGTCTTGGAGAAGCCGACGAGCAGGGTCGCGGCGGCGAGTGCGGCGAAGCCCCAGGGGCTGATGTTCCAGAGCGTCATCGTGTCCATGCGGAGACCGATGGTACGGGGAACGATCTTTCGCCGGAGCGGTGCCGCCGGGGCAGGTGCGGCACGGGGGTGCTGGCGGCGCCGACACGCGTCGTCTCGAACCGGGCACCCTACTCCCGGTAGCGTTCCGATCACCTTCGTCGCGAGGAGTGCCCGTATGCCGATGCCGTCGATCCGCCACCGGCCCACGCGCCGGGCCGTGCGCCTGCCCGTGGCCGTCGCCGCCTGTGCGGCGTTGCTGCTCGCGGGCTGCACCGGTGAGGATCTGGGCCCCGCCGAGGGGTCGGAGGACTCGGAGATCACGGGGCCGGTGGGCACCCGCCGGATCGTGGACGCGCGCGGGCGGACGGTGGAGGTGCCGCTCGGTGCGCAGCGGGTGGTGACGCTCAGCCGGTCGACCCTGGACGCGGCGCTCGCGCTCGGCGTGGAGCCGTACGGGACGGCGGTGTTCGCCGAGGACGGGGGCCGGACGCCGTCCTATCTGGCGGACCGGGCCGTGCCGGCGCGGGTGGTGGCCGAGGAGGGACGGGTCCGGGCGGGGCGTCTGAAGGAGCTGGAGCCGGACCTGATCCTGGTCGACGAGTCCACCCCCGCGGTGGACAGCCTGGCGGCGCTGCAGGCCGTGGCCCCGACGGTGGTGACCTCGACGGGCCGGTACGGCTGGAAGCAGGCGTTCACGGCGACGGCGGAGGCCCTCAACATGGCCTCGGCGGCCCAGCAGGTGCTGAGTCAGTACGGGGCCGAACTCGCCGAGACGGCGCGGGTGGTGGGGCCGCGGCTGGAAGGCACAAGTCGGGCGGTGGGCGTGGTGCGGTGGTCGGGCGACGCGTTGGTGCGGCCGGCGGCGGCCGACCATGTGCGCTCCACGCTGGCGTCGCTGGGCCTGGGCCGCGCCCCGGGCAGGGGCACGGACGGCGACTGGGTGTTCTTCGGGGTGCGCGGCGGCGGGCGGGAGGAGGCGGTGCAGGCGTTCTCCTCGGCGCGGGACCGCCCGGCGCTGGCCTCGCTCTCCGGGGCGGAGGGGAGGGACCGGGTGACGGTGGTGGACGGGTCTGCCTGGGAGGGGCCGGGCGGCCCCATCGCCGCCCGCACGGTGCTCCAGGACGTACGGCGTGCGGTGGCCTCGTCCGGCTGAACGGGGCCACATCCCGTTGACGCCGTCACCCCCGGCCCCCGCGACAACCGCCGCCCGCACCGCGGCCGGGAGCCCCGTCGGCTGCCGGACGGGACCACCGCCCGGCAGCCGACGGGGCAGCAGCCGCAGCCGCAGCCGACGGGACCCCTCCCCGCAGGCGAACGAAGCGGCAGCCGGAGCCGCTGCCCGAAGTCGGACGGGCAGCAGCCGGAATCGGACGGGCCAACAGCCGGAACCGGACGGGACCGCCGCCCGAAGTCGGACGGGCCAACAGCCGGAACCGGTCGGGACCGCCGCCCGAAGCCGGACGGGCCAACAGCCGGAACCGGACGGGACCGCCGCCCGGGAGGCGAACGGAGCGGCAGCCCGGGCCGGGCGGGCGGCGCCCCCGCTCAGGCGGAGGGGGCGCGGTCCAGGACGGCGTCCGCGATGTGCTCGGCGATGGCCATGGACGACGTCGCCGCGGGCGAGGGCGCGTTGCGCACGGCGGTGACCGGGCCGAGGTGGTGGACGACGAAGTCGTCCACCAGCGCCCCGTCGCGGCCCAGCGCCTGGGCCCGCACACCCGCCCCCGCCCGCACCACGTCACCCGGTCCGATGCCGGGGACGTACGCCTCGGCGGCCTTCATGTAGGCCCGGACGGACAAGGACCCCCGCATCTCGCGGGCGCCGGTGCGCCAGTGCTTCCTGGCCAGCCGCCAGGTGCCGGGGAAGGCGGCGACCCGGGCGAGTTCCCGCGGATCGACGTCGGTGAGCCGGTAGCCCTCGCGGGCGAAGGCGAGGACGGCGTTCGGGCCGACCTCCACGGAGCCGTCGACCCGCCGGGTGAAGTGGACGCCGAGGAACGGATAGCGCGGGTCCGGCACCGGATAGACCAGGCCGCGCACCAGGCCGGCCTTCTCCGGCCGGATGGTCATGTACTCGCCCCGGAAGGGGACGATGCGCGGGTCGGCCGGGTCGCCGGCGAGCCGGGCCACCCGGTCGCTCTGCAGGCCGGCGCAGATCACCAGGCGGTCGACGTGGACCAGCGACTTGCCGTCCCGCGAGATCACCTCCACGCTGCCGTCGGCGCCCTCGCGGATCCGGCCGACGGGGAAGCCGAGGCGGACCTCGCCGCCGGCGTCCTCGACGTCCTGGGCGAAGGAGCGGGCAACGGCCGTGTAGTCGGTGATCGCGGTGCGCGGCGAGTGGATCGCGGCGAGCCCGGCGGCGTGCGGCTCGACCTCGCGGATCGCCGCCGCGGGGATCCGCCGGACGCCGGGCACCCGGTTCTCCAGGGCGTTGGCGTACAGCGCCTCCAGCCGCGGGACCTCCTCCGGGGTGACGGCCACGACCAGCTTGCCGCACTCGTCGTAGGGCAGGCCGCGGTCCTGGCAGTACTCCCGGAGCAGGGACACACCGCGGGCGCACAGGGTGGCCTTGAGACTGCCGGGGCGGTAGTAGATCCCGGCGTGCACCACGCCGGAGTTGTGGCCGGTCTGGTGGGCGGCGATCCTCCGCTCCTTGTCCAGCACCACGACCCGGGTACCGGGGCGGCGCGCGGCGATCTCCCGCGCGGTGGCGAGGCCGACGATTCCGGCGCCCACGACGCCGATCGTTTCCTCGGGCATCGGCTCTCCTTCCTGACGGCCCGGTGCGGGTCCGGGGACCTCGGACGATCCTCTCCCGACAGGGGGCGGAGGGGGAAGATCGGCGAAGCGCAGCGGCACGCCCGCTCGCGTACCCCGCGCCTCGGGCTCGTCCCGTCGTGGGCGGTGGCGAGCCGGCCACCGCCCGAGTGGGCCCGTCGCACACGCGGAACGGGCCCCGGTCGGGCGCGGTGAGGCGCCCGCCTGCCGTTGCCTCGGCCCACCGGCGGGGTGCCGTGGGTGGGGAAGGACTCGATGGTCGTGAGGCCCCACGCCGGGCCCGCGGCGCGCCCCGCCTCGGTCAGGTGATCAGCGCCCGGTCGGGGGTCTGCTGGACGGCGTGCTGGTGCGGGCCGGTCTCGAAGAACACGTCGTTGCAGAGGCAGAGGCAGAGGCAGCGGCAGCAGCAGAGGCAGCGGCAGCGGCAGCGGCAGCGGCAGCAGCGGAGGCAGCGGCAGCGGCCGGCCGGCGCGGGGGGCGAAGCGGCCCGGGCCGGTGCGGGTGCCGTGTCTCCCGGCGGCGGGGTCACCGCTGCGTCTCCTCACGTGGCGCGTGCGGTTCCGGCGG
This sequence comes from Streptomyces sp. NPDC047130, assembly GCF_040643475.1. Classification (NCBI taxonomy): domain Bacteria; kingdom Bacillati; phylum Actinomycetota; class Actinomycetes; order Kitasatosporales; family Streptomycetaceae; genus Streptomyces; species Streptomyces sp. NPDC047130. The sequence continues at coordinate 144,841 of NZ_JBEYUK010000012.1, read as the reverse complement.
GACGGGGGAAGACCGTGCCGTCGAAGATCTTGCGGGCGGTGCGGACCACCGCGGTGCGGCGGGCGGCCGGCGGGGCGCCGTCACCGCCCTGGTCGACGGCGGACTCGAGGTCGAAGAAGCCGGTGGGGTGCTCGACGCGCACCCGGTCGCCCCTCTCCGGGAGGCGGGCGACGCCCTCGCCGACGGACCCCGCGAGACGGATCCCGGCGGCCACGCCTGCGGCGCCGAGGACGCCGATGGAGGTGTGGCAGCGCACCGGGATGAAGGTGCGGGTGGTGACGGCGCCCTGGTCCGAGCGGGGCGGGGCCAGCAGGGTCAGCTTGGGCACGGTGGTGTGCTCGACGTCGCCGAGGCCCATCAGGTGGCCGGCGGCGAGCCGGATCTCGCGCAGCCGCGCGGCGAGTTCGCGGTCGGCCTCGAGTTCGGCGGGGCTCTCGTAGCCGGTGACGCCCAGGTCGGCCGCGGCCATCAGGACCACCGGCATGCCGTTGTCGACGCAGGTGACGCGGACGCCGGCGATCTCGTCGCGGACCTTCCCGGTGGGCAGCAGGGGGCCGGCGCCGGGCGGGAAGTCGACGACGACGGGAGCGGCGGCGCCGGGCACGCCGGATATCTCCGCGTCGCCGGCGTAGGAGACCCGGCCTCCGGGGGTGGGCACCTGGGCGACGGCGTGGTCGCCGCTGTTCACCATGCGGATGCGGACGGCGGTGGTGCCCTCCCTGGCCGGGACCAGGCCGCGCTCGACGGCGAAGGGGCCCACTCCGGCCAGCAGGTTCCCGCAGTTCTGGCGGTCGGACACCTCGGCGGCGTCCACCGCGACCTGGAGGAAGAGGTAGTCGACGTCCGCGGCGGGGTCGGTGGAAGGCGCGACCACGGCGACCTTGCTGGTGAGCGGGTGGCCGCCACCGAGTCCGTCGATCTGTCGCGGGTCCGGGCTGCCCATCACCCGCAGCAGCAGTCCGTCGCGCTCGGCGGGGTCCGCGGGCAGGTCGTCCGCGAGGAAGTAGGCGCCCTTGGAGGTGCCGCCGCGCATCAGCATGCAGCGGACCTCGTCGTGCCGGCGGGTCATGGTCCAGCCTCCTTGGACAGGTTCCGGACGCCCTTCCCGCCGGGGCGATCACTCGCGCAGCGCGGCGATCACACTCGTGAGATGGGCGCGGACGGCCTGGTCGGCCGCCTCGGGGTTCCTGGCCGTCACCGCGTCGATGATGGCCAGGTGTTCGGGCAGGGACTTCTGCGGCCGCCCCGGCCGCAGCGCCAACTGGAAGCGGTGGCGCACCAGTTGGCCGTTCAGGCGCTCCAGGAGCTCGTTGGCGACGCTCTGCCCGGAGTACTCCCTGAGCAGGGAGTGCAGCTCGCGGTTGAGCTGCGAGTAGGTCATCGCCTCGCCGTCGGCCACCGCCCTGGACATGTCGGAGCCCAGCCGGCGGAGCCGGTCGAGCTGTTCCTCGGTGGCCGCCAGGGCCGCCTTGGCCGCGCACAGCCCTTCCAGGACCATGCGGCACTCGGTGATGGCGACCGCCTCCTCGACGCTCACCACCCGCACCCGCGACCCGCGGTTGCGGATCCGTTCGACCAGTCCCTCGGCCGCCAGATCGATGAGGGCGGCCCGGATGCTCGCCCGGGTGACGTCGAACTGCTCGGCGAGCTCGTTCTCCACCAGCCGCTGGGCAGGGGCCATGTCACCGCGCAGGATCGCGTCCCGCAGGAGCTTCAAGGCGTGCTGCTTGGCCTTTTCCCCGGTGCCCGGACGAGCGCTCGGATCCATGTGCCCTCCCTGAGTGCGTGTCGAACGTAGAGCCGGCCCGACAGCATTGTCAACAATTTTGTTCCCACTGAGGTCCGGTCCCTCGTGCGGGGGTCCTCGGCAGTGCCATCCCCCTGGACGGACCAAGGAAAGTATGATCGCCAGCGTGTCTGACATGACCGAAACCACGCCCGGTTGGCTGACCACCGACGAACTCGAACTCGCCCGCGCCCGGATGCCGATCCTGTACGTCGAGGCGGTGCCCGTGCGCGTCGACGACAGCGGGGAGGTCACCAGCGTCGGACTGCTGCTGCGGATCGGCCCGGACGGAGCGGTGACCCGCTCCCTCGTCTCCGGCCGCGTCCTCCACCACGAACGGGTCCGGGACGCGCTCCTGCGCCACCTCGAGAAGGACCTCGGCCCGGTGGCCCTCCCCCGGGTGCCGGCCTCGCTGCAGCCGTTCACCGTCGCGGAGTACTTCCCCACGCAGGGCGTCACGCCGTTCCACGACCCCCGGCAGCACGCGGTGTCGCTCGCGTACATCGTCCCCGTCGCCGGCGACTGCAGACCTCGGCAGGACGCGCTGGACCTGGTCTGGTTCAGCCCGCAGGAGGCCGCTTCGCCGCTGGTGCAGAACGAGATGCCGGGCGGCCACGGCGTCCTCCTCAAGCAGGCGCTGGCCCACATCGGCTGCCTGGGGTGAGCGGGTCCGGGCTCACGGGGCCGGCGCCCCGCCGACCCTCCTGAGCTCGGCGTTCCCCGTTTTCGGGCGGGCGCGGCGGGTACCCGCCTGCTGCGCCGAGCCCGTCCGGCCGGGAGCCGGGCGGGCGCCCGGAATCCTGAGGATGGGAGCTGACATGGCGGAATCCGAGAGCCCCGACGAAGAGCGGAACGACGCCGAGGAGCGGGAGTCCGGGACCCCGGACCGCGGTCCCGGCGCGCACTCCGGGCTGGAGCAGGAGGCGCAGGAGCGCGTCGTCCCCGGCACGGCGAGCGCCACCGAGGGGTACAGCGGCGGCGGCACCGGCGCCGGAGAGCCCCTGAAGGGCGTCGAGGACGAGGACGCCGCGGAGGACGAGAAGGACTCCTGAGCCCTGATCAGGACCGCCGCGCCACGGCCGGGACACCTCGGACAAGGGTGTCCCGGCCGCGGCGTGTTCAGTGGGTGCTCCACGTCTCCGGAACGGCGGCACGCCTGGGGCGAGGGACGCGCCCGGATCGACGGACGCGACCGGGCCGGCGGGACACCCGCGGTTCGGCGGGCGCGGCCGGAAACCGCTTGCTCCCGCCGTGTGCCGGGGCCTCGGGAGGGCGGGTGGGGCGGGGTGGCCGGAAGCCCCGTTTCCGGCGGTCAGGCTTCCGGTTGGCGCGGCCGGGACCGCCTGCGTGGGCACAGGCGTGCGACGGGTCGGCCGATGCCAATGTGGCCGAAACCGCGCGCACGACGCACTGGTCTCGGCGGGCGGCGTCTCCTGTCGCTGCGGGTTCGCCGCGGGAGGGGCCGCGACGGCGTTCGCGCCGAGGGCGGGAAATCGCCGTCGATGACAACGAGTGACGGTCCGCCCTCTCATCGTGGCTGGTTCGTTGTTGTAGCGTGGCCGCCCTGACTCAGGTCTTGGGGGGGCCGTTGAATCAGTTCGTCTTCCGCCTGCTGGGGCCCTTGGTCGTCCAGGCCGACGGAATCCCGCTGCGGATCAAGGGCAGGCGGCAGTCCGCGGTGCTGGCGATGCTGCTGCTGTCCGCGGACCGGACCGTGTCCGTCGACGCCCTCGTGGACGCCGTCTGGCCGGACGACCCTCCGGCGACCGCGCGCAACCAGATCGCCATCTGCGTCGCGACGCTGCGCAAGACCTTCAAGGAGGCCGGCGAGAGCGACCTGGTGCGCACCTCCCCGCCGGGATACGTGCTGGTGAGCGGGGACCACCGCATCGACGTCGTGGAGTTCCTGCGCGAGGCCGAGCGCGGGCGGGACGCCGCACGGCACGGGCGGGCGGACGAGGCCTGCCGCCTGCTGGAGGAGGCGCTGAGCAAATGGCGCGGCGCGGCCCTGGACGAGCTGCCGGGCGGGCGCATCGAGGCGGAGGCCGCGCGGCTGGAGCAGCTGCGGCTCGACCTGATGGAGGAGCGCGCCGGGCTGATGCTGGAGCTGGGGCGGCACCGGGTCCTGACCGGGGAACTGGGCGAGCTGGTCGCCCGGCATCCGCTGCGCGAGCAGTCGCGCGAGCATCTGATGCTGGCGCTGTACCGTTCCGGGCAGCGCGCCGAGGCGCTGGAGGCCTTCCGCCGGGGACGGCGGCTGCTCAACGACGAACTGGGCATCGATCCGGGCCCCGGACTCCAGCAGTTGCACGACCTGATCCTGCGGGACTCCCCGGAACTGACCCGGCCGCCCACCGCGGCCCCGGGCGGCCCGGCGGCCGCGGTGGGCGGTGTCGAGGCGGCACCGGCCCAGCTTCCGGCGGACGTCCGGCGGTTCACCGGGCGGCAGAACGAACTCGCCGCCCTGGACCGGCTGTTGAAGGAACCGTACCGCCCGCACGCGCCCGTGGTGGCGACGATCGCCGGTGTCGGCGGCGTCGGCAAGACGGCGCTGGCGGTCCACTGGGCGAGCCAGGCCGCCGAACGCTTCCCCGACGGCCAGCTCTTCGCCGACCTGCGCGGCTACGACGAGGGCTCCCCACCGGTCTCCCCCGCCGCGGTCCTGGACCGCTTCCTGCGCGCCCTGGGCGTGCCCGCCCCGCACATACCGGAGGACGCCGACGAGCGGGGCGCGCTGTTCCGCAGCATGCTCAGCACCCGCCGCACGCTCATCGTCCTCGACAACGTGCGGTCGTTCACGCAGCTGAGACCCCTGCTCCCGGGCGGCGGCCGCAGCGTCGTGCTCGCCACCGGGCGGGAGGCCCTGGACGACCTGACCGGGGACTACACGGCGCTGCGGATCAGACTGGGCGTGCTGGCGCCGACCGAGGCGACGACCCTGCTGACGAAGATCGCCGGGGCGGAGCGCTTCGGCAGCGACCCGGTGGCGCTGGAGCAGCTGAGCGCGCTGTGCGACTGCCTGCCGCTGGCGCTGCGGATCGCCGGGGCGCGACTGGCCGCCAAGCCCGGCCTGACGGTGCGGGGGCTGGTGGAGCGGCTGCGGGACCAGCGGCGGCGGCTGGACGAGCTGAGTCCGGAGGAGGGCGGGGTGCGGGCCGGTTTCCGGCTGACGTACCGCGACCTCACGCCCGAGGCGGCGCGGATGTACCGCCGGCTCGGGCTGATGCGCACCGCGGACTTCGCGGCCTGGGTGGCCGCGGCCACGGTGGGCACCGACCTGTGGCACGCCGAGGAACTGCTGGACCAGCTTGTGGACGCCCAGTTGCTGGAGGTGATCGAGCCGGTGCCCGGACGGGCGGCCCGTTACCGGTTCCAGGACCTGCTCCAGCTCTTCGCCCGCGAGCGCGCGGAGGCCGACGAGACGCCGCGGGCCTGCGACGAGGCGCTCGACCGGGTCTTCGGCGTCTGGCTGTGGCTGGCCGAGGAGGCGCACCGGCGGCTGAACGGGAACGCGTTCCCCGTCGGCCGACCCGCGGAGCCGGCTCCGGAGTACCTGCGGGAGGGGGTGGACGAACTGCTGGCCGCACCGCTGGACTGGTTCGACTCCGAACGCGGTCCCCTCGCCGACACGGTGGTGCACGCGGCCGGCACCGGCCGGGCACGGTACGCCTGGGCGCTGACGGAGAGCGCGGTGCCGCACTTCGAGACCCGCAACTACCTGGAGGACTGGCAGCGTTGCGCCGACGCGGCACTGTCCGCAGCACGCCGGGCCGGCGACCGGACCGGTGAGGCCACCATGCTGCGGCTGCTGGGCTCGCTCGCCATCTACCAGCGCCGCTACGAGCAGGCCGAGGGCTGGAACATGGCCGCGCTGCGGCTGCTGAAGGGGACCGGCGACCTCCACGGGGCGGCGCTCGCCCAGCGGAACCTGGCCATGTGCGCGCGGTTCCAGGGCGACTGGGAGCGGGCCCTGGAGTCCTGCCGGGCCGCGCTGGACGGGTTCTCCCGGACCGGCGACATCCGCAACCAGGCCCATCTGCTCGGTTACCTGGCCCAGATCGAGCTGGACCGCGGCGAGACCGAGCAGGCGCTGCCGCTCGCCGTGGAGGCGGTGGAGCTGAGCCGGCGGGCCGGGTCGGTCCGGGCGGAGACGCAGGGCCTCTACCGGCTCGCCGAGGTGCGGCTGCGGGCGGGGGAGGCCGAGCAGGCCACCGAGTCCTTCCACGAGGTGCTGCGCCTGGCCCGCAAGGAGGGCGACCGGGTCGGTGAGGCCCACGCGCTGCGCGGACTGGGCGAGGCCCAGTGGAGCCTGGGTCTCGCGGCGGCTGCCGGGCACACGCTGCGGCAGGCGCTGGAGATCACCAAGGAGCTGGCCGACCGCTTCCTGTGCGCCCGGGTGGAGACCGACCTGGGCTGCGTGGACGCGGTGGCGGGCGACCACGCGGCGGCCGTCGAGAGGTTCGAGCGGGCCCTGGACGTGCTCGGGGAGGTGGGCGCGCAGCCCTGGCGGACCCGGGTGCTGGCGCTGCTGGCCGCGGTGCGCGACGCGGACGCGGGGACGGAACGTTCCCTCACGCCGGGCGAGTTGCGGCGGCTGCTCACGGACGGGGCCGGCCCGGCGGAGGCCTGACGCAGGGCCGCGGCCCCGTCGAACGCTGCCCATCGGGCGCGGCCCCGTCCGGCGCGCCTCCCTCGGCCGCCGCCCCGGCGGGCGTGAGCCCGTCAAGGGCGACCGCTCCCCCGCCGGTGGGCTCAGGCGCTGATCCGTTCCGTCGTGAGGGTGAATCCGGCGGCGCGCAGCCGTCCGGTGAGGGCGTCGGGCATGGCGGTGGCCGGGGTCAGGACGCCGGCGGTCGCGGGGAGGCGCGGTCCGTCGAGGGCGAGGGCGAGTCCGCTCTCGCCGAGCATCACCGCCGTGGCCTGGTAGCCCGGGTCGCCCTTCGCGGCGCACACGGCCCGGTAGCGGGCCCCGGTGGTGGTGCGGGTGACGGTGGTCATGGTGAAGTGCCCGTTGGCGCGGGCCTGTTCGTCCGGTCCGGTGCCGGGCGCGGGCGCGAGGCGGCGCAGCGCCTTCAGTCCCGCTCCCCGGGCGACGAGGGGCCCCAGCGTCTGGTAGGCCACCATCGCGGCGGCGACGCCGGTCGCCAGGACCGGCGCCGTCCGGGACCTGCCGGTGGACATGACCTCGCGGTAGCGGAAGTCGGGGCCGTAGGCCCGGTCGAGCAGGGCCGCGCTGCGGCGCACGATCTTCGTGTTGTGCGAGGCCATGATGAAGGTCGTGACCCATCCGGACAGGCTGGGGTCCACGGTCCGGGCGCGGCGCAGTGCGTGGTCCCGCTGGGGTCCGAGGTCGGGTTCGCGCGCGCGGTCGGGGCTGAGGGCGTAGGGGTCGGCGAGGACCCGTCCCAGGGACCGGTCGCGGGCGACGGCCTCCAGCTGGGTGATGCCGGAGTCGACGGTGCCGCCGCTCATCCCGCCCTTGAGCGCCGCGACGAGGGTGGTGTCGGTCATCAGGCCGGCGTCGTCGTCCCGCAGCCGGCGGTGCAGGAGGTAGGCGTTCAGGTCGGAGGGGACCGAGTCGAAGCCGCACGAGTGGACGATCCTCGCGCCGGAGGCGGCGGCGACGTCGTGGAACCGCTCCACGCAGTCCCGGACGAAGAGCGGCTCCCCCGTGAGGTCCGCGTAGTGGGTCCCCGCCTCGGCACACGCCTCCACCAGCGGCAGGCCGTGGCGCGCGTAGGGGCCCACCGTGGTGACGACGGCGGTGGTCCGCCGTGCCATCGCCGCCAGGTCGGCGGGGCTGCCCGCGTCCGCGACGACGGTCGCCCAGCCGGTGGCGCCGTCGCCGAGCCCGTCCAGGACGGCGCGCAGCTTCTCCGGCGAACGTCCCGCCAACGCGATCCTGGTGCCGGCGGGGGCGGCCCCGGCCAGGTACCGGGCGGTGAGCGCCCCCACGAAACCGGTGGCGCCGAACAGCACCAGGTCGAACTCCCGCCCGCTCATCCGGTGAACTCCGTTCCCTCTGCCCTCCCGCGGCGGCTCGCGGAAGATCCTCCTCCACGGAGCCTTCCACGGAACGGCCGCTCCTGGACACCCCGGCGGCCCTCCCGAACGCCGAAGGTCCGCCCCCCGTGCGGGGGCGGACCTTCGGCGGAGCACCGGGGCCTGGGGAGGTCAGCCCCAGGGCATGTCGCCGTTCCGGTCGTCCGGGGTGCCGATGGGCTTGACGACGCCCCAGGGCATGTCGTCGTCGTGCGCGGCCATGACCGAGTGGGCGGCCGAGCCGGCCCCCGCGCCGGCTCCCGCGATCAGACCGGCCAGTGCGACCAGACCGGCCAACTTCGCCCGCTTCGACGTCCGAGTGCTGCGCATTGCGATTCCCCCTCATCGGTGGACCGACATTGCCGCTTTGCTGCGGTGCGAAGGACAGTAGGGACGCCCCCTTTCGCTTCCCTGTTCCCGCGATTTCGCGCGCCGGGGCCCCGTGAAATCGACACGATAACGGGACGACAACGATTGCCACTAGCGTCGCCCGGAGATTCTTCGCACGAATCATGAACGGGGGCGCCATGGAATTTCGAGTGCTCGGGCCGGTCGAGGCGCGGGAGCACGGACGCAGGGTGCCGCTCTCCGGCACCAAGCTGCACACCGTGCTCGCCGCGCTCCTGCTGGCACGCGGGGAGGTGGTCCCGGACGACCGGCTCAGCCGGCTGCTGTGGGGCTGGGCCCCGCCGGCGACGGTCAGCGCCCAGCTCTACACCTATGTCTCCCGGCTGCGGAAGATTCTCGGCGCCGACGTCCTCATCGACCGCAGGCACCCCGGATATGCCATGGCCATAAGCAATTCCCGTCTGGACCTGATCGAATTCGAGGAATTGGATCACGCGGGCCGGGAAGCGCTTCTGGCGCGGGACTACGAAAAGGCGGGCGAGCTTCTCCGCGCGGCCCTGGCGTGCTGGAGCGGCCCGCCGCTGCTGAACACCACCGACCACCTCGCCGAGGCCGAGGCGCCCCTCCTGACGGAGGCCCGCACGGCGACCCTGGAGCACCGGGTGGCGGCCGACCTGGCACTCGGCCGGCACGAGCAGCTCACCGTCGAACTCACCGGTCTGCTGGTCGCGTTCCCGCTGCGCGAGCGCATCCGCAGTCAGCTGATGACGGCGCTGTGCCGGTGCGGCCGGCAGGCCGACGCCATCCACCTGTACCACCAGGGGCGTGCGGTCCTGGCGGAGGAGCTCGGCGTGGACCCCGGCGAGGAGCTCCGGGCGACCTACCGTGCGCTGCTCGACGGATCGCTGGAGCGCCCGCCCCGGGCGCGGACCGGGGCGGGCACCGCGGCTCCCGACGGCAGGGCGGCCGGCGACCCGGCCGGGGAGGGCCGGGCTGCCCCGGCGACGCTGCCGCCGGACACCGTGGACTTCACCGGACGGGACCGGGAGCTGGCCGTGCTGGTCCGGGCGCTCGCCCCGGACTCCGACGCCGGCCGCCCGCGCCGGGTGCTGGTGACCGGCATGGCGGGGGTCGGGAAGACCGCGCTGGCCGTCCACGCGGCGCACCACCGCAAGGGCGACTTCCCGGACGGGCAGGTGTACGCCGACCTGCGGGCGCCGGACGGCACCGCGCGGCCCTGCGGGGAGGTGCTGCGGCGCCTGCTCAGGGCGCTGGGCGACACCGTGGAGGCGGGCACCGACCTGGACGAGCTGGTCCGCCGCTACCGGGAGCGCACCGGGGGCCGGCGGCTGCTGATCCTCCTCGACAACGCGGCGGGCGCGGCGCAGCTGGGGCCGCTGCTGCCCAACACCCCCGAGCCGGCGGTGCTGGTCACCGGACGCACCGCGCTGCCGACGGTGGCCGGGGCGCACACCGTGGCCCTGGACCCGCTGGAGGACGGGCCGGCCCACCAGGTGCTGGCCGCCGCGGCGGGTGCGGACCGCCTCGCCGCCGCGCCGGGGGCGGCGGCGGTGATCGTGCGGCACTGCGCCGGTCTGCCGCTGGCGCTGCGGATCGTCGGCACCCGGATCGCCGCACGGCCGCACTGCACGCCCGACCGGCTGGCCCGGCGGCTGGCCGACCCCGCCACCCGGCTGCGGGAGCTGCGCTCGGGCGACCTGGACGTGCACGGCGCGCTGCTGCCGTCCTGGCGTGCGCTGCCGACGGTGGCCCGCCGGGCGTTCGGGGCGCTCGCCGTGCTGGGGAACCGGCCGTTCCCCGCGGTGCGGGCGGCGGAGCTGCTGGCGGTGGCCGAGGGCGACGCCGAGCTGCTGCTGGAGACCATGGCGGACGCGGCGCTGCTGCAGGTGAGCGGTGCCGACGAGTGGGGCCGGCCCTGCTACCTGCTCCACCCACTGGTGCGCCTCTTCGCCCTCTCCCTGTCGGACGCGCCGGTGGACGGCCCCGTGGACGGGCCGCCGTCCGGCGGGGCGCCCGGCGGGCCGTCCGCGGTGCCGCACGGCGCACCGGACGTCCCGCCGGAGACCCGGGTCCCCGGCCGGCTGGACGTCGGGCTCCCCCAGCAGCCGTCCGACGGCGCGTCCGGGCGGCTCCCCGGCGGGGTGCCGGTGCGGCGGTCCGGCGGCGGGCGGGCGAGGGGCGCGCCGGCGGCGCGCTCGGGCGGAGCGTAACCGGTGGCTAACCGGCCCGCCCTAGCCTCGCCGTGTCCCGCGGCGCCCCCCGCCTCGCCCCGCCCCGCGGCGCGACCCTCCCCCAGCCTTCCGGCCCGATGAATTCCCGTTACCGCGAGTGGAGTTGGACCATGACCGAGCTCTTGCACGGCCCCCTCGAGGACGCCGCGCCCCTCACCGAGCCCTTCCCGATGACCGAGACGCAACAGGCTCTGATGATCGGGCGGGGAGAGGGCGTCGAGCTGGGCAGCATCGGCTGCTACGGCTACTTCGAGTGGGAGCGCGCGGGCCTCGACCCCGACCGCCTGGCCGGGGCGTGGCGGCGGGTCGTCGCCCGCCACGACATGCTGCGCGCGGTCGGCCGCTCGGACGGCACGCAGCGGGTGCTCACCGATCCGCCGCCGTACCCGATACCGGTGGTGGACCTGCGCGACCTGCCGGAGGACGGGGCGCGGGCGCGGCTCGAGGAGCTGCGGACGGAGATGAGCCACCGGGTGTTCGCGGTGGGCGCCTGGCCGCTGTTCGACCTGAGGATCGTGCTGCTGCCCGGCGACGACCGTCCTGGGCGCATCCACCTGGGCATCGACCTGCAGGTGCTGGACGCCTCCAGCGCCTTCCAGGTGCTCTTCCCGGACCTGGTCGACCTCTACGAGAACCCCGGTGCCGAACTCCCCGCGCCGGGCCTCACCTTCGCCGAGTACGCGCGGTGGCGGGCCGACGTCCTCCCGCACACGGAGGCCTTCCGCGCCGCCCGCGACTACTGGCTGGAGCGGGTGCCGCAGCTGCCGCCGGCGCCGACCCTGCCGGCAGGCCCGGCGCGCGAGGGGGAGGTCCGCTTCGCGCGGCACGAGCACCGCCTCTCCCCCGCCGACTGGCGGCGCTTCCAGGACGTGGCGCGGGACGCCGAGCTGACGCCGTCGGTGCTGCTCACCGCGGCCTTCGCCGAGGTGGTGCGCTGCTGGGCGGAGGAGACGGACTTCACGCTGAACTACCCGGTGTTCCAGCGGCCCCGGGTGCACGAGGACATCGGCGGGGTGCTGGGCGACTTCACCAACGCGGTGCTGCTCGCGGCGGACGGTTCCGGCGCGACGTTCCTGGACCGCGCGCACGCGCTCCGCGACCAGCTGCGGCGGGACACCGGGCACGGCGACTTCAACGGCGTGCGCGTGCTGCGCGAGCTCACCCGGCTGCACGGGGCGGGCGCCCAGGCCGGGATGCCGGTGGTGGTGACCAGCCTGCTGGACTACCCCGCCCGCCGGCCGGTGACCGACCTGGGGCACGAGGTCTACTCGATCTCGCAGACCCCGCAGGTGTCGCTGGACGTCCAGCTCCGCGAGCTCGGCGGTGAGCTGCGTGTCATCTGGGACTACGTGGACGGGGCGTTCGCGCCGGGCTTCACCGAGGCCGCGTTCGGCGCCTACGTCGGCCTGCTGGACCGGATGGTGAAGGACCCGGCGTGCCTGCGCAGCCGCCGCTTCGACCTGATCCCGGCGGCCGAGCGGGAGTTGCGCCGACGGATCAACGACACCGCCGGCCGGATCCCGTACACCACCCTGCACGAGATGTTCGCCGAGCAGGCGGCCCGGACCCCCGGCGCGGAGGCCCTGGTGGACGGCCGGCGCCGGCTGACCTACGCCGAGCTGGCGGCCTACGCCTGGCGGATCGGCCGCCGGCTGCGGGAGCAGGGCGTGCGGCCCGGGCAGCTGGTGGGCGTGGTGACGGAGAAGGGGTGGGAGCAGTACGCGGCCGTGTACGGCGTCCTGGCCTCCGGGGCGGCGTACCTGCCGCTGGACGCGTCCGTGCCGCCGGAGCGGCTGCGCGGCCTGCTGTCCCGGGCCGGGGTCGGCACGGTCCTCACGCAGTCCTGGGTGGAGCCGCGTCTGGAGGGCGTGCCGGACGTCCGGACGCACCGCGTCGACCTGGACTTCGAGGACGGCGACGCCACCCGGCCGGAGACCGTGCAGACCCCGGCGGACATGGCGTACACCATCTTCACCTCGGGTTCGACCGGTGAGCCCAAGGGCGTGATGGTGGACCACCTCGGCGTGGTCAACCTGGTGCGGGACGTGGCCGCGCGCTTCGGCGTGGACGCCTCCGACCGGTTGCTGGCGATCTCCGGACTGCACTTCGACGCCTCCGTCTACGACGTGTTCGGGGTGCTGACGCAGGGCGGCACGGTGGTCGTCCCACCGCCGTTCGAGCACGCCGAGCCGGACGTGTGGGCCGAGCTGGTGGCGGCGGAGCGGGTCACCCTGTGGAACTCCGTGCCGGTGCTTATGGAGCTGCTGGTCGGCGAGGCGGAGGTGCGGGAACGGCGGGACGGGCCGCGGTTGCTGGAGTCGCTGCGGCTGTCGGTGCTGTCCGGCGACTGGATCCCGCTGACGCTGCCGGACCGGCTGCGGGCGCAGGCCCCCGGCATCCAGGTGGTGGGTTCGGGCGGCCCGACGGAGACCATCTGCTGGTCGCTGTTCCAGCCGATCGGCGAGGTCGACCCGACGTGGACGAGCATCCCGTACGGCACGCCGATCACCAACCAGCGCTACTACATCGTGGACGCCACCGCCCACGAGCGTCCGATCGGCGTCGTCGGGGAGATGGCCGTGGCGAGCGACGTGGGTCTGGCGCTCGGCTACCGGGACGACGAGGAGCGCACCCGCGCCCGGTTCGTCCACCTGCCGGAGACCGGCGAACGCGCGTACCTGACGGGCGATTTGGGCCGTTACCTGCCGGACGGCGGCATCGAGATCCTGGGCCGTGACGACTTCCAGGTGAAGATCCAGGGCCACCGGATCGAGCTCGGCGAGATCGAGGCCGCGCTGCGCCAGGACGAGGAGGTCACCGCGGCCGTGGTGGTCGCCCCGGCCAGCGCCCACGGCGTCCGGCGGCTGCACGCCTTCGTCGTGGCGGCCGACGGCGCGGGCCCGGGCGCGCGGATCCTCGCCCGGCTCTCGGAGCAACTGCCGGGCTACATGGTCCCGTCCGCGATCACCGTGCTCGAGGAATTGCCGCTGACGCGCAACGGCAAGGTGGACCGCCTGCTGCTGGCGTCCACGTCCGGCAGCCGGCAGCCGGACGGGAGCCCCGCCGCGGCCGGCGGGGACGGCGAGGACGGCGGGATGCTGAGCCCGCTGGAGCTGGTGTGCTGCGCGGCGGTGGGCGACATCCTCGGGATCGACCAGGTCGCTCCCGACGACAACTTCTTCAAGCTGGGCGGCGACTCGCTCAGCGGAACCAGGCTGGCCGGGCTGCTCCAGGATCTGCTGGGGGTGCCGGTGCCGGTGCGGACGGTGTTCCGGACGCCGGTCGTCGGGGAGCTCGCCGCGAAGATCGCCGCCGACGAGGAGCACGGCGCCGGCGCGGTGGCCGCCGCGGAGGCGCTCGGCGCGCTGTCCCCCGACGACCCGGCCGGCCCCGACAGCGCGGCCGACCCCATCGACCCGGCCGGCCCGGCCGACGGCCCGCCCGACGAGCCGGACGGTACGCGGGCCGCGGCCGCCGCACACTCCAGGAGGGAACAGTCATGACGTTCACCCTGCCCGCGCCGCTCGACGCGGCCGAGGACCGGGCCCTGCCGGACGGGAGCGGCCTGACCGCCTTCGCCGGCCACGCCGCCGACCGGCTCCGCCGGACCGACGCGGCCCTGTACGACCTGCTGAACCGGGAGACGGCGCGGCAGAACAGCACCCTGATGATGGTGGCCGCCTCCAGCGTCGCCGACCCGTCGGTGCTGGCCTGCGGCGGCAGCCCGCTCGGCAACCTCACCGCCGAGGGCTACCCGGGCGCCCGCTACCACGGGGGCTGCCAGGTCGCCGACGAGATCGAGCGGCTGGCGGTCCAGCGGGCGTGCACGGCGTTCGGGGCGCAGGACGCGATCGTCCAGCCGCACTCGGGGTCGTCCGCCAACCTGGCCGTGCTCACCGCGCTGCTCGCTCCCGGGGACACCCTGCTCGGGCTGGACCTGGACTGCGGCGGCCATCTCACCCACGGCTCCCCCGCGTCGGTCAGCGGCCGCTACTACGACGCCAAGGGCTACCGGCTCACCCGGGACGGGCTGCTGGACTACGACCAGATCCGCGAACTCGCCCTGGACCACCGGCCCAAGCTGATCGTCGCCGGGGCGAGCGCCTACCCCCGCACCATCGACTTCGCCCGGTTCCGGGAGATCGCGGACGAGGCGAACGCCTACCTCCTCGCCGACATCTCGCACATCGCGGGCCTGGTCGCCGCGGGCCTGCACCCGAGCCCGATCGACCACGCGCACGTGACCACGACCAGCACCTACAAGCAGCTCTACGGGCCGCGCGGCGGGCTGATCCTGCTCGGCCGGGACGCCCGGCGGGCCGGCCCCGAGCGGGGCACGCTGGCGTCGACCATGCGCCGGGCGGTGTTCCCCTTCACCCAGGGCACCCCGGACCTGGCCTCGGTGGCGGCGAAGGCGCGCGCCCTGCACCACGTGGCGGGACCCGGCTTCGCCGAGCTGGCCGAGCGGCTCGCGGAGGGCGCCCGGGCCATCGCCGAACGGCTCACCGAGCGCGGCCTGAGGCTGGTCACCGGCGGCACCGACACCCACATGGTCCTGCTCGACCTGCGCGGCACCGGCCTGACCGGCGACGTCGCCGAGGAGGCACTGGAGTCCTGCGGGGTCATCGTCAACCGCAACCGGGTGCCCGGCGACACCACTCCGGTGCGCACCACCGCCGGGCTGCGGCTCGGCAGCAACACCCTGGCGGCGCGCGGGATGGACCGCGCGGCGGCCGCCGAGTGCGCCGACCTGGTCGCCGACGTGCTCGACGCGCTGCGCGCGGGTTCCGGGACCCTGCCCGAGGCGGTGCGCCGCGCGGCGCGCGCCCGGGTGGCCGAGCTGTGCGCCCGTCACCCGCTGCCGGGGTACCTCGCGTGACGTTCGGCGGTTTCCCGGCCTCGGCCCCGCGGCTGTACGCGGACCTGTCGGCCGACAACACCAAGGAGGCTTGGCGGTCGCGCCTGCGCGAGGTCTACGAGCGCGACGTGCGGGCCCCGATGCTCGTACTGGCCGCGGAGCTCTCCGCGCACTTCGCCGGCGACGCCGGCGAGGTGCGCGTCCTCGGCCCGGTGCGGGACACCCGGATGTCCCGCGACAAGTCGCCCTACAAGACCTACCAGGGCGCCTACCTGGACCTGCTGCCCGCTCTCGGGTTCTGGGTCCACCTGGACCGCGACGGGCTCTACGCCTCCGGGCGCTGGTACCCGCACGGGAGCGCCGAGGTCGCCCGTTACCGCGCCGCCGTCGAGGAGGAGGACGGCGGCGCGGAGCTGGCCGCGATCGTGGCCGGGCTGACGGAGCGGGGTTTCGCGGTGGGCGGCAACCGGCTGGTCTCCCGGCCGCGCGGCGTCGCGGCCGGCCACCCCCGCCTGGACCTGTTGCGGCACCGCACCGTCGACGCCGGAAGGCGGCTGGGCCCGGGCCCGGCCCTGGCGTCGGCGGGGGCGGCCGCGTTCGTCCGGGAGACCTGGGAGCTGACGCGCCCGCTGCTGGAGTGGGCCGCGGCCCGCGGGCTGACTCCGGAGCCCTACGACCGAGGAGCTGACGCCCCGCCATGACCACGACGACCGTGACCGACCTGCGCAGCGACACCGTCACGCGACCCACGCCCGGCATGCGCAGGGCGATGGCGACCGCGGAGGTCGGCGACGACCTGTTCGGGGAGGATCCCACCGTCCGCGCGCTGGAGGACCGGGTGGCCGAGATGTTCGGCTTCCCGGCCGCGCTGTTCGTGCCGTCGGGGGTGATGGCCAACCAGATCGCGCTGCGCCTGCTGGTCGCGCCGGGGCAGGAGCTGGTCTGCGACGCCGAGGCCCACGTCCTGGCCCACGAGGAGGGCTCGCCGGCGCGGTACGGCGGGATCCAGACGCGGACCGTCTCCGGCGAGCGGGGGCTCCTCGACGGGGAGGCGCTGGCGCGCGTCCTGCGGACGGGCAACGCCTACACCGTCGGCACCCGCGCGGTGGCGCTCGAGCAGACCCACACCCGGGCCGGCGGCACCGTGTACCCGCTCTCCACCCTGCGCGAGATCCGGCGGCTGACCGCGGACGCCGGGATGGCGGTGCACCTCGACGGCGCGCGGATCTGGAACGCGCACGCCGCGACGGGCACGCCGCTGTCCGCGTACGGGGCGGCGGTCGCGGACACGCTCGCGGTGTGCCTGTCCAAGGGGCTGGGGGCGCCGGTCGGGTCCGTGCTGCTGACGACGGCCGAACACCTCTCGCGCGCACGCTCGTTGAGGCATGGCATGGGGGGCGGGATGCGGCAGTCGGGGATCCTGGCCGCCGCCGGCCTGCACGCGCTGGACCACCACCTGGAGCGCATCGGCGAGGACCACGTCCACGCGGAACTCCTCGCGGCGGGGCTGCGGGAGGCGGGGTGCGTGGTGCGGGCGCCGGAGACCAACATCGTGCTGGTCGAGGTGCCGGACGCCGAGGGCGTGGCCCGGCGGGCGGCCCGTGAGGGAGTACTGGTGACCGCGCCCGGACCGGACGTGGTCCGGCTGGTCACCCATCTGGACGTCGGACGACGGGAGTGCCACCGGGCCGTGCGGGTCCTGGCCGCCGCCGTCCGCGAGGACCGGCGGGTGCCGCTGCGGGCCGAGGGCCCGGGCACGGCATCCGCGACGGCGAGAGAAGAAAGCGAAGTAGCGCGATGACATGGGAAGTTCTGCCGGCGACCGCCGGGCGATGGGACGACGTCCAAGCCGTTCTGCAGCCGCGGAGGAGCGCGCACACCTGCTGGTGCATGGCGTGGCGGCTGACCACCGGTGACTACGGGCGGATGACCGCCGACCAGCGGGGGGAGCACCTGCGCTCCCTGGTGGAGGCGGCCGACCCGCCGCCGGGGGTGCTGGGCTACGTGGACGGCGAGGTGGCCGGCTGGTGCAACGTGGCGCCGCGCGAGCAGTTGGACCGGCTGGCCTCGTCGCGGACGATGCCGCCGGTGGACGAGGTGCCGGTGTGGTCGGTGACGTGCTTCGTGGTGCGCAAGGAGTTCCGCGGGCAGGGTGTGGCCTCGGGGCTGCTGGAGGGCGCGGTGGAGCACGCGCGGGTCAACGGGGCGCCGGCGGTGGAGGGTTACCCGGTCGACCCGGAGGGCGGCCGGGTCAACCCGACGCTGGCGTACGTGGGGACGATGGAGATGTTCGAGCGGGCCGGGTTCCGCCGGGTGGCGAGGACGGAGGCGAAGAGCGACAAGCGGTACCGGTGGGTGATGCGGCGGGACCTCGGGTGAGAGGATCCGCCCGCCGCGGATCCGCCCGCCACTGATCCGTTGGCCGCGGCGTGGCGGGCGGGCGAGGGCGAGGGAAGGGGCTCCCGGGTGGGGGCCCCTTCCCCCGTGGGCGCCGTCAGGGGGTGTGGGCGGCGAGGTCCCAGAGGTGGGCGGGACGTCCGCAGCGCAGGGCCTCCCAGGCGGCGCGGCGGTAGCAGCCGGCGACCGGGCCGTCCTTCACCAGGCCGAGCGCGCCGTGCAGGTGGACGGCGTCCCGGGTGACGTCGAGCGCGGTCTCGGCGGTGAGCGCGATGAGGCCGGCCGCCTCCCCCGGCGTCAGCCGTCCGGCGTCGAGGTCCTTGGCGGCGTCCCCGACCGCCCAGCGGACCGCGTCGAGCCGGGCCAGGAGCCCCGCCACCCGCAGCCGGGGCCCCTGGTGCTTGACCAGGGCCTGCCCGAACTGCCGGCGGCTGCGGATGCGGGAGACCACGGCCGTCAGCGCTGCGGCGGTGATCCCCGCGAGCAGCGACGCCTGGTGCACGGCGGCCCGCAGTCCGGCCCGGGCGAGCGCCTGCTCGGCGGCGACGCCGCGCAGCACGACGGCGGTGGCGGGCAGGCGCACCTCGTCGAGGTCCGCGGCGGCGATCGCGCCGCCGCCGTGGTCCCGCAGGGGGCGCAGGGTGACGCCCGGGGTGGGGAGTTCCACCAGGGCGACGCACGGCCCGTCGGGGCCGGAGGCGGTGACCAGGAGGGAGCCCGTGCCGACGCCGGCGGCGAAGGGCCCGCCGGTGCCGGTGAGCACCACCCCGCCGTCGTCCCCGTCGGGTTTCCAGCCGATGCCCGGCGGCACGGTGCCGCGGGGGTCGGGCAGCCTGCCGGGCACGGCGAGGGGGTGGGCGCCGTCCCGGACCCGGTCGAGGACCGCGTCGAGCCCCTCCGGGGCGAGGGGGCCGAGGCCTGCCAGCAGGTCGAGGGCGAAGAGGGTGTCGGTCAGCGGGACGGGCTGCATCGCGTTGCCGCCCTCCTCGCAGACCATCGCCAGCACGGCCTGCCCGAGGTCGAGGCCGTCCATCGCGATCGGCAGGGCGAACTCCCAGGCTCCGACCTGGGTCAGTGCCTCCCAGGTGTGGCCGGGCGTTCCGGCGTCGATCTCCAGGCCCTGCCGGACGGTGAGCCTGAGCTGCCGGAAGAGGGCGTCCTCGTCCTCCCGCTCCCGCCACCGCTCGGCCGGCTCCCTGTCCTGCGCCGTCTGTCGTGCCTCGTGTGTCACGGCCGTACCTCCGCCCCGGAGTCGAGACGCAGCCGGGCCAGCGTCTCCAGCATCATTTCGGCGGTGCCGCCGGATATCCGCATCCCGGGGGCTTCGCGCATCGCCGAGTCCAGTGGGTGTGCCACCCCGTCGGTCGCGGGGTCGTCGAGGGTCATGCTGTGGTCGCCGTCGAGTTCGGCCGCCCACCAGGCGACCTCGGCGGCGAGTTCGGTGGTGTACCACTTGGCCGCGGCCGCCTCGTCCTCGTTGAGCTCGCCCCGGTCCATGCGGGTGAGGACCCGGCGCACCAGGGTGCCGGCGGCCAGCAGCCGGGCGTTCAGCTTGGCCAGGCCGATCTGGTCGTGCTGGCCGGCCTCCAGCCGGTCGGTGTGGGCCTCGAGCCGTTCGACGGCGGCCCGGTACCAGCGCAGCGCCTTGACGTAGTAGTCGAGGCCGGTGCGTTCGAAGGCGAGGGTCTTGACGACGATGGCCCAGCCCTGGCCGGGCTCGCCGACCACGTCGTCGGCGGTGACGGCGACGCCGTCGAGGGTGACCTCGTGGAAGGCGTCGTCGCCGATGCCGGGGATGGCCCTGATGGTGACGCCGTCCTGGTGGAGGGGGACCAGGAACAGGCTGAAGGCGTCGTCCTCGCCGCGTGCCAGGCACAGGCCGTAGTCGGCGAGGCCGGCGAACAGCGAGTGCACCTTGGTGCCGTAGAGCTTGTAGCCGCCGGCGCCGTCGGCGACGGCGCGGGTGGAGAGGATGTTGAGGTCGGAGCCGGCCTGCGGTTCGCTGAAGAGGACGCAGCCGAAGGCGGTGCCGGCGGCGAAGCCGGGCAGGTGGCGGGCCTTCATGGCGGGGCTCGCCACGTTGAGCAGGGTGGAGCCGACGATCTGGACGGTCAGGGTGTGCAGCAGGTCGGGCACGTCGTGCATGGCCAGTTCCTCGACGAGCACCGCGGCGGCGACCTGGCTGACGCCGCGGCCTCCGTACTCCTCGGGCCACTGCGGGGCGAGCAGTCCCGCCGCGCCGAGGGCGCGGTGGACGGGGCGCGGGTCCCTGGTGCGCCGGGCGGCGGCGACGGGCGCGGACACCAGGAGGTCGTGGATCTCCTCGCGGAGGACGCGCATGGGCGTACGGGGTACGCCGTCGCCGGAGCGGACCAGGCCGCAGTCGGCGGGGGCCCGGTAGAACTCGGTGGTGAGCAAGGGGTACTCCCAGGGGCTAGAGGGTGATCCCGGGGGCGGAGGGGGAGGCGGCTGCGCGCCGCAGGACGTCTTCGACGCCCGTGAGCAGCGCGGTCACCTCCTCGGGGGCGGCGGCCCGGCGGTTGAACTCGGCCGTGCCGCCGATCTCCCCGTCGCGTTCGACCAGGCCGATGCAGGCGAGGGTCGCGGCGGGGTCGGGACTGTACAGCTCCAGGTGGCGCGCGGGCGGTCCGGGCAGCTGGCTCACCTCGATTCCGGGCAGGCCGAAGGGGACGGCGGGGTAGTTGTGGAGGGCGAACAGCACGCTGTACGGCTGGACGCCCGGGGCGAACAGTTCGTCGACGGGCAGGCGCTGGTGGGTCAGGCCGTCGGCGACCGCGGCGCGGGTGCGGCGCAGGAGTTCGGTGAAGGACGGGGCGCCGGAGAGGTCGATCCGGAGCGGGATCACGGTGGTGAACTGGCCGACGGCGCCCTCGAGCCGGGCGGCGAACCGGCCGGCGGCGGGGGTGCCGACGACGACCTCGGTGCGTCCGTCGCGGGCGGCCAGGACGACCGCGAGGGCGGCGAGCAGCGTCATGAACGGGGTGGCGCCCCGGGCCGCTCCGAGGGCCAGGCCGGCGTCGAGCGCGCTGCCCGGTCCGCGGGCCAGCCGGACGGGCAGGTGGCCCCGTTCGAACCCGCCGGCCGCGGGCGGGGCCGGCGGGAGTCCGTCGAACGCGGCGCGGCGTGCGCGCAGGGCGGCGGCGCCGTCCGGGGAGGCGAGCCAGCGCCGCTGCCAGTCGGCGTGGTCGGGGAACTGGAGTTCGGGCGGGGTGAGGCTGTCGGCGCCGTGGCGGTAGCCGGCCGCGAGGTCGGTGAGGAACACCCCGGAGGACCAGCCGTCGAAGACGGCGAGGTGCGAGGCGAGGACGAGGACGTGCTCGTCCGGGGCGAGGGTGAGCAGTTCGAAGCGGCTGGTGCGGCCTGCCTCCAGGGACAGGACCGTGGCGGCGCTCCCGGTGAGGGCGCGCAGGACGGCCTCCCGGCGGACCTCGGGCGTGTGTCCGCCGAGGTCCGAGCGGGTGAGCCGCAGGCAGGGGGCGTCGTCCACGGTAAGGAGCGGCGGTCCGCCGTCCGGCGGGGCGGCGATCCGGCAGCGCAGCGCCTCGTGGCGGGCAAGGACACCGGTGAGCGCCTCGCGCAGCCTCCCGTGGTCGAGGCGTCCGGTGAGCCGGACCGCGTGGGATCCGGTGCCGCTGCCCGGCGCCGACCGCTGTTCGCGGCGGAGCAGGCGGGCCTGGAGCGCGGTGGCGGGCACCGGCCCCGCGCCGGAGCGCGGGGCGGGGGCGGCGGGCACGGGGGCGCGGGCGGCGAGGAGCATGCGGGCGAGTTCCCGTTTGGCCTCGGGCAGGGCGGCCAGCGCCCGGTCGACGCCGGCGGGCGCGGGGCCGGTCATCGGGCGCCGTCCGGGTCCTGCAGGGAGCTGAGCAGTGCGGCGGCCTCGTCGTCGCTCATGTTCTCGATCTGGTCGAAGACGGCGAGCAGGCGGTCCTGTTCGCCGGCCGCCTCGCTCCGCGCGGCGCGGACCAGGTCGGCGAGTCCGGCCACGGTCGGGCGGCCGAAGAAGTCGGCGAGCGCGATGTCGATGCCGAACAGGGCGCGGACGCGGGAGACCACGATGGTGGCCTGCAGGGAGCTGCCGCCCAGGGCGAAGAAGTCGCCCTCGACGTCGGGGGTCGACCACTCCAGCAGCGGGGTGAGGATGTCCCGGCAGATCTGCTCCTCGACGGCGTCGCGCGGGGCGGTCCCCCGGTCGCCGGCCTGCTCGGCGGGGAGCGGCAGGGCCGCGGCGTCGACCTTGCCGTGCGGGGTGAGGGGCAGTTCGTCCAGGACGACGACGACCGGGACCATGTAGCCGGGGAGGCGGGAGGCGGCGTAGGCGCGCAGGGCCTCGGCGTCGACGACCTCGGAGGCGTAGGAGCCGACCTGCTCGGCGGTGACGTAGGCGACGAGCATCCGTTCGCCGCCCGCGGCCGG
Organism: Streptomyces sp. NPDC047130; assembly: GCF_040643475.1. Taxonomy (NCBI): domain Bacteria; kingdom Bacillati; phylum Actinomycetota; class Actinomycetes; order Kitasatosporales; family Streptomycetaceae; genus Streptomyces; species Streptomyces sp. NPDC047130. Next base: position 122,724 of record NZ_JBEYUK010000012.1, on the reverse strand, counting down.
CCGGGCGACCGCCACGGCCTGCTGGACGGCGGGGTGGCCGAGGAGGACGTTCTCGACCTCTCCGGGCTCGATGCGGTGACCGCGCAGTTTGAGCTGGCGGTCGGTGCGGCCGAGGAACTCCAGGTTGCCGCCGGGCAGCCAGCGCACCAGGTCCCCGGTGCGGTAGAGGCGCTCGGTCTCGGGGCCGTCGGCGTAGGGGTTGGCGACGAACCGTTCGGAGGTCAGCTCGGGGCGGCCGAGGTAGCCGCGGGCGATGCCGGGGCCGGCGACGCAGAGTTCGGCGGGCACCCCGGGCGGCACCGGGCGCAGCCGGGCGTCGAGGACGAAGGCCTGGTGGCCGGGCATGGGCCGGCCGATGGGCGGGTTGCGGTCGTAGGCGCCGGAGCAGTCCATGAGGGTGACGGCGACGGTGGCCTCGGTGGGTCCGTAGCCGTTGACGAAGCGGCGTTCGCCGGCGGTCCACTCGGCCACCAGCTTGCCGGGGAAGGCCTCTCCGCCGACGGAGACCAGCCGCAGCGCGGGCAGCGCGGACTGGTCGAGCAGGGGCAGCAGCGCGGGCGGGAGTTCGGCCACGGTGACCGCGTCCTCGCGCATGCGGGCCTGGAGGAGCGCCGGGTCGCGGCGTTCCTCGTCGTCGGCGACGACGAGTTCCCCGCCGGCCAGCAGGGTGGCGAAGACCTCGAAGACGGAGACGTCGAAGGTGAGCGGGGCGAACTGCAGGACGCGGTCGGCGGGGCCGATCTCGTAGGCGCGGGCGATGGCGCGGGAGAAGTGGGTGACCGAGCGGTGTTCGATCATCACGCCCTTGGGGGTCCCGCTGCTGCCGGAGGTGTAGAGGACGTAGGCGAGGTCGGCGGGGGTGGAGCTCGGGGGCAGCGAGGGCACCTCGCGCACGGGCGCGGTGGTGCCGGTGGTCACCTGCTCCAGCGGCAGGGGCAGGTCGGCGGAGCCGTCGACCAGGGCGTGGCGCACCTTGGCGTCGGTGAGGACGGTGCGGGTGCGCTCGGCGGGTGCGGCCGGGTCGACGGGGACGTAGTGCGCGCCGGCCTTGAGGGTGCCGAGGAGCGCCGCGACGGCGGCGGGGCCGCGTCCGAGGCGGACGGCGACCGGGTCGCCGTGGCGGACGCCGCGGTCGCGCAGGCGGTGGGCGATCGCCTCGGACCAGCGGTCGAGCGCCGCGTAGTCGAGGGTGGAGCCGCCGTGGCGGACGGCGACGGCGTCGGGCTGGATGGTGGCGCGTTCACGGAAGGCGCGGTCGAGGGTGGTGGTCCAGGCGGTCTCGTCGACCGGGCCGCCGCGGGAGAGTTCGCGGGCGTGCCGGGAGGCGGCCGGTTCCTCGACCAGGGTGAGGTCGCCGACGCGCAGGTCGGGGTCGTCGGCGACCTGCTCGATGACGCGCCGGAAGGCGGCGAGGAGCGCGGAGGCGGTGCCGTGCCGGTAGAGCGAGGTGTTGTACTCCAGCGACAGTTCGAGCCCGTCGTTCTCGCCGACCAGGAAGCTCATGTCGAACTTGGCCGCCCCGTCGTGGAGTTGCTCGACGGCGAACTCCACGCCCGCGGCCTCGGCCCGGTGGGCGCCCCAGCGGCCGAGCGAGGTGAACTCGATCTGGAACAGCGGGTGGCGCAGCGGGTCGCGGGCCGGCCGGACGGCGTCGACGACCTGCTCGAAGGGGAGTTCGCTGTGGGTGAAGGCCTCCATCACGGTGCCCGCGGTACGGGTGATCAGCTCGCGGAAGGTGAGGCCGTCGGACACCTCGGTGCGCAGGGTGATCATCTGGACGAAGCAGCCGATGACGCGTTCCAGGTCGGGGTGCGGGCGGGAGGCGCTCGCGGTGCCGACGACCACGTCCTCGGTGTGCGTCCAGTGGCGCAGCAGGGCGTTGAAGGCGGCGAGGAGGGTGGTGAAGACGGTGGTGTCGGCGCTGTCGGCGACCGCCTTGAGGCGGTCGAGCAGCGTCTCGTCGAGGGTGAGGGACAGGCCGCGGCCGTCGCCCCGGGTCTCGGGGCTGCGCGGGTGGTCCGGCATGACCTCGGTGGCCTCGGCGCCGGCGAGCAGGTGCCGCCACTTGTCGGCCAGGGCGCCGCGGTGCTCGCCGTTGTCCAGCTTGGCGCGCTGCCAGGCGGCGAAGTCGGCGTACTCTACGGGCGGTTCCTCGGTCCTGGGCCGGTCGCCGCGGGCCGCCGCGGTGTAGCAGGAGGTGAGTTCCTCGGCGAAGACGCGGGTGGAGCCGGGGTCCCAGGCGATGTGGTGGACGACCCAGAGCAGCACGTGCCGTTCGGCGGCGAGGCGCACCAGGTGGGCCCGCACCGGCGGGGCGGTGGCCAGGTCAAAGGGGGCGGAGGCGCAGGAGGCGGTGAGCTCGGCGAGTTCGCGCTCGGGGTCGTCGCTGTCGGCGAAGTCGCTGGTGCGGATGCCCAGGACGAACGACGGGACCGGTTCCTGCCACGGCACCCCGTCGACCTCGACCAGCTTGCTGTGCAGCACCTGGTGGCCGGCGACGACGGCGTTGAGCGCCTCGTGGAGCGCGGCCCGGTCGAGGGGGCCGTCGAGGCGTATCGCCAAGGCTATGTTGTTGCGCGCCCGGCCGGCGCCGAGCCGGTCGACGAACCACATCTGCTCCTGCTGGAAGGAGGCGCGGGAGCGGGGGCCGTGGTCGGTGCGCTTGAGTTCGTTGCGCGGGCCGACCCCGGCGGTCATCTGGTTGCGCATCCGGCCCAGGAGCCGGGACCGCTGTCCCTGGGGCAGCCGGCCGAGCCGTTCGGCGAGGTCAGACATGGGTTCCTCCGTTGCGGTGCAGGTCGGCCAGCAGTGCGGCGAGCCGGTCGGGCAGGTGCTTGGCGAAGTAGTGCCGGCCGCCGGGGATCACGGCGAGCCGCAGGTCGCGGGCGTAGCGGCCCCAGGCGCGGTGGCCCTGTTCGTAGTCCCTGGTCGCGTCGTCGGCGTCGCCGACGACGCAGGTGACCGGGGTGTCCAGGGGGGCGCCGTAGCCGTCGGGGGTGCGGGCGAAGAAGCGGGCGGCCTCGGTCATGTCGTGCCGGACCATCCGGAGCACGGCGGTCAGGTCGCTGTCGTCGAGGACGCCGTCGAAGCCGTCCATGGTGGTCAGGTAGCCGACGAGGTCGTCGTCGGTGGAGACGCGTTCCATCTCCAGGGCGAAGTCGGGGTCGTCCTCGGGGAGGGCGGCCGCGAGGTGGAGGGCGAGGGGGCGCAGGCCGTCGCGTTCCAGGACGCGGGTGGTCTCCAGGGCGGCGACGACGCCGGCGCAGTGTCCGTAGACCGCGAACGGGCCGGTGACGGCGCGGGCGATCTCCCGGGCGGCGAGTTCGGCGAACTCGGTGACCGGCAGCATCGGACCGGGATCGAGGGGGTCGTGCCCGGGCGGGGAGACGGCCACCAGGTCGATGTGCGGGGGCAGGCAGGCGGCCAGCGGCCGGTAGGCGATGGCGTCGCCGCCGCCGTGCGGGAAGCACACCAGGGTGAGCGCGGGAGGCCCGCCGTCCGCGGGCCGCTGCGAGAGCCGGTGCAGCAGCCGGTGCGCGGGCCTGGGGGCCACGGGCCCGGTGGGGTCCGCGAGTTCGGCGGCGCGGGCGGCCAGTCCGGCGGGGGTGGGACGGCTGAACAGGTCGACCACGCGCAGGCCGCGCGCCTCGGGCAGGGCGTCGGCGACGGCCCGTACGGCGCGGACGGCGGCGAAGGAGTCCCCGCCCAGGTCGAAGAAGTCGTCGTCGGGTCCGACGGCGGGCAGGCCGAGCACCTCGGCCCAGACGGCGGCGACGCGCAGGGCCGAGCTCCCGGCCGGCCCGGGCGCGGTCCCGGGCGCGGTCCCGGGGGCGGCGGCGGGTGCCGCGGTGCGCGGCTCGGGCAGGGCGTTGCGGTCGACCTTGCCGTTGGGGCTGAGCGGCAGCCGGTCGAGGACCACCAGGTCGGCGGGGACGCAGTGCGGCGGGAGGACGGCGCCCAGGGCGGCGCGCAGGGCGGCGGGGTCCGGAGCCGTGGCGCCCTCCTCGGGGACCACGTAGCCGGTGAGCCGGTCGGAGCCGGCGGCCTTCCGGGCGACGACCACGGCCTCGCGCACGCCCGGCTGTCCGCGCAGCGCGCTCTCCACCTCGCCGGGCTCGATGCGCAGCCCGTTGAGCTTGATCCGGAAGTCGGTGCGGCCGAGGAGTTCGACGGTGCCGTCGGTCCGGTACCGGGCGCGGTCGCCGGTGCGGTACAGGCGTTCGGTGCGCCCGGTCTCCAGTTCGACCTGCACGAACTTCTGTTCGGTCAGCTCGGGCCGGTTCAGGTACCCGCGGGCCAGGCCGACGCCGCCCAGGTGGAGTTCGCCGGGCACGCCGACGGGGACGATCCGGTCGGCCGCGTCGAGGACGTACGCGCGCTGGTTGGCCATGGGGCGCCCGTAGGGCAGCTTGGTCCAGCCGGGTTCGACGCGCTCGACCCGGTACTCCAGGGAGTGGATGGACGCCTCGGTGGCTCCGCCCAGCGCGGCGAAGGCGAGGCCGGGGGCGAAGGCCCGCACGCGGTCGGGCTGGTCGACGGGGATCCAGTCGCCGCCGAGGAAGGCGGCGCGCAGCGAGGGCAGGCCCTCGCCGCCGTCGTGCTCGAGCTGGTCGATCAGCAGCCCGAGCAGGGCGGGGGCGGAGTTCCACACGCTGACGCGGTGGCGCCGGATCAGGTCCGCCCAGTGGGCGGGGTCCTTGACGGCCGCCGGGTCGGGCAGGACGACCGTGCCGCCGGCGGCGAGCATGCCGAGGGTCTCGTAGACGCTCATGTCGAAGCTGGGCGAGGACAGGGCGAGCACCGCGTCGTCGGGGCCGATGCCGTAGGAGCGGTTGAGGTCGAGCAGGTTGTTGACCACGCCGCGGTGCTCGAGGGCGATGCCCTTGGGCGTGCCGGTGGATCCGGACGTGAAGATGACGTAGGCGAGGTCGCGCGAGGTGACGGGGACGTCGGGGCGGGTGGCGGGCAGCGCCTCCAGGTCGCGGCGGTCGGTGTCCAGCAGGATGCGGGTGGTGGCGTCGCCCAGCGGCAGCCGGCCGGCCAGTTCGGAGTCGCTGACCACGATCGGCGGCGCGGCGTCCCGCAGCAGCAGCCCCAGGCGCTCGGCCGGGTAGTCGGGGTCGAGCGGCACGTAGGCGGCTCCCGCCTTGAGCACGGCGAGGACGGCGGTGACCAGGCCGGGGCCGCGGCGCAGGCACAGGGCGACGGTCCGGTCGGGGCCCGCGCCGGCCTCGACGAGCCGGTGGGCGAGGCGGTTGGCCCGCTGCTCCAGCTCGCCGTAGGTGACCGCCCAGCCGCCGGCGCCGCCGCAGACGACGGCCGCGCTCCCCGGACGCCGGTCGGCGTGCTGCTCGAAAAGGTGGTGGAGGCAGGCGTCCTGCGGGAACGGGGCGCGGGTGGCGTTCCAGTCGTCGAGGGCGGTGCGGCGCTCCTCCTCGGTGAGCAGCGGCAGCGCGGCCAGCGGCTCGGCGGGACGGTCGACGGCGGCCTCGAGGGTGGTGAGGAAGTGGCCGAGGAGGCGGTCGACGGTGGCGGCGTCGAAGAGGTCGGTGGGGTACTCCACCAGGGCGCGGACCGAGTCGCCGGCGTCGTGGACGCTGATCATCAGGTCGTACTTGGTGGCACGGGAGGAGAAGTCGACGGCCTCGGTGGCGAGTCCGGCGAGCCGGGGGGCGGTGTCCGCGGTCTCGTCCAGCAGGAACATCACGGAGGTCAGCGGGGGGCGGCTGGGGTCGCGCGGCAGTCCGACCGCGTCGACGATCAGGTCGAAGGGCAGTTCCTGGTGCGCGTACGCCTGGAGGGTGGTGCGCCGGGTGTCGCGGACCAGGTCGGCGAAGCCGAGGCCGCCGCCGGTGCGGATGCGCAGCGGGAGGGTGTTGACGAAGAAGCCGATGAGGTCGCCGAAGGCGGGGTGGTCCCGGCCCGAGACGGAGGTGCCGACGACGATGTCGTCCTGGCCGGTCCAGCGGCGCAGGGTGGCGGCGAAGCCGGCCAGCATCGTCATGTAGAGGGTGGCTCCCTCGGAGCGGCCGAACTCCCGCAGACGGGCGATGAGCCGCGGGGGGAGGTCGATGTAGCGGGAGGCGCCGGCGTGGCTGAAGACGGGCGGCCGGGGACGGTCGGTGGGCAGGTCCACGGGGGCGGCGCCGGCCAGCTCCTCGCGCCAGAAGGCGGTGAGGCGTTCCCGTCGCTCGCCGCCGACGCGGCGGCGCTGCCAGGCCGCGAAGTCGGCGTACTGGAGGGCGGGCGGGGCGGGCGGTTCGCCGTCGGCCCCGGTGCGCAGGGCGTAGGCGCGTTCCAGTTCGGTGGTGAGCAGCCGCATCGACCAGCCGTCGGTGACGATGTGGTGCAGGTTCAGCACGAGGACGTGGTCGTCGGCGGCGAGCCGGGCGAGCGAGGCGCGCAGCGGGGCAGCGCCCGCGAGGTCGAAGGGGGCCGAGGCGTCGGCGTCGTAGAAGGCGCGGACGGCCGCCTCGTCGGGGAGGTCGGTGACCGGCAGCGGCAGCCGGTGGCCGTCCAGCACCCGCGGTACGGCCTCGGCGGCGCCGGGCACGTCCCGGTAGACGGTGCGCAGGACCTCGTGCCGGTCGACGACGTCCTGGAGGGCGCCGTGCAGGGCGGGGACGTCGAGGGGGCCGCGGATGCGGGTGGCGACCGGCACGTTGTAGGCCGGGCTGCCGGGCTGGAGCTGGTCGACGAACCACAGGCGGCGCTGGGCGAAGGAGAGCACCGGGGCCTCGGCGGGGTCCCTCGGCGCCGGCTCGGACTCCTCCGGTGCGGTGGACCGTCCGCCGGCGCGGCCGGCGAGGGCCTGGAACAGTGCCCGGCGGGCCTTCGGCAGTTGGGCTATGCGTTCGGCGAGGGACTCGCTCACCTGGTGCCTCCGTGCGTCTGGTGGAGAGGGAGAGGGGTACGGCGAGGGCCGCGCGGGGCGGGGCCGCGACCGGGCGGGCGCCGGCGTCGCGGCCGGCGCCCGCATCGGTCCGCGGGAGGGGCTAGGCCCCGACCTTGGTGCCGTCCGCGGTCGGCCCCGCCGCGTCGGCCGCGAGGGCGGCGTCCCCGGTGGAGGCGGCGCCGTCGGAGGTGCCGTCGGGGGTGTTGTCGCCGCCGGGCATCTCCTTGATGGCGGCGACCGGGCCCTTCAGCAGCGTCAGGCCGCCGAGGACGGTGATCGCTCCGGCGACGGCCAGGCCTCCGGTGAGGCCGACGCTCTCGCCGAGCGCGCCGCCCACGAAGTAGCCGAGCGACAGCGCGCCGTACACCGCCGAGAGGGCGGCGCCGCTGACGCGGCCCATCTGCTCGTTCGGGGTGACGCCCTGGACCAGGCTGAGGACGTGGATGTCGAACATCGGCGAGACGAAGCCGATGACGGCCTGCACCACGATCAGTCCGACGAAGCCGGCGACCGCGCCGCCGGTCGGCACCAGGATGTAGCCGATGCCCAGCACGACGGCGGTCAGGACCAGGGTGCGGCCGACCGTGAGGACCTTGGTGACCTGCTCGGAGAGGACCGCGCCGGCGATGACGAAGACCGACATCACGGCGAAGGCCACGCCGACCTGGCCGGGGCTGAGGTCGAGGACCTGGTACGCGTACACGATCAGCAGCGCGTCGCCCATGGCGGCGCCGAGGTTGACCACGACGTTGGCGGTGAACAGGCCGCGCAGCACCGGGGTGCCGAAGAGGGTCTTCAGGCCCTCCTTCATCTCGGCCTTCGCGGAGGCCTTGGTCTCCTCCACCCGGGCCCGGCTGTCGCGCTGCCGGATGAACAGCAGGGCGGCCAGCGAGATCAGGAAGGTGAAGGCGTCCACGGTGATGGCGCGGGCCGCGCCGAGCAGCTGCATCAGCGCGCCGCCGGCGCCCGCGCCGACGGCCTCGGCGAGGCTGCGGCTGATCTGCAGCTTGGTGTTGCCCTCGACGAGGTTCTCGGTGCCGATCAGCTGCGGCAGCCAGGACTGGTAGGCGACCTCGAAGAAGGCGGTGAGGACGCCGGAGACGCCGGCCACGATGTAGACGTGCGTCATCGTGACGGAGTCCAGCGCGAAGGCCAGCGGGATCGAGCCGAGCGCGGCGAAGCGGCCGAGGTCGGCCACGATCATGATGGTGCGGCGCGAGACCCGGTCGGCCACGAGGCCGGCGACCGGGGCGAGCAGCAGGAACGGGAGGAAGCGCAGAGCGCCGAGGACACCGACCTCGAACGCTCCCCCGTCGAGTATGACGACCGCGAGGGTCGGTAGTGCGAGCAGGGAGATCTTGTCACCGAAGTTGCTGACGGTCTGCCCGAACCACAGCCGGTTGAAGTCGTGATGCCGACCGAGTGCCATGTCGACGCCCTTTTCTGGTGGGGGACGGTATGTCGAACGGCACCGAACGTAGGAAGGGCGGGTTAGGGCCCGGTTACGAATCCGCGCGGCCGGAGACCGGTCGTGGAGTGCGTATGAGAGTCGTTGTAGAAGCGTGCGAGGTCGGCGCTCTCCCGCTCGACGCCCTCACCGATCCGCTCCGCGTCGGCGGAGTCGTCCAGTGCCCCGCCGGGGAACGGTTCGACCACCGGCTGGGTGCCGCGCCGGCCGCCCGACCAGGTGGCCACCGCCAGCCCGTCCACCAGGACGGTCGCGCGGATGACGCCGCCGCCCGGCCACACCCGGCGCTCGTGCTCGGCCGGCACGGACAGCTCCCTGCGGCGGTGGGCGAGCAGGTAGTTGTCGTAGGCGGGCAGCAGCCGCACGTCCCCCTGCGGGGCTTCCGCGGGGACCTCCTCCCACCGCGGTTCGCCGGCCGCGGCCCAGGCCTTGCGGCAGACGGTGGTGCGCAGCCCGGACCAGTGGGCGAGGTCCGCGGCGTCCGAGGGGCCGTGGGCCCGGCGGTAGCGGCGGGCGAGTTCGGCCACGGCCGCGTCGCCGGTGAACGGGAGCGGCCCGGTCGCGGGCAGCCAGGAGTCGAGGGGGACGAACGTCGCCTCCCCGGCCCGCTGGGGGCCGTGGCAGATCAGCCCGGACAGCGCCGCCCGGCGGATGAGGTGGAAGGCGGCCTGCCCCTTGCTCTCCACGCCCAACGAGCCCAGCCGCTCGGTGAGTTCGGCACGGGTCAGCGGGCCCTCGCCGTCCACGGCCCGCAGCAGGAGCCGGTCGGCCCGTTCGCACAGGCGCTCGTCCAGGCCGAGTTCGCGGAGCCTGCGGACGCCGAGCGCCAGGTGCACCGGGCCCAGCAGGGCGAGCAGCCAGCGGGCGTCGCCCGCCGCCACCAGCTGCAGCGTGCCGCGCATGAACCAGCCGCGGATCGCGGTGCGTTCGACGTCGGTGGCGCGCCGGACGTCCTCGGCGGTCAGGCCGGCCACCCGGACCCGCAGGCCGAGGGCCGCCGCCGTGAGGTCCTGCGCCTGGACGGCGAGCACCCGGTCCAGGGCGGCGGCGACGGTGGTCTCCCGGACCCCGCCGGCGATGGCCTGTGCGCGCGCCCTGAGCAGCCGGTCGGCAGTTCGTCGGTCCATGGGGTGCAGTCTCGCACCGAGTCGGCGCGGACGACCCCGGAACGGCGCACACGACGATCAGGCCCCGGCGCACACGATGATCAGGCCCCGCCGCCCACGATGATCAGGCCCCGCCGCCCACGACGAGCAGGCCCCGCGCCGGGCCCTTGGGGAGCCCGTGGCGCGGAGCCTGACCGGTCGTGCGGCGCGGCCGTCAGCCCCTGCGGCGCAGGACCGCGTAGTAGCCGGGCAGCAGCAGGGCCTCCGCGTCGGAGCGGGGGTCCAGGGCGTGCAGCTGGATCGCCCGGTCGTCGAGGATCTCCCAGTCGTCCGCCGGGAAGGCGGCGGCCAGTTCGGGCCGGGTGAAGCGCTGGGAGTGCCGCACGCCGGCGGCCTCCAGCGGCCCGACCAGGTCCTCGGCGCGGCCGCGCTTCCCGCCGACGAAGCCGAGGTAGCCGAAGGAGTTGCTCGAGTAGTCGGGCTCGTGGACGATCAGCACCCCCTCGGGGCCGAGCAGCCGGCCGGCCACGGTCGCGAGGCGGGCCCGGGCCGCGCCGTCGAGGACGTGGAAGACGCCGCGGACGAAGATGTTGTACGGGCCCTCGCCGAGGGCGGCGGCCTGCTCGGCGTCGGTCATGTCGACGGCGAGGTACTCGACGTTGGGCACCCCCTCCGCGGCGGCCTCGCGCACGGCGTGCTCGATCGCGCTGGCCGACACGTCGACCCCGACGACCCGCGGGTAGTGGGGCGCCATCTCGCGGCTGTAACGCCCGTTGCCGCAGCCGAGGTCGATGACCGGCAGGTCGTCGCGGAAGTGCTGCCGCGCCTGGCCGAGCAGCCACCGGAACTCCTCGCCGCTGTCGGCGTCCCAGATGACGTCGCCGCCGCGTCCGGTGCGCCGGATCCCGGCCCAGTACCGCTCCCAGGCGTCGCCGGTGTCGCGGGCCTCGGCGGGGCCGCCGTCGGTGTCGCCGCTCTCGCCGGGCGGCGGCGAGTACCGCCCCCAGACGTCCTCGCCGCCGAGTTCCTCGAGCAGCGCGACGAACTGCCGGAACATCGCCTCGATCAGTCCGTCCGGGTACACGGCGGGCAGGTAGTCCCAGTTGAAGGTGAGACCGCCGGCCTTCTCGAAGACCTGGAAGTCCAGGGAGACCTGCGGGGTCTGGGAGATGCCGTAGACCGGCACGCCCAGTTCGTTCTCCTCGTACTGCGGCGGGTGGCCGGCGAGGCTGGTCATCACCACGGGCATGGCGGGCGCGAGGGTGCCGCGGAGCTTGGTCAGCTCCCGCAGGACCTGGACGCCGCTGAAGTAGCGGTGCTCGAGGTCGGCCCACAGGCGGCGCTGCACGGCCTGGGCGCGTCCGGCGAAGGTGGTCTCCTCCTGCTCCACGGCGAGCAGCAGCGTCGTGGTGGTGTCGGCGAGCAGGGAGTTGACCTGCGGGTGGAGCGGGAGCCGGTTGAAGAGGGGGAAGTTGATCGTGAAGCGGGCCTGGCCGGAGGCCGTGCCGAGGACCTCGGCGTAGGCGGCCGCGAGCACCCCGGACGCGGTGACCTTGCGGTCGCCGGCGTGCTCCTGGATCCGGTCCCACAGGGCGGCGGGCACCACGTGGCTGAGCCGCTCGAAGCGGACCGGGCGGGCCGGGGCGTCGGCGGGCCGCTCGGGGAGCTGGGGGGCGGGGGGCAGGGTGGCGAGGCGGTCGCGCCAGTACCACTCGGAGCGCCGGTAGAGCTCGCTGTCGCGCAGGGAGTCGGCGACGGCCAGCACGTAGTCGCGGAACGTCAGTTCCAGCGGCGGGAGTTCGGCGCCGGGCTCGGTGTAGTAGGCGACCAGGTCCGGGACCAGGACCTGGAAGTAGCTCCAGGCGTCGGCGACCAGGAAGTCCAGGCACAGGTGGACGCGCGCCCTCCCGCCGCCGAGCAGGCTGATCCGCACGTCGAACAGCGGCCAGGCGTCGGCGTCGAGCACCTGGTGGGACAGGCGTTCGCGCAGCGCGGCGAGTTCGGCCTCACGGGCGGCGGGGTCGAGGCCGCCGAGGTCGGTCACGGGGATGTCGTACGGGGGGATCTCCTCGAACACCTGCTGGGTGCCGTCGGGGAGGACGCGGGTGCGCAGCGCGTCGTGGCGCTCCACGAGCCGGCGCCAGGCGGCCTCGAAGCGGGGGACGTCGAGCCGCTCGCTCTCCCACTCGAAGTAGCCGTGGCAGCCGACGTTGCCGAGGTCCACCAGTCCCCCGCGGCCGATCCACAGGGCCTGCTGGCTCTCGGTCAGCGGGAACGGCTCGAACCGGGCGTCCGGGTCGGGGACGATCGCCGGCAGGCCGCCGAACTCCCCCCGTCCCCCGGTCCGTTCGGTGACGATCAGGGCGCCGAGTTCGGCCACGGTGGGCCGGGCGGACAGGTCGGAGAGGCTGAGCTCCACGCCGTAGCGGCGGCGGATCTCGTCGATCAGCTGGAAGGCCAGCAGCGAGTGGCCGCCCAGTTCGAAGAAGTTGTCGTGGATGCCGACGCCCTCGGTGCGGAAGGCCTCGGCCCACAGGCGCACCAGCGCGTCCTCGGTCTCGTCGCGGGGCGGCTCGTACCCCGTGGCGACGCCCTGCCGCGGCTCGGGCGGCTCGGGCAGGGCCCGCCGGTCGACCTTGCCGTTGGGCAGCCGCGGCAGGGCGGGCAGCACCACCACGGCGCCGGGCACCATGTAGTAGGGCAGGGTGCGGGCCACGGCGGCGCGGACGGCGCCGGGGTCGCAGGGCCCGGTGCCGTCGGGCGAGACGTAGGCCACCAGGCGCTTGTCGTCGGCGCCGCGTTCCTGGGTGACGACGACCGCCTCGGCGACGGAGTCGACCCGGGCGACATGGGTCTCGACCTCGCCCAGCTCCACACGGAAACCGCGGATCTTCACCTGGGCGTCGGAGCGGCCGAGGAGTTCGACGGCGCCGTCCTCGCGGCGGCGGGCCAGGTCCCCGGTGTCGTAGAGCACCGGGTGGGGGTCGCCGGGGACCACCCCGGTGCGGAATTTGGTCGCGGTCAGCTCGGGCAGGCCGTGGTATCCGGCGGCCACTCCGGCGCCGGAGACGTGGAGCCGTCCGACCTCGCCGTCGGCGACCGGGCGGTCCTCCTCGTCCAGCAGGTGCGCCCGCATGTTGGCGATGGGCACCCCGACGGGCACCTGCCGGGTGGCCCGGATCCCGGCCGGCGTGGCCTGGCTGGTGAAGTCGACGCCGGCCCCGAGGTCGAGGCAGGTCAGCACGTTGGTGGTCTCGGTCGTGCCGTACGTCATCACGACGCGGAAGGGCGTGTCGGTGGGCGGCCAGGAGTGCACCCGCTCGGCGGTGGTCACCAGGACGCGCAGCGCGGTGTCCGGCGCCCAGTCGAGCTGCCAGACGGGCTCGGCGAGGGCGGCGACGAGCATGGTGTGGGTGATCCGTTCGGCGGCGAGCCAGTCCCGGATCTGCTCGGGGGTCTGCGCCCGGCCGGTCTCGGGGATGTGGACCGCCGCGCCCAGCGGCAGGTAGGGCAGCCACTCCATGATCTGCACGGCGAACCCGGGCGTGGACATCCAGGAGGCCCGGTCGCCGGGCCGCACCCCGTAGGCGCGGCCGGTCCAGTGGACCAGGTTGGTGAGGGCGCCGTGGCGCTCGAGGACGGCCTTGGGGGTGCCGGTGGAGCCGGAGGTGTAGATGAGGTGGCTGACGGTGTCGGGGCCCACGAGGACGCCGGTCGGCGTCTCCGGCCGGTCCTGGCCCGCGGTGGCGACCTCGACGCGGGCCATGTCCTCGGGTATCCGCGGGGCGATCTCGGCCGGGGTGAGGACGAGCAGCGGGCGGGCGTCGCCGATCATGGCGGTGAGCCGCTCGTCGGGGTTGACCGGGTCGAGCGCCACGATGGCGGCGCCGGTCTTGAGGATCGCGAGGGAGCCGATGACGTGGTCGGCGCTGCGCGGGTAGCACAGCCCCACCCGCTCGCCCGGGGCCGCGCCGCGCGCGATCAGTGCGTGGGCCAGCCGGTTGGTGGCCGCCTCGAGTTCGGCGAAGGTCCACACCCGGGCGCCCTGGACGAGGGCGGGGGCGTCGGGGGTCCTGGCGGCCTGCCGGGCGAGGAGCTCGGCGTACCCCTCGGCGGGGAAGTCGGTGTCGGTCCGGTTGTAGTCGATCAGTGCGGTGGTCACAGCGCGGCCCTTTCTGCGGGTGGGAGAGCTCGGCTGCGCAGCAGCCGGACCGGGAGGCTGGTGATGCCCCAGGTGAAGTTGGACGAGTTGAACAGCGCCGGGCCGGTGAGCTCGAAGCCGTCCAGGGCGCCGAGCATCTCGGTGAGCAGGGCGCCGAGTTCGAAGCGGGCGAGCCGTGCCCCCAGGCACAGGTGGCGGCCGTGCCCGAAGGCGACGTGGCGGTTGGGGCGGCGGTCGACGCGGAAGGCGTGCGGGTCGGTGAAGACGTCCTCGTCGCGGTTGGCGGAGACGTTCCACAGGGTCACCCGGTCGCCCGCGGCGACGGGTGTCCCGGCGATCTCGGTGTCGCGCAGCGCGGTGCGCAGGGCGTGGACGCCGGGGGTGGTCCAGCGCAGGATCTCCTCGACGGCCGGGGCGACGCCCTCGGGGCCGAGGCGGCGCAGCAGTTCCCACTGCTCCGGCAGCCGGGCGAACATGTGGACCGCGCCGGCGGCGGAGTAGCGGGTGGTCTCGTTGGCCCCGGACAGCACGCCGTTGCAGTTGAAGACGATCTCCTCGTCGCTGAGCGGCCGTTCGGTGCCGTCCCCCTCGTCGACGAGGGTGTCGTGGGCGATCTGGCTGACCAGGTCGGTGCCGGGGCGGGCCCGCCGTTCGGCCAGGAGCTCGATGAAGTAGAGGAAGATCTCGGAGTGGGCGTTGCTGCGGACGGCCTCGTCCGGGGAGTCGAAGGCGTCGGTGGTGAGCGCCCCGATCCACGCCCAGTCGGCGCGCGGGATGCCCATCATGGCGCAGACGACCCGGTTGGGGAGCTGCTTGGCGAGGTCGATGAAGTCCAGTTCGCCCGCCTCGGCGGCCTCGGCGACCAGGTCGGCGACGACGTCGACGACCAGGGCCTCGAGCCGGGGCATCTGCTGCGGCCCGAACGCCTGGTACAGGGCCCGCTTGAGCCGGGTGTGGTGGGGCGCGTCGGAGACGATCAGCATCCGCTGGGTGACGGCGGCGACGGCGGCGGGTTCGCTGCCGAGCCGCATGCCGCGCGCGGAGCTGAAGGTGTCGCTGTCGGCGTACACGTTCACGATGTCGCGGTGCTTGCTGAGCACCCAGAAGCCGTCGCCGCCGGGTTCGGGGTGGCGGTACACGGGCGCGTTGGCGCGCAGCCAGGCGAAGGTGTCCCAGAAGTCGTCGCGGCGGAACGGCTCCGGGTCCAGCAGGTCGATGTGCATCTCAGGCTCCTCGGCCCGCGGGCGCGGCCGCGGCGGCCGCCGCCCGGGCACTGCGGGGGCGGATGTCGGTCCAGTGCGCGTCCACGTGGGCGACGCACGCGTCCTCGGTGCCGCTGAACCCGGCCGGCGTCCAGCCGTCGGGCACCTCGCGCTCCGCGGGGTACAGCGCGTACTGCTCCTCGTGGTTGACGAGGACCTGGTAGGTGGTGGGCACGGCTCCTCCGGCTCGGTTCGCTCGGTCGGCTCGGTTCGCTCGGTTCGCTCGGTCGGCTCGGTTCGCTCGGTCGGCTCGGTCGGCTCGGTCGGCTCGGTCGGCTCGGTCGGCTCGGTCGGTGGCGTCGGCCTGGGCATCGGCCTGGGCATCCGCCTGGGCGCCGGCCTGGCCATCGGCCTGGGCTCCGGCGTCGGCGTCGGCGTGGACGTCGGTCAGCCGACGGGGGCGGCTGCGGGGGTGCCGTCCCGCAGCAGCCCGGTGAGGTGGGCCAGCAGCGGCTCCGGGCGGCGCAGCACGGCGTGGTGGCCGCCCTCGACGTGGTGGAGGCGGAAGCCGCGGCTGGTGACCGCGGCCCAGCCGGCCATGTCGTCGGCGGTGACGGTCTCGTCGCCGCGGGCCCGCCAGGCGTGCACGGGCGCCGGGACGGGGTCGCCGGGGGTGTGGGTGTAGCTCAGCGACAGCACGGCGTCCTTGCGGAGCATGGCGACCATCAGGGCGCGGGTGTCCTCGTCCAGGAAGGCCGGGTCGAGTCCGGCGGTGTCGAAGAGCTTGTCGAGTTCGTCGGCGTCGTCGACGATGCCGCGGCCGGCGCCGTCCCAGTGTCCGGGCGCCCGGCAGCCGCTGACCACCAGGGCGTCGGGGGTGACGCGCCGGGCGAGCTCGTAGCCGAGGAGCCCGCCGAAGCTGTGGCCGAAGACGACCAGCCGGCGGCCCGCGCCGACGATCGGCCGCAGTTCCCCGGCGACGGCGTCGACGGCCTCGCCGAGGGTGTCCGGCATCGGCTCGCGCCAGCGGTTCTCACGGCCGGGGAGCTGGACGCCGTGCACCTGGGCGATCCCGGTCAGCGCGGGGATCCAGGAGCGGAACTGGTGGCAGCCCGCGCCGGCCGGCGGGAGGCAGAGCAGCACCGGCAGTTCGGCGTCCCCGGGGCCGGCCGGCCAGGTGGAGATCCAGGCGCCCACGGCGTCAGGCCCCCTCTGCGGTGAGGAGCCGGTCGTCCGCCGCGTCCGCGAGGCGGTCGAGTTCGGCGGCGACGTCGGCGACGGTGGGGCGGGCGAGCAGCGCCCCGAGGGTGATGGCCAGCCCGGTGGACCGCCGCAGTTCGGCGACGACGCGGGCGGCGGCCAGCGAGTGTCCGCCCAGGGTGAAGAAGTCGGCCTCGGGGCCCGGCACCTCGAGCTCCAGCACCTCGGCCCACAGGGCCATCACCGCCCGCTCGCGGCTGGTGGCGGACGCCGTGGTGGCCTGGCCGGCGGGCGCGGTGAGTTCGCGGGCGAGGGCGGCCCGGTCGGCCTTGCCGGTGCCGAGGGTGGGGATGCGGTCGACGACGCGGACGGTGGTGGGCACGGCCGCCTCGGGGAGGAGCTTGGCGCAGTGCTCGGCGACGGTGGCGGCCAGGTCCCCGGCGGGCCCGGTGCCGGGAGCGGCGACCACGGCGAGGCCCAGCGACTGTCCCGAGGCGAGCGGGCAGCAGGCGGCGGCGACCACCTCCGGGAGCTGGGCGGCGATCCGCTCCACCTCGCCGGGTTCGATGCGGTGGCCGCGGATCTTCAGCTGGTCGTCGCGGCGGCCCCGGTACTCGAGTTCGCCTCCGGGCCGCCGCACCACGACGTCCCCGGTGCGGTACATCCGGGTGCCGCCGCCCTGGAAGGGGTCGGGCAGGAAGCGGGCGGCGGTGAGGCCGGGCCGGTTGCGGTAGCCGCGCGCCACGGCGGGGCCGCCCAGGTAGAGCTCGCCCTCCTCGCCGGGGGGCACCGGCCTCAGCTCGTCGTCGAGGACGTACGCCCGCTGGTCGGGCAGCGGCCGTCCGATGGTGCTCACGTCGTCCCCCCGCTCGCTGTCGGCCCAGGTGGCCGCGACGGTGGCCTCGGTCGGCCCGTACACGTTGAGCAGCCGGCGGCCGTGGGCGAAGCGTTCGGCGAGCGCCGCCGGGCAGGGCTCGCCCGCGACCACCACCACCTCGGCCTCGTCCAGCCCGGCGCCGTGCGCCGCCAGCAGGGACGGGGTGAGGGAGGCGGTGCGCAGTCCGGCGGGGAGCGGTTCGCGCCCCTGGGCGGCGGCGCGGCGCAGCCCGTCCAGGGAGAGGTCCACCAGCGCGACTCCCTGGCCGTGGACGAGGTACAGCAGGGTGCACCACAGCCAGCCGTCGAAGGCCGGCGAGACGGCGTTGAGGCCGAGGCCGCCGGGGGTCAGGCCGAGCCCGCCGAGGGCGGCGGTGAAGGAGTCGAGGCCGCGGTAGGTGACCTCGACGCCCTTGGGCGTGCCGGTGGTTCCGGAGGTGTAGACGACGTAGGCGCAGGTGTCCGGTCCGGGGACGGTCACCCGCGGTGTGCCGGGCGCGCCGGTCACGGGGACGGCCGGGTCGAGCGTCGGGACGTCGCCGAGGCCGGGTCCGTGGGCGGGGCCGGGGGCGACCAGGACGCGGGCGTGGGCGTCGCGGAGGACGGTGGCGCGCCGTTCGGCCGGGTGGCCGGGGTCGAGGGGCACGGCCGTGGCGCCGAGGCTCCACACCGCGAGCAGTGCGGGCACGGCGTCCCGGGAGCGGCCCAGGAGCAGCCCGACGGCCGTCTCGGGTCCGGCGCCCGCCCGTGCCAGCGCGGTCGCCAGCTCGGCGGTGCGGGCGGTGAGGGCGGCGTAGGTGAGGGTGCCGTCCTCGGCGTGGACCGCCTCGGCGTCCGGGCGTTCGGCCGTCCAGCGCCGCAGGGCGGCGAACAACGGCGGGAGGGGTGCCTGTTCGGGGGTCATCCGTCGTTCCTCTCCTGGCGCGCGGCGCCGGCCGGCGGGGTGGCCCGCAGGCGGGGGCCGACGACCTGGCCGCCCTGTTCCTGCGGCAGCTGCATCGACTTGGTCTCCAGGAACGCCTCGAGTCCGGCGTTGCCGCACTCGCGGCCGATGCCGGACTGCTTGAAGCCGCCGAAGGGCGCCGCCGGGTTGAAGGAACCGCCGTTGACGTCGACGAGGCCGGTCCGGAACCGTCGCGCGACACGCTCGGCCCGTGCGTCGTCGGCGGACCAGACCGCTCCGTGCAGCCCGTAGCGGGTGCCGTTGACGATGCGCAGGGCCTGCTCCTCGTCGTCGTACGGCATGACGCAGAGCACCGGGCCGAAGATCTCCTCCTGGCCGATGGTGGACAGCGGGTCGACGTCGGCGAAGACGGTGGGCCGCACGTAGTAGCCGGTGGTCAGGCCCTCGGGCCGGCCGGGGCCGCCGTGCGCCAGGCGGGCGCCGCCCTCCGTGGCGCCGCGGCGTACGTACTCGCCGACGCGGGCGTACGCGGCGGCGGACACCAGCGGCCCGAGGTCGGTCGCGGGGTCGCGGGGGTCGCCGGTGACGTAGCCGTCCATGGCCCGCCGGGCGAGCTCCACGGCCTCGTCCTGTCGGTCGCGGGGCACCAGGAGACGGCTCCACTGCAGGCAGGTCTGGCCGGTGTTGAACAGGGCCTGGTCGACGGTGGCGGCGACGGCGGCGGGCAGGTCGGCGTCGTCCAGAACCAGGCTGGCGTTCTTGCCGCCGAGCTCGAGGTGGATCCGCTTGACGCCGTCCGCGCCCAGCGCCGACACCTGGCGTCCGGCGCGGGTGGAGCCGGTCAGGGAGACGACGTCGACGAGCGGGTGGGAGACCAGGGCGGCGCCCAGGGTGTCGCCGGTTCCGACGACCATGTTGACCACGCCGGGCGGCAGGTCGGCCTCGGCGAACACCTCGGCCAGCAACCGGGCGTGCAGCGGGGTGAGTTCGCTGGGCTTGTGGACGACCGCGCAGCCGGCGGCCAGCGCGGGGAGCATCTTCTGCACGGTGAGCAGCAGCGGCGTGTTCCAGGGCGTGACGCAGGCGGCGACGCCGGCGGCCTCGCGGACCACCAGGGAATGGCCCACCCGCTCCTCGAAGGTGTAGGAGGCGGCGGTCTCCACGCAGTGCGCGGCCATGCCGACGGCGAGGCCGACGTGGGTCCGCAGCGCGATCCGGGAGGGGGCGCCCACCTCGGCGGTGATCAGGCCGGCGAAGCGCTCGGCGTTGCGCTCCAGGCCCTCGACCACGCGGCGCAGCAGGGCGGTGCGCTCCCGGACGGGGGTGGCGGCCCAGCCGGGGAAGGCCTCGGCGGCGGCGCGCACGGCGCGGTCGGCGTCGTGGGCGGTGCCGGCCGGGACGGTGGCCAGCGGCGCCTCGGTGGCCGGGTCGGTGACGACCAGCCGGCTGTCGGCGTCGGACGCCGTCCAGCGGCCGCCGATCCACTGGTCGTCGTAGCGGGGCGGCAGGGGGGCCGCGGCGGGTTCGGCCGCCGGCGCGGCGGCGTCCTGCGGCACGGTCAGCACGGTCACGGTGGGTTCCTCACTGGGTGGTTCGGTCACGGGATGCGTGCGGGCGGTGGGGGTGCGGGGCGGACGCGGCCGTTCCTGGGCGGCGAGCGGTGGCCGCACGGGCCCGTCAGGCGGGCCTGGCGCGGACGGCGTCGCCGGCCTGGGGCAGGTCCGGGCGGGCGGCGGACCGGGCGTCGGGGCGGGCCCGGCGGGCGGCGCGGGCACGGAGCCCGGGCACGGACGCGGGGCCGGCGCCCGGCCCCGCCACGGCGCCCGGTCCGAGGCCGGACACGGTGCCGGCGCCCTGGGCCGTGGGAGAGCCGAGGTTCGGCCAGGCCGGGTACCGCGGGCCGGTGGGGACCGCCCGGGGGCGGGGGGCGGGGAGGATGGCGCTCAGCAGCCGCTGGGTCTCGCGGGAGGGCGCCACGGCCAGGTCGTCCCGCAGCCGGCGCGCGCACAGGTCGTACCAGCGGCGGACGCAGGGGTGTTCGCCGCGCCGGCCGTGGGCCGCCATCAGCGCCCGGTAGGTCTCCTCGTGGTGCCGGTCGACGCCGAGGGTGCTGCGGCAGATCTCGATGAGGTCGGGGAAGTCCTCCCGCTCGTCGGCGTCGGCGCGCAGCACGTCCAGGGCCCGCAGGGCCAGCGACCGCAGGTACTCGCGCTGTTCGACGACCCAGTCGGTGCTCTCCCCGCGCAGGAACTCCCCGCCGTACAGGGCGATCGCGGCCCGCAGCCGGTCCCGGGCGGTCGTGCGGTCCCCGGCGCCGGCGGCGCGCAGCCCGGTGTGCACCAGCTCCTGGAAGCGGTCCACGTCGCTCCAGAGGTCGGTGACGTCCAGGGCGTAGCCGAAGTCGCGGTAGTGGAGCCGGATCCCGGACCCGCCGGGGCTGTCGGGGTGGGCGTCGAGGACCCTGCGGAGCCCGTGGGCGGCGACCTTGAGCGAGCTGTCGCCGGCCGGCCTGCCGGACCCCGGCCAGAGGGCTTCGTAGAGGCTGTCGCGGGTCAGGGTCTGCCCGCGGTGGATCACCAGGTACTGGAAGAGGCCGCGGGCCTTGCCGGCCCGCCACCGCCGCACCGGGACGCCGTTCACGGTCAGTTCGAAGTCGCCGAGGAAGCGGACGCGTACCGCCGCCCCCCGTGCGGTTCCGGTCACCGCGGTGGTCATCGCTTCCTCCCGGGATCCGTGACGTGCCGTTGGCCTGCGGCGAGTGTGTTCGGGCCTTCTACAGGCGGCCTATACCGGCCGGATCCCGACTCTGTAGGGCCGTCATAGAGCGGCTTTCCACACTGGGTCGGCGTTCGGCTCCCCGGCCCACCCGGCCGCCTGCCGCGCTTCCCCGACCGACGAAATGAGGGCTGCTCCATGACCAGCACCGATCCCCGACTGAAGAAGGTCGTCATCCTGGGCGGCGGCACGGCCGGCTGGATGACCGCCGCCTACCTCGGCAAGGCGCTCCAGGGCACGGTCGACATCACGGTGCTGGAGGCGCCGGCGATCCCGCGGATCGGCGTCGGCGAGGCGACGGTGCCCAACCTGCAGCGCGCCTTCTTCGACTACCTCGGGATCGCCGAGGACGAGTGGATGCGCGAGTGCAACGCCAGCTTCAAGATGGCGGTGCGGTTCGTGAACTGGCGCACCGAGGGCGAGGGGCAGTCGACGGCCCGCGAGCTGGCGGACGGCCGCCCCGACCACTTCTACCACCCCTTCGGGCTGCTCCCGGACTACGACCGGACGCCGCTGTCGCACTACTGGTTCAAGCGCAAGTACGAGGGCCAGACCACCGAGCCGTTCGACTACGCCTGCTTCCGCGAGCCGCCGGTGATGGACGCCATGAAGGCGCCGCGCTGGCTCGACGGGCGCTCCGCGACGCGGTACGCGTGGCACTTCGACGCCCAGCTGGTCGCCGACTTCCTGCGCCGGTTCTCCACCGACAAGCAGGGCGTCCACCACGTCGAGGACGAGATGACGGAGGTCGTGCAGGACGCGCGCGGCTACGTCACGGCGCTGCGCACCAAGGGCGGCAAGGTGCTGGACGCCGACCTGTTCGTGGACTGCTCCGGCTTCCGGGGCCTGCTGATCAACCAGGCGATGGCCGAGCCGTTCATCGACATGAGCGACCACCTGCTGTGCGACAGCGCGGTCGCCACCGCCGTGCCGCACGACGACGAGGCCGGCGGCGTGGAGCCGTACACCTCGTCGATCGCGATGTCCTCCGGCTGGGCGTGGAAGATCCCGATGCTGGGCCGCTTCGGCACCGGCTACGTCTACTCCAGCCGCTTCGCCGGCCAGGACGAGGCCACGGCCGAGTTCGCGCGGATGTGGGGGCTCGACCCGGAGAAGACGGCCTTCAACCACATCCGGTTCCGGGTCGGCCGCAACCGCCGCGCCTGGGTGAAGAACGTGGTCAGCATCGGCCTCTCCTCGTGCTTCGTGGAGCCCCTGGAGTCGACCGGCATCTACTTCATCACCGCGGCCGTCTACCAGTTGGCCAAGCACTTCCCCGACAAGAGCTTCAACCAGGGTCTGATCGACGCCTTCAACCGCGAGATCGAGTTGATGTTCGACGACACCCGCGACTTCCTGCAGGCGCACTTCTACTACGCGCCCCGCAACGACACCCCGTTCTGGCGGGCCAACAAGGAGCTGCGGCTCGCCGACAACATCAAGCAGAAGATCGCCGCGTACAAGGCGGGTCTGCCGATCAACTCCCCGATCACCGACGAGTCGACGTACTACGGGAACTTCGAGGCCGAGTTCCGCAACTTCTGGACCAACGGCAGCTACTACTGCATCTTCGCCGGCATGGGCCTGGAGCCGGACGCCCCGCTGCCGGCGCTGGGGTACAAGCCGGAGTCCGTGGCGGGCGCGGAGCCGCTGTTCGCGACGGTCAAGCGCCAGCAGCAGAACCTGCTCGAAACGCTGCCGAGCGCCTACGAGTACCTGAAGCAGCTCCACGGCTAGGGCCTGTCCGCCGTCACGGCCCGGTCCCGGCCCTCGGGCCGGGTGCCGGGCCGTGCCCTTCGTCACCCACAGGAGTCAGACATGCCCCACTCCGGTTCGCTCCAGGACGTACCCGGCGGCGACGACCACGACGGGACGCCGGCCGAACACTCCCCCGTCGTCCTCCGGCAGACCGATCTCCGCCCGTTCATGGCCGCCTTCCCCTCCGGGGTGTCGGTGGTCACCACACTCGACGCCGACGCCCTGCCCCGCGGGCTGACCTGCAGTTCGCTGACGAGCGTCGCGCTGGCCCCGCCCACGCTGATGGTGTGCATACGGACCGCCAGTCCCACGCTGGACGCCCTGCTGGAGCAGGGCCAGTTCGCCCTGAACCTGCTCCACGAGGGGGCCCGGGCGACCGCCGACCTGTTCGCCTCGGGGGCGCCGGACCGCTTCGACCGCGTGGAGTGGCGGCTGCCGCTGGGGGCGAGCGGCCCGCACCTGACCGAGGCCGCCCACGCCGTCGCCGACTGCTCGGTCCTCAGGACCGTCGCGTTCGGCGACCACACGGCGGTGTTCGCGCAGGCCGGCCGGGTGGCGGTCCGCCCGGCGGTGAACCCGCTGCTGTACGGGCTGCGGCGGTACGCGGGCTGGTCGGACGCCGCCTCGGCGCCCCAGCCGCCGGCGGCGGTCCTGCCGTTGCGGTCCGTCGCGTCGGAGGGAGCCGCCGGTGTCCGCGGCTGACCCCATGCCCGCGCTGCTCGTCGCGGTGCCGGTGGTGATCCTCGCCTGCCAGGCGGGCGGGGCGCTGCTCAGGCGCCTGGGCCAGCCCCCGGTGGTGGGGGAGATCGCGGTGGGCATCCTGCTGGGTCCCTCGCTGCTGGGCTGGCTGTGGCCGCAGGGGCAGAGCTGGCTCTTCCCCGAGTCGGTGCTGCCGTTCACCTCGGTCCTGGGGCACCTCGGCCTGCTGGTGTTCATGTTCCTGGTGGGTCTGGAGCTGGACCTGGGCGCGCTGCGCAGCAGGTCGCGCACGGCGGTGGCGGTCAGCCAGGCCGGCATGCTGATCCCGTTGGCGCTCGGCGCGCTGCTCGCCGTGCCGCTGCACCGGTCCCTCGCCCCGGACGGGGTGCCGTTCCTCCCGTTCGCCCTGTTCATCGCGGTGGCCATGAGTGTGACGGCCTTCCCGGTGCTGGCCCGCATCCTGGTCGACCGAGGGCTGTACGGGACGCCGCTGGGCGCGCTGGCGATGGCCTGCGCGGCGGTCGACGACGTGGCCGCCTGGTGCCTGCTGGCCCTGGTGGTGGCGCTGACCTCGGCGGGGTCCCCGCTGGACGCGGTGACGGCGGCCGGGCTCACGCTGGCCTTCGGCGCGCTGATCCTGCTGGTGGTGCGTCCGCTGCTGGCGCGGTGGGCGGCGTGGCGGGCCGGCCGGACGAACGAGGCGGTGATCCTGGTCCTGCTGTTCAGCGGGCTGAGCCTGTCCGCCCTGGCGACGGACCTGATCGGGGTGCACACGCTGTTCGGCGCGTTCCTCTTCGGCGTGGCCACCCCGCGCGGCCACCGCCGCATCGAGGCGTCGGCGGCCCGGTTCCGGGCGGTGGCGGTGCCGGTCCTGCTGCCGCTGTTCTTCGTCCACACGGGGCTGCGCACGGAGGTCGGGGCGCTGGCCGCCGACCCGGTGCAGTGGCTGTGGGCGGGAGCGCTGCTCGGGGTCGCCGTCCTCGGCAAGTGGGGCGGGGCGGCCGGCGCGGCCCGCGCCTGCGGCCGCCCCTGGCGCGAGTCCCTGTCGGTCGGCGCGCTGATGAACTGCCGGGGCCTGACGGAGCTGGTGGTGCTGAACATCGGCCTGGAACTGGGCGTCATCGGGCCGGAGCTGTTCACCATGCTGGTCCTGGTGGCCCTGATCACCACGGCGGTCACCGCCCCCGCCGTCAGCCGCCTCCAGCGGCGGCGGGAGCCCGCGAAGACCCCGGCGCCCGAGCCGGAGCTCGCCGGGACGGGCGGGCCGCGCACCTGAGACGGCCCGGGCGGCTCCCCTCCCGCCGCCGCCCGGGCACACGGAAGGGGCCGTTGCGGATCTTCTCCGCAACGGCCCCTTCCCACGACTCATCGAGTCGGGACGACAGGATTTGAACCTGCGACCCCTTGACCCCCAGTCAAGTGCGCTACCAAGCTGCGCCACGTCCCGTTTGCCGTCTGACCTGGGGTTTCCCCCGGCCGAACGTGCATGGCAACCATACCGTACTCCGCGCGGTGGTCGCGCGTGGGTTTCCCGACGCGTCCCGTCCGCACGTCACCGCCGGCGTCGCGGTCCGCACGTCGCGGTCCGCACGTCGGGCGGCACGGTTCCGGGCCCCCCTCCTGCCCGGAACCGTGCTGCACGACAGGAGCATGTCATGCCCCGCCGACAACGGGTCCGCCCTCCCGCCGGGAGGAGCGGCCCCGCCGCGTCATTCCGCGCCGAGCACCCCGATCCGGGGGTGCGCCTCGCGGAGCTTGGTGGGCGCCGCCTGGCGCCAGGAGTCGGCGAGGATGTCGCGGAGCTCCTCCTCGTCGTCCACGGCGGCGAGCCGGACACGGATCCACGCGAAGGCGGCCTCGTGGTCGGCGACCCAGAACTTCTCCGGTTCGGCGAGCACCAGCTCGTCCCGCTCCTCCTTCGGGCAGCGCACCGCGCAGGAGGTCTCCGCCTCCGGCAGGGTGGCGAACATCTTCCCCGCCACCCGGAAGGTGGGCATGCTCCAGGCCGTCTTCTCGACGGTGTCCGGCAGGGACAGGGCGATTCTGCGTACGTCTTCCGCGTCCGGCATGCCCGCAGGTTAACGGCGGCCACCGACAACGGGCGGCGCGTCAGTCGCGCCGGGCCTCGGCGGCCTCGCCCAACGCCGTCAGCACCGGGCTGATCAGCGGGTGCCGCTCCGAACCGCGGCGCACCGCCGCGAAGACCCGGCGGGTGGGCGCCACGCCGTCCACCGGCCGCACCGTCACGCCCGTCAGGTCCATGCCGGTCAGGGCGGACCGGGGCACCAGGGCCACGCCGGCACCGGCGGAGGCGAGGGCGACGACGGCCCGGAAGTCGTCGGAGGAGTGGTCGAAGTCCGGCTGGAACCCGGCGCTCTCGCAGGCCAGCACGACGACGTCGTGGCACGGGTTGCCCGGGTAGGGGCCGATCCACGGGTCCTTGGCGAGCTCGGCCAGCGGCACCCGGTCGGCCTCGGCGAGGCGGTGGACCGTGGGCACCACCGCGTCGAAGGGCTCCGCGTAGAGCGGCACGTGGGTGAGGCGCGGGTCGCCGGCGGCGGGGGCGCCGCGGTACTCGACGGCGACCGCCACGTCCACCTGGCGGTCGAGCACCATCGGCAGGCTGGCGTCTCCCTCGGCGTCGCGCACCCGCACCCGGATACCGGGGCGGGTGCGGGCGAGGGCGGCCAGCGCGGGGGCCACGACCAGGCCGATGCCGGTGGCGAACGCGGCGACGGTGACCGTGCCGGCCTCGCCGGAGCCGTAGGCGGCCAGTTCGGCCTCGGCCCGCTCCAGCTGGGCCAGCACGGCGTTGGTGTGGGCCAGCAGGATCTCCCCGGCCGGGGTGAGCCGCACGCCGCGCGCGCCGCGGTCCACCAGCCGGTGGCCCGTCTCCTGCTCCAGCGCGGTGAGCTGCTGCGACACGGCGGAGGGGGTGAGGTAGAGGGCGGCCGCGGCGGCGGTCACCGTCCGGTGGTCCGCCACCGCCCGCAGGATGTGCAGCCGCCGCGCCTCGATCATGCCCCGATTCTCTCAGGCCGTGGGGCGTGCGCGGTCCGTCCCGGGCGCCCGCCCGACGCGACTCGCACCGCGTGGCGCGTGGCGCGTGGCGCGGGACCCCGCGAGGTCACGCGACCTTCGTGTCGCCCTCGAGTTCCGTCCGCGCGGAGACGAACGCCGCCACCGCCGTCTCGACGTCCTCGGTGGAGTGCGCCGCGGACAGCTGCACCCGGATCCGCGCCGCCCCCTGCGGGACCACCGGGTACGAGAACCCGATCACGTACACCCCGCGCTCCAGCAGCAGCTCCGCCATCCGGCCCGCCACGCTCGCGTCGCCGAACATGACCGGAGCGATCGCGTGCTCCCCCGGCAGGACGTCGAACGCCTCCTCCGTCATGCGCCGGCGGAACAGCGCCGTGTTCTCGGCCAGCCGTGCCCGCAGGTCCCCCGCGGACTCCAGCAGGTCCAGCACCTTCAGCGACGCCGCGGCGATCACCGGCGCCAGCGTGTTGGAGAACAGGTACGGCCGCGACCGCTGCCGCAGCAGCGCCACGATCTCGGCGCGCGCGGCGACGTAACCGCCGGAGGCGCCGCCGAGCGCCTTGCCCAGAGTGCCGGTGATGACGTCCACGCGGTCCATCACGCCGAACAGCTCCGGCGTGCCCCGCCCGCCGGGGCCCACGAAGCCGACGGCGTGCGAGTCGTCGACCATCACCATGGCGTCGTACCGCTCGGCCAGGTCGCAGATCTCGTCGAGCGGCGCCAGGTAGCCGTCCATGGAGAACACGCCGTCGGTGACGATCAGCTTCCGGCGCGCCCCGGAGGCGGCCTTGAGCTGCGCCTCCAGGTCGGCCATGTCGCGGTTGGCGTAGCGGAAGCGCCGCGCCTTGGAGAGGCGGATGCCGTCGATGATCGAGGCGTGGTTGAGGGCGTCGGAGATCACCGCGTCCTCGGCCCCGAGCAGGGTCTCGAAGACGCCGCCGTTGGCGTCGAAGCAGGAGGAGTAGAGGATGGTGTCCTCCTGGCCGAGGAACGCGGAGACGCGGGCCTCGAGCTCCTTGTGCACCTCCTGGGTGCCGCAGATGAAGCGGACCGACGCCATGCCGTAGCCCCAGCGGTCCAGCGCCGCGTGGCCGGCCGCGACGACCTCGGGGTGGTCGGCGAGACCCAGGTAGTTGTTGGCGCAGAAGTTCAGCACCTCGCCGGGGCGGCCGCCGGCGGTGACGTTGACCTTGGCGGACTGCGGGGTGTCGATGACGCGCTCCGGCTTGTGCAGGCCGGCGGCGCGGATCTCGTCGAGGGTGGCGCGGATGTCGTCGCGCACGGAGTCGAACATCGGTGGCTCCAGGGGGTGTCGCGGAGGGCGGACGGTCCGGGCGGAGGGCGGACGGTCCGGTCGGGCTGTCCGGTCAGACGGTCCAGTCGAGGATGACCTTGCCGCCCTTGCCGGCGGCTGCGTCGGCGAAGGCGGCCTCGAAGTCGCGGTGGTCGTAGCGGCCGGTGATCACCGGGGCGAGGTCGAGGCCGTTCTCCAGGAGGACGGACATCGCGTACCAGGTCTCGAACATCTCGCGGCCGTAGATGCCCTTGATCGTCAGCATGGAGGTGACGATCCGGGACCAGTCGACCGGGAACTCCTCCGAGGGCAGGCCCAGCATGGCGATCCGGCCGCCGTGGGTCATGTTGGCGACCATCTCGCGCAGGGCGGCGGCCTGGCCGGACATCTCCAGGCCGATGTCGAAGCCCTCGCGCAGGCCGAGTTCGCGCTGTCCGTCGGCGACGGTCGTCCGCGCCACGTTCAGGGCGAGGTCGGCGCCGATCTTGCGGGCGAGTTCCAGGCGTTCGTCGCTCACGTCGGTGACCACGACGTTGCGCGCGCCGGCGTGCTTGGCGACGGCG
The DNA here is from genome assembly GCF_040643475.1 of Streptomyces sp. NPDC047130. NCBI lineage: Bacteria > Bacillati > Actinomycetota > Actinomycetes > Kitasatosporales > Streptomycetaceae > Streptomyces > Streptomyces sp. NPDC047130. The sequence continues at coordinate 94,780 of NZ_JBEYUK010000012.1, read as the reverse complement.
GCGGCCATCAGGCCGATCGGGCCCGCGCCGGTGATCAGCACGTCCTCGTTGACCAGGGGGAAGGACAGCGCGGTGTGCACGGCGTTGCCGAACGGGTCGAAGATGGCGGCGACGTCCAGGTCGACCGGCACGCGGTGCACCCAGACGTTGGCGGCGGGGAGGGCCACGTACTCGGCGAAGGCGCCGTCGCGGCCGACGCCGAGGCCGACGGTGGCGCGGCAGAGGTGGCGGCGGCCGGCCAGGCAGTTGCGGCACTTGCCGCACACCAGGTGGCCCTCGCCGCTGACCCGGTCGCCGGGACGGACGTCGACGACGTCGCGGCCCGTCTCGACGACCTCGCCGACGAACTCGTGGCCGACCACCAACGGGGTCCGGATGGCCTGCTGGGCCCAGCCGTCCCAGGCGCGGATGTGCAGGTCGGTGCCGCAGATGCCGGTGCGCAGCACCTTGATCAGCACGTCACCGGGGCCGATCGCGGGCTCCGGGACGTCCATGAGCCGGAGCCCCGGCTCCGCCTTCTCCTTGACCAGCGCCTTCACCGATGCGGCTCCTGTGCGTGCGTCCCGTTCCCGGGCAGCGCGAAGCCGCCCGGGAACGGGGAAGAGGTTGGGTTGCCTCTAGAACATGCCGCACCGGGGGCGTCCGGGTCCATCGAGGTTTTCTTAAGCGCGACCTCAGGATTCCTTCAGACGCCCGCGCCGCCGGGCTACAGCCGTCGCCGCAGCTCGTCACGGACCTGCCGCAGCACCGCCGGATCGGCCGGGGCGCGCAGGCAGGAGGGCTCCTCCACGTGGACCAGGCCGGCCTCGACGAGGTCGGAGACCACCACCTTGGCGACGGCCACGGGAAGCCGGAGCCGGGCGGCGAGTTCGGCGACGGTCACCGTCGTCCTGGCGAGCCGCAGCGCCCGGGCGTGCTCGGGGCCGGGGTGGCCTGCCGCCGGGTGGGCGGTGGTCGTCACATGGGTGAGCAGGTCGAGGTCGGCGGTGGGCCGGGTGCGGCCGTTGCTGACCGTGTAGGGCCGCACCAGCCGGCCGGCCTGCTCGTCGAGCCAGGGGCCGTCGTCGGCCGCCGTGGTGATCAACGCCGGGTCACCGCGGGCTCGGGCGCCGCGGCCTGCGGCACCGGCGGGTGGACGGCGGCGTGCCGGGGGGCGGTCGCGAGGTAGGGGCGGACGCTCTTGACCAGCATCGCCATCTCGTACCCCAGCACGGCCGCGTCGGTGGCGCGGTCGGCCAGCACGGCGAGGCAGGTGCCGGCGCCCGCGGTGGTGACGAACAGGAGCGACGAGGACAGCTCGACCACCACCTGGCGCACGTCTCCGCCGCCGTCGAAGGTGATCCCGGCGCTGCGGCCGAGGGAGTTCAGGCCGGAGGCGAGCGCGGCCATGTGGTCGGCGCCCTCCGCGTCCAGGCCGTGCGCGCACCGGACCAGGCCGTCGCAGGACAGCAGTACGGCGCTGCGGGCGTGCGGCACGCGCTGCACCAGCCCGGTCAGCAGCCAGTCGAGGTCGGCGGCGCGGTCGGTCTGCGTATCGGTCGCCATGGTGGTTCTGCTCCTCGGAGTGGGGTGACGGGTTCTTGGGGGCGGGAGAGGGGTCGCGGCTCAGGGCCGGTCGGAGAAGGAGTCCGGACCGCCGTCCTCGACGGCGGGCTCCCGCGCGTCCTGGGCCTCGGCCAGGCCGACGCCGCGGCGGAACGCGGCCATCAGGAGGGGGTCGTGACCGGTCTCCTCGTCGGGGCCGGGCTCGGGGCGCGGGAGCGGACCGGGGCGGAGCTGCGGTGCCAGGTGGGACTGGGCGCGGCGCCGGGGCAGCCGGGGGCGGGGCGGCTCGGCCGGCGGCTCCTCCACCGCGCCGGTGCCGGGCAGCGCCCCCGCGGGGGTGGGCCGCGCGATCCGCTCCCGCACCGGGAGCGGCACACCGGGCCCGGTACGGGGGGTCTCGGGCCCGGTACGCGGGGCCTCGGGCCCTGTACGCGGGGCCTCGGGCGAGGCGGCCCGGGGCGACGGCACGACCGGCGACTCCTCCGCGCTCTCCCGGCCACCCTGCCGCCACGCCTGCGGCATGACTCCGGAGATGCCCTCCCGCTGTTCCTCCACGGCGGCGTCCGTCGCGGGGGGCCGGTACGGGACGCCCTCCTCCCGCGCCTCGGACGCCGCCCGGCCGGGACCTCCGGTCACGGGCGGGACCGTCCCGTCGACGGCCGGGGAACCCTGGGACGCCGCCGACGGGCCACCCACCTCGGGGACGACCGGTGCCGCGCTGTCGCGACGGCTCCGCGGCGCGGACGGGTCCTCGGCGGCCCCCGGTCGCGGCGCGGGCGGCACCGCCTCGCCCCGGGGGGCCGCGTGCCCTGCGGCGTACGGGGGCTCCGCGGAGTGGGCGGGGTGCACGGCCGTGGCGGGGAACGCCGCGTTGCCGAGGAACGCCGCGGTGACCGGCCCCACCTCAGCGGCGGGGAACGCGGTGGTGTCGGGCTCGGCGGCCGTGACGGGCTCCCCTGCCGTGGCGGAAAACGCCGCGTCGGCCGGGAACGCCGCGGTACTGGGCTCCCCGGCGGCGACGGGCTCCACTGCCGTGGCGGGGGGCGCCGCGTTGGTCGGAGACGCTGCCCCGGCGGGCTCCGGGTCAGCGGCGGGGAACGCGGTGGCGACGGCCTCCCCGGCGGTGGCGGGCTCCACTGCCGTGGCGGGGAACTCCGCGTTGCCCGGGAACGCCGCCCTGGCGGGCTCCCCGGCGGTGGCGGGGAACACCGCGGCGGCAGGCTCCCCGGCCGTGCCGGGCCCCACTGCGGCGGACTCCCCGGCCGTGGCCGCCTCCACGGCGGCGACGGCAGGGAACCCGGCGGTGGCGGGCTCCACGGCGGCGGGCAACCCGGCGGCGGGGAACGCGGCGGACGGCGGGTCGGCGGTGCCTCCCGGGGGCCACTCCCCCACGTCGGCCGGCGTGTCCGACGCGGCCGGCGACGGTTCCGTCGTGGCCGGGCCCAGCAGGGACTGCGGCAGGACGAGCACCGCCTGCACCCCGCCGTAGATGTTGCCGCCCAGCCGCACCCGCACCCCGTGGCGGCGTGCGAGCTGGGAGACGACGTAGAGCCCGATGCGCCCGTCCGCGAGCAGCCCCCCGACGTCGACCGTGCCGGGGTCGGCCAGCAGCGCGTTCATCCGGTCCTGCTCCTCGGACGGCATGCCCAGCCCGCGGTCCTCGACCTCCACCGCCAGCCCCGCGGCGACGGCCTCCGCGCGGATCGCCACCTGGGTGTGCGGCGGCGAGAACACCGTGGCGTTCTCCACGAGTTCGGCGAGCAGGTGGATCACGTCCGCGACCGCGTGCCCGCGGATCGATCCCTCCACGGGCGGCACGACCCGGACCCGCGCGTACTGCTCGACCTCGGCGACGGCGGACCGCAGTACCTCCTCCACCGGAATCGGCTCGCTCCACTGGCGGCGGGAGACCGCGCCGCCCAGGACGGCGAGGTTCTCCGCGTGCCGCCGGACGCGGGTGGCCAGGTGGTCGACGTGGAACAGGCCCTTGAGGAGGTCGGGGTCCTCGATCTCCCGTTCCAGCTCGTCCAGGACGGCGATCTCACGGTGGGCCAGCGACTGCAGCCGCCGCGCGACGTTGAGGAACACCTCGAGCCGGTGCTCGACGCCCGGGCCGCCCGGCCCGTCCGCCGCCACCTCGTTCTCCCCCTCCTGCGGGGCCGTCTCCGGCGCGCTTCGGGCGAGGGCGGCGAGCGCCGTGCGGTGGGCGCGTTCGAGGTCCTCGGCCAGCAGGACGAACCCGTCGGCGGCGGTGCGCCGCACCTCCGCCCCGCCGTCGGCGGCACCGAGGGTGCCTGGCGCCGCGTGCCGCTCCGGCTCCCCGGCCGCCTCGCGGAGTTCGGCCTCCCCGTGGGCGACCCGGCGCCGCAGTTCCGCGACCCGCACCTCGACCGACTGCGCGGCGTGCCGCGCGGCGACGGCCGCCGCCGTGACGGCCATCACCGCCAGCGCGACCGCCCCGGCGAGGACCGCCCACAGGACGGGTCCCGCGGGGACGCCGGCGGTCAGCACCACGTAGAGCACGGCCGCCCCGCCGCCGAGCGCCACCGCCACCGGCGGCAGCACCGCGATCCGCGTCAACTGCGGCCGTAAGGGTGGGAGTTGCTGCGACCGGGGCGGTCTGCGGTCGGCCGGTGCGCGGAGGTGAGACATCGATGTCCTCGTACTGGGCAGTGCGTCAAGGAGGGGGCGCGCGTACGGCGGGCTGGAGCACCCCCGCGCGACGGACACTCACAGTAGTCACGTCGTCGCGGAGACCGCCGGTCAGTCGGGCAACTCCAGGCCCCGACAACCCCGACACCCCCCTCCCGTAGGACAGTTCGCACGCCTGACCTACCCTCGGACGCTCATCGCGCGGCGTTCCACCGCGAGCCGTCCGTCACGGAGCGTGCGTGCCCGCGGGTGCGGATGCGCGGGCACGCGTCCACCCGCCCCGCGCGCGACGGAGGCGGACGCCCAGGGCGTCCGCCTCGTGGCACATGGACCTCGTGGCACATGGACCTCGTGGTGCGCGGATCCGTCTCAGCCCGCCGCCGGACCCGCGTCAGCGGTACCGGAGAGCTCCTTGAGGAACTCGTGGCACTTGGCCGCCCGCTCGGAGTCCTGCGCCATCACCGTGCGGAAGAACTCGGCGATCTCCGTCTTGCCGTCGTTCTCCGCGTCGCGGACGTACTGGCCGTAGTCGTGCCCGGCCTTGAGGGAGTGGTACTGGACGGAGATCAGGTCGAACATGACATCGCTGAAACCGGTCTCACCCGTGGCCATGGTGTCCTCCCGGGGAAGCGTCGAAGTGCGGACGGGTGGCGAGTAACACCCTGGGACGGCGGTCAAACGGACAGGTCGTCGGCCCGGCCGACGACCGGCGGGCCCCCGTCCGGCGGGACGACCGCCCGCTGTCCGTGGCGGCAGTGCACGATCCGGTCGGCGAGGCCCGCCCGCTCCGCCTCCGCCAGGAAGTCGGACAGCGGGGACCTCATCACCGTGTAGTCCTCGTAGTGCACCGGCAGGACGTGCCGGGGATCGACCAGCCGTGCCAGCTCGGCGCCCTGCTTCCCGTCCATGGTGACCAGCAGCCCGCCCGGGAGCGTGGTGCCGCCCAGGTGCAGGACGGCGAGGTCCGGTCCGGGGAACCGGCGGGCGATCTCGGCGAGCTGCGGGTACATCAGCGTGTCCCCCGAGATGTAGAGCCGCAGCCGGGGCGGGCCGGTGACCGGGCCGAACTCGAGCAGGCTCCCCATCACCGGCGGCAGCAGCCCGCGCAGCACCGGGTGTCCGGCGTGGCGGCCGGGCGCGGCCGTGACGCGGACCTGCACGTCACCGCGCCGCACGGTGTGGTCCTCCCAGGTCCGCAGCCCGACGGCGCGGTGGAAGCCGTGCAGCCCCTGGAGCCGCCGGGAGGCGTGCGGGGTGGTGACCACCGGGACGGACCGGCTCAGGTGGCGGCGGGCCCTCCGGTCCCAGTGGTCACCGTGCAGGTGGGACAGGAGGACGGCGTCCAGCTCGGGAAGCTCCGTGACGTCGAGGGCGGGCTCGGTCAGACGGCGGCTGAGCAGGCCGTACCCGAGGTAGGCGCGCTCACCGCGGTGGAGGAAGTTCGGGTCGGTGAGCAGGGTGAGGCCGCGGTAGCGGAGCAGCAGGGTGGCGTTGCCGACGAAGTGGAGGTCGAGCGAGTCGTCGGAGGACGGGCCGGAGGACGGGCCACGGGGTCGGCGCGGCCGGTCGCTCGGGGAGGACGGATGCGGGCTCGGGGAGGACGGGGACGGGCTCATGCGGGACCACCGTGTTCCTGGACGTCCGGGGCGGTGTGCCCGCCCCCGTACTCCGCCCGGGGTACCCCGTCAGTCGTCCGGGAGACACAGGGCCCGCCGGACCGCCGCCCGGCCCGACTCCAGGGCGGCCCTGAGCAGCCTGCCGTCGCGGGTGAGCCGTCCCACGCGCGGCGGGTCGAGGGCGGGACGGACCGACATCACCGCGGCCCCGTCCGGTCCGGCCGGGCCTCGGTCGTACGCGGACAGCAGGGCGTCGTCCTCGCGCAGCCGGTGCGCACGGGCGTGGTAGCTGTCGTGCAGGGCCTTGGGGTAGCGGCGCAGGGCGGTGGCGGCGACCAACCGGGAGCCGTAGGTGGGCCGGACGGCGCTCCCGGCTGCGGGCGCCGGGAGCAGGTCGCGCGGGGCGGGCCGGGAGCGCAGCACCAGGACGTGGGTCGCGCCCTGGGCCAGGGCGGTGCGGTAGGGGATGGACTCCGCGAGCCCGGCGTCGTAGAAGTGGCGCCCGCCCAGTTCCACCGCCGGTCCGGCGAGGAAGGGCAGCGCCGCGCTGGCGCGCAGCGCGAGCCGCAGTTCGGCGGGGCCGGTCAGCAAGGGCCGCAGGTCGGTGGAGAGGCCGGTGTGTGCGTCGGTGGCGAGCGGGTGGTACTCGACGGGGTGGGCGAGGACGGCGTCGAAGTCCATGCGCGCCACCTCGGCGTAGAGGTGCTCGACCAGGGTCCGGACGTCGACCACGGGGCGGCCTCGCCAGATGTTGGAGAGGCGGATCATGGTGTTGGCGTACTCGGGCTCGGCCCAGCCGTACAGCTGCTCGGGCGTGCCGCTGAGCAGCCAGGCGCCGGTGATGGCGCCGGCCGAGGAGCCGTACACCGCGTCGAAGGCGTCGACCAGGCCGGCCTCGTGCAGGGCAAGGGCCATGCCGGCGGAGAAGGTGCCGCGCATCCCGCCGCCCTCGATCACCAGGGCGATCCGCCGCCCGTCGGCCCGGTCGCCGGGACGGCCGCCGCTCGTGACCCGCTCGTCGAGGGCCTCCAGGACCTCGTGCCGGGCGCGGGGGGAGTCGGGGCGCGGCTCCTCGGGCCGGTCGTCGGCGGTGACGGGCTCTCGGCTCATGCCTGCCTCTCTCTGCGGCTGCGGCCGGCGCACGGCGAACGGCCGGCCGGGGGTGGTTCGGCCGCCATTGTCTCAGGGCGGGGCAGACCGACGAAGCGGGCCCCGCCGGGCCCGCCCGGCCACGGTATTCGCAGGTGAGAGGCGCGCCGACGCCGCGCACCAGCCCCCCAGATATACCCCCCCAGGTATGTTACGGTGAAGTGGACGGATACCCCCGGGGGTACTTATGACGACGGAGGAGCGCGACATGTTCTTTGCCGATGTCCTGGAGACGGAAGGTCTGGGCAACCGCGGTTACCTGGCCGGCGGGCGCCGTGCCGCCGTGGTGGTGGACCCTCCGCGCGACATCGACCGGCTGGTCTCGGCGGCCGCGCGGCGCGGCGTCCGGATCGTCGCCGTGGCGGAGACGCACGTGCACAACGACTACGTGACCGGCGGCCTGCAGCTCGCCCGGCTGACCGGCGCGCGGTACCTGGTGCCGGCCGGCGCCGCGGTCGCCTACGACCGGATACCGGTCGCCGACGGCGACGTGGAGGAGATCGACGAGGGCCTGACCCTGCGCGCCGTCGCCACCCCCGGGCACACCCCGCACCACACGGCGTACGTGCTCGAGGAGGACGGCCGCGCGGTCGCCGCCTTCACCGGCGGCTCGCTGCTGATCGGCAGTGTGGGCCGCCCCGACCTGGTGGAACCCCGACTGACCGAACGCCTCGCCCGCGCCCAGCACTCCTCCGCCCACCGGCTCGCGGCCGAGCTGGGCGACGACGTGGCGGTGATGCCCACGCACGGCTTCGGCAGCTTCTGCTCCTCCACGCAGTCCGACGGCGAGCGCAGCACCATCGGCGCCGAGAAGGCGTCCAACCCGGCCCTCCTCCAGGACGTGGACACCTTCGTCGGGGAGTTGCTGGCCGGCCTGGACGACGTGCCCGCCTACTACGCCCACATGGGTCCGCTCAACGCCTCCGGCCCGGACCCCGTCGACCTGACGCCCCCGCGCCCCGCCGACCCCGAGGAGATCGCGCGCCGGCTCGCCGACGGCGAGTGGGTCGTCGACCTGCGCAACCGGGTGGCGTTCTCCGAGGGGCATGTGGCCGGGACCTACAACTTCGAGCTCGAGGGGCAGCTCGCCACCTACCTGGCCTGGACGATCCCCTGGGGCAAGCCGGTCACCCTGCTGGCGGCGAGCGCCGAGGACCTGGCCCGCGCCCAGCGCGAGCTGGCCCGGGTGGGCATCGACCGTCCCGCCGCGGCCGCCGTGGGCTCGCCCGCCGACTGGGTCCGCCCGGGCGAACGGCCGGCGTCGTTCCCCCGCGGGGTCTTCGCCGACCTGGCGGCGGCCCGGAAGCGGGGCGAACCGCTGGTCGTGCTGGACGTCCGCCGGGACGGCGAGCGGTCCGCGGGCTGGATCGAGGGCAGCACGCACATCCCCGTCCACCAGGTCCACCGGCGGCTCGACGAGATCCCCCCGGGTACGGTCTGGGTGCACTGCGCGGGCGGCATGCGCGCGGCGATCGCCGCCTCCGTGCTCGCCGCGTCCGGACGTGAGGTCGTCGCCGTCGACGACGGCTACGCGGCGGCCGCCGAGGCCGGACTCCCGGTCGTCACCCCGGACGAGAGCTGATCGCCGATCCCCGACCCCGCGGGCCCGCCCACGGCTGGTCGTACGAAGGAACGAGAACCATGGCAAGGCAGCACCAGGGCGGCTCGGGCCGCGTCCCCGCGCAGCGCGTTCCGGGGGCTCCCCCGGGACGCGCTGCGCACGGTGAGGGCGGAACCGTCCTGTGACCGCGCTCCTCCTCGCCCTGCTCGGCGGGGCGGCGGTGGGTCTGACGCTCGGCGCGCTCGGCGCCGGCGGCAGCATCGTCGCCGTCCCCGCGCTCATCTACCTGCTGGGCTTCAGCCCGGTGGACGCCACCACCGCCAGCCTGCTGATCGTCGTCGTCACCTCGCTCACCGCCCTGGTGGCGCACACCCGGGCCGGCACCGTCCGGTGGCGTGAGGGTCTGCTGTTCGCCGGCGCGGGGGTGCTGCCCGCCGCGGCGGCCGGGCTGCTGTCCTCGCGGATTCCCGGGACCGTGCTGACGCTCGCCTTCACGGTGATCGCCGCGGCGGCCGGCCTGCGCATGCTGCGGCCGCGCGCGCCGTCCCGGGAGGGAACGGTGTCGGGCGTGAGGGCCGCCGGGGCCGGGGCCGGACTGGGCGCGGTGACCGGGTTCCTGGGTGTCGGCGGCGGCTTCCTCGCCGTCCCGGCCCTGGTGTCCGTCCTGGCCGTCCCGATCAGGGCGGCGGCCGGGACGAGTCTCCTGGTCGTCATCGCCAACGCCGTGGCCGCCCTGGCGGCCCGGGCCGGCACGGGCCTGGACCTGGACTGGTCGCTCGTCCTGCCCTTCACCGCCGCCGCGGTGCTGGGGGCCTGGGACGGCCGCCGGCTCGCCGCCAAGGTCCGGGCGGCGACGCTCCAGCGCCTCTTCGGCGCGCTGCTGCTCGCCGTGGCCCTGGTCATGGCGGTGGGCACGGCGCTGTAGGGCAGCCACGCGTCACGGCGGCCGCACGACCGTGGGACCCGCGGTACCCGCCCCGGAGCGGGACGGGCACGGCGGGCCCCACGGGTGGCGCGCGCGGTCAGGCCAGCGAGAGGAACAGCTTCTCCAGCCGGGCCCGCATCTGCGCGGAGTCCCGGATCTCGGGGTCGTCACTGGTCATGCATTGCTGCAGGCCCGTGGCGATGATCGAGAAACCGGCCCGGTCCAGCGCCTTGGAGACGGCGGAGAGCTGCGTGACGACGTCCTCGCAGTCCCGGCCCTCCTCCAGCATCTTGATCACGCCGGCCAGCTGGCCCTGCGCCCGACGCAGCCGGTTCAGCGCCGACTTGAGCTCCTCGGCGGTCATGTCGAGTTGCACACATCCTCCTCAAAATACCCCCGTGGGTATCTTACCCTGGAACGACTCCACCACCGAAAGGCATTCCTCCCGTGAGCACCTTCACCTCCCTGACCACGGCCGAGGCGGCCGCCCGCGCGGGCGACCTGACCATCATCGACGTGCGCACTCCCGGGGAGTTCGCCGGCGGCCACCTGCCGGGCGCCCACAACATCCCCCTCGACCGGCTGGACGAGGCGACCGACACCCTCCGTGCCGCAGCCGCCCGCGGACCGCTGCTGGTCGTGTGCGCCTCCGGCGCCCGTTCGGCCACCGCCTGCTCGCGGCTGGCCGCGGCAGGCCTGGAGGCCGCCACGCTCGAGGGCGGCACCGGCGCCTGGGCGGCGGCGGGCCACCCGCTGGAGCGTCCGGCCGGGGCCCGGACCGTCTGGCCCATGGACCGGCAGGTCCGTCTGGTCGCCGGTTCCCTGGTCCTCCTCGGCTTCCTGCTGGGGCTGGTCTGGTCGCCCGCGCACTGGCTGTCCGGGGCGATCGGCGCGGGCCTGCTGTTCTCCGGGGTGACCAACACCTGCGGCATGGCCGTCATGCTGGGCAAGCTCCCCCACAACCGCGGCGCGGCGGGCTGCCCCACCTTCGAGGAGACGCGGCGCCGGCTCGACGCGTGACGCCGGCGGGCCAGCGGACCGGTGCCGGGGAACACCACCTCGGCCGCGGTGGTTGTGGTGGGGAGAACGGTGCCGTCCCGGCCGGGGCGGCACGCACACCGCCCAGGGGCGCCCGACGCCCCGTTGCCCCGTGAGCACCATGGCCCGTTCCCGCACCTCCCTCGCCGTCTCCGCCGCCCTGGCCGGTGTCACCGCCGCGGTCCTGACCGCCGGCTGCGCCACCGGGTCCGGCCCGTCCGCGGCGTCGGCGCCCTCCGCCACGACCGCCTCGACCGCGGCGCCCCCGGCGTCCCCCGCCGGGGGCTCGGCCGTTCCGGCGACCGCCGAGCCGTCGCCTCCCCGCCCGGATCCCCGCACCACGGCGGCACGGCTGAGCATCCCCGGCATCGGCCTCGACGACCTGCGGGTCGTGCCCTACGAGGGCACCACCGACGACCGGCCGGGCACCCACATCCAGAACCGGGGGGACGCGGCCAGTCCGCACGGCCCCGACGGCGGGGTCGGTCCGGGCGAGACCGGCAACTACCTGGTCACCGCCCACCGCCTCTCCGCGGGCGCGCCCGCGCGCGACCTGCCCGCGCTCGACGAGGGGGACAAGGTCGTCGTCACCCTGGGCGGGACCGTGTACGAGTACCGGATCACCGGGACCCGTACGACGTCCTTCCGCTCCGAGCGCTCGCTCGCCGAGCAGCGCGCCGAGGTGCCGGGACGTCCGGGCGAGAAGGCCACCCGGGCCATGATCACGGTCTCCACCTGCGCGACGCCCGAGGACGACGCCGCGGGCAACTTCTGGCGGGACGACAGGGGCAACCCGGAGCACCGCATCGACAAGATCGGCGTCCTGGTCTCCTCCCGTCCGGCGTAGCCCGCCGCCCTTCCCGGTGCGGCGTCTGCGAGGTACCGTCCCCCGATGCCCCAGCCGGTCCCTTACCTCTTCCTCGACGTGGACGGTCCTCTGCTGCCCTTCGGCGGACCGCACCCCGGTCCCGCCCCGGCCGGCGCGGGCAACCCCCTGCTGCCGCGCCTCGACCCGGGGCTCGGCCCCCAACTGCTCTCCCTGGGCTGCGCGCTCGTCCGGGCAACCACCTGGCTCGACGAGGCCAACGAGGTCCTGGCCCCGCTCCTGGGCCTGCCCGCACTGCCGGTGGTGCGGTGGCCGGAGGACGACCCGCACGTGCCCCGCGGCGTGCACTGGAAGACGCCCGCACTGGTGGAGTGGGCCGACGGCCACCCGTTCCTCTGGGTCGACGACGAGATCGGCCCCCTCGACCGGCTCTGGGTGGAGGGCGTGCACCCCGCCCCCGCGCTCCTGCACCGCGTGGACCCCCGCAGGGGCCTGACCGGCTCCGACTTCGCCGCGCTCACCGCCTTCACCGACGCGCTCGGCGGCGCCGGCCGGGCGGCGAACGTGAAAAACCCGGTCGACACTGCCGCCGACCGCCCCGCAGACTGACCGACCATGACCAGCAGCGAACCGTGGAGCAGGGAAACCGCCGAACGCTACGACGCGGGCGAGACGGTGATGACCTCACCCGCCGTCCTCGGCCCCACCGTCGACTTCCTGGCACGGCTGGCGGGGGACGGGCGCGCCCTGGAGTTCGCCGTCGGCACCGGCCGCGTGGGCGTGCCGCTGCGCGAGCGGGGCGTGCCGGTGACCGGGATCGAACTGTCCGAGCACATGGCCGCCGTCCTGCGCCGCAAGGTCGACGAGGAGACCCTGCCCGTGGTCCTCGGCGACATGGCGACCACGGTCGTGCCCGGCGGCTTCAGCCTGGTGTACCTCGTCTACAACACGATCTCCAACCTGCTGACCCAGGACGAGCAGGTCGAGTGCTTCCGCAACGCGGCCCGCCACCTCTCCCCCGGCGGCCGGTTCGTCGTCGAGCTCGGGCTGCTGCCCCTGCGCCGGATGCCGCCGGGGCAGACCGCGGTCCCCTTCGACGTCTCGGACCGGCACCTCGGCTTCGACACCGTCGACCCGGTGACCCAGGTCCTGGTCTCGCACCACTTCGTGCGCGAGGAGGACGGCCGCTACCGCCGCGGGAACTCCCGTCACCGTTACGCCTCGCCTGCGGAGCTGGACCTGATGGCGAGGATCGCGGGCCTGGAGCTGGAGCGGCGGGTCGCGGACTGGGACGGCTCCCCCTTGACCGCGGACTCCGAGAAGCACGTCTCCGTCTGGCGCAAACCCGCCTGAGCGCCCGCCGCGCGGGTACCCGCAGCCGCGCACACAGCGGCGACCGGAGGGACGAGGACGCATGGTGATCGACGAGACACTGGTCAAGGAGTTGCTGGACGCGCGCGGGGACGACTCCGCGCTGGTCCTGCTGGAGGGTACGGCCCAGGTCGTCGACGGCCCCGCGCTGGAGGGCGACGCCTTCCGCGGCGCGGCCGTCGTACTGACCCGGGGGGAGCTCGTGGAGCGGCTGGGCGGATCGTCGCCCGCCGAGGAGGACCTGCGCCGGGTGGCGGCGTCCCTGAGCGACTCGATCGGCAAGCTGGGCGCCTGAGCGGGCAACCGGAATCTTCCGGTCCGCAGACCCCTGAGGAGCAAGACTTTTCGCTCCCTCAGGGGTCCAAGCGGACAAAAACGAGCGATTTGGCGGCGCTTTCTCCCGTGCCCAATCATGGGCGTCGCGTCCGGCGATCCCGGGCGCCCGCACGACGAGAGGCGCACACCCCATGCCCCCCATCGGGACCTCCTCCCCCCATGCCCCGGATCAGGGCCCGGCACCGGCTCCCCGCACCACGGTCTCCTCCCCGGAGTCGGAGTCCGCGCCGCGGGGCCAGGACGGCGACCGGCAGGTCCGCCGGTTCGGGCTTCCGGTGGCGACCGCGCTGGTGATGGGCAACATCATCGGCGGCGGCATCTTCCTGCTGCCCGCCTCGGTGGCCCCGTTCGGCACGGTCAGCCTGCTGGCCTTCGCGGTGCTGACCGTCGGCGCCATCGCGCTGGCCCTCACCTTCGGGCGGCTCGCGCGCCGCGACCCCCGTACCGGCGGCCCGTACGTGTACGCCCGTGAGTCCTTCGGCGACTTCGCCGGGTTCCTCGCCGCGTGGTCCTACTGGATCACCACCTGGGTGTCGAACGCCGCCCTGGCGGTGGCGGCGGTCGGATACCTGACCGTCCTCCTCCCGGCCGTGGGCGAGCACCGCTGGACCGCCTGCGCCGCCGCCCTGGTCCTGCAGTGGCTCCCGGCGCTGGCGAACTTCGCCGGCACCCGCTGGGTGGGCACGGTGCAACTGGTCTCGACGGTGCTGAAGTTCGTGCCGCTGCTGCTGGTCGCCGTCGGCGGCCTGTTCTTCTTCGACGCCGACAACCTCGGCCCGTTCAACGCGAGCGGCCAGAGCACGATCGGCGCGGTCTCGGCGGCGGCCGCCATCCTGCTGTTCTCCTACCTCGGCGTGGAGTCCGCCGCGGTCAGCGCGGGCGAGGTCGCCGACGCCCGCCGCAACGTGGGGCGGGCCACGGTGATCGGCACGGCCGGGGCCGCACTGGTCTACCTGCTGGGCACGCTGGCCGTCTTCGGCACGGTGGCCCACGAGGAGCTGGTGGATTCCACCGCGCCCTTCTCCGACGCGGTGAACGCCATGTTCGGCGGCGCCTGGGGCGGCTGGGCGGTCGCGGTGGCGGCGCTGGTGTCGATGACCGGCTGCCTCAACGGCTGGACGCTGCTCAGCGCCCAGACCCCGTACGCGGCGGCCCGCGACGGTCTGTTCCCGGCCCGCTTCGCCCGCCGCCGGCGGGGTGTGCCGACCTTCGGCGTGGGCGTCACGGTGGTCCTGTCGTCCCTGCTGACCGTCTACAACTACGCCTCGAACTCCGCCCGCGTCTTCGAGGTCCTGGTGCTGATCACCACCTTCACCGCCACCGTCCCCTACCTCCTCGCCACGGCGGCGCAGTTGCGCCATCTGATGGCCGGGCGGCACGACCAGGTGAACCGGGCGCGGCTGGTGCGCGACATGACGGTGGCCCTGGTCGCCGCCGCCTTCTCCCTCTGGCTGGTGGCCGGCTCCGGCTACGCGGCGGTGTACCAGGGCGTGCTGTTCCTCTTCGCCGGTGTCCTGGTGTACGCGGTGAGGCCGGGACGCAAGCACCACGGCTGACCGCCAACTCCCGCACGCGAGGGGTGAGTTCGGCAGCGGAACGGCCGGATGGGCGGCGCGCGGCCGGGCACACGTACGGCATGGCCACTGCGAAGACCAGCGTTCTCGTCCTCGACTGCTCCGCCCCCGAGGAACTCGCCGAGTTCTACGCCGCGCTGCTGGGCGCGTCGGTGCGGCGCGGGGCCGACCCCGACTTCGTCGAGGTCGTCGGACAGGACGGCGTCACCATCGCCGTCCGCCGCGACCACGGTTACGCGCCGCCCAGCTGGCCCCGTCCGGACGACTCGCAACAGGCCCACCTGCACATCCTGGTGGCCGAGGCGGACATGGACGAGGCCGAACGGGAGGCGGTGAGCCTCGGCGCGCGCCCCGTCGAGGCCCGCGACAACTCCGGCCCGCGGGACGTGCGCACGTACGCGGACCCGGCCGGGCACTCCTTCACCCTCGCTGCCCGCGAAGGCCGCGAGGGACGCGAAGTCCACTGACGAGGGCCCTGCCGAGGACCGTCGAGGCCGTCGGCGGGTGCAGGGGCAGGGGTGGTGGGGCGCCCGGCGGGATCCGCCCCGCCGGGCCCGCTCGCCGCCCCGCCACCGCCCGGCCGGCGAGCGGGGCGGCGGCGGGCCCACGGCAGGCGGGCGGGGCGGCGAGGGCCGTCAGCAGCCGACGCGGCGTTCGTCCAGGGCGATGTCGTCCATGCGGACGTCGTAGGCGGACGGGCTCGGGTCGCCCTGGTAGAGCTGCCAGCCGATCTTCACGGTGTCGAAGCGCGGGAAGACGAAGTCGGCGTCGGCGCCGCCGTGGTCACGGGTGGAGACGGTCAGTTCGGGCTTGGCCACGCCGTCGAGCCAGACGGAGATCTCGTTGTCGGTGGCGTCCATCCGCCACTCGACGCACTGCCACACCCCCGCGACGGCCGGGGCGGACTCGCGCCAGGCGGTCCAGTCGCCGGTGGGGCCGCCGTCGGACCCGACGCCCCACAGGTTCTTGTCCACGCCCGGCACGTACTGCCCGCCCAGCGGACGGACGTATCCGGGGCCCTCGCCCGTCGCCTCGACCATGGTCCAGTGGGCCCAGTCCGGGGCCGTGGGGAAGGCGTCCACGCGGAGGCGGACACGGCCCCAGAAGCTGTTGCCGGGCGCCTTCACGCCGTCGACCCGCAGGAACGCCTTGCCGTTGCCCTCGGTGCGGATGCGCAGGTGCTTGCCGTGCCGAGTCGCGTCCCGCTCCACGGTGAGCGTGCCGCCGGCGGTCTCGGCGGTCCAGCCGCGGCCCTCCGCGGCGCCGGGGCGCAGGGCGGCGAAGTCCTCGCAGAACATCAGGCCACGGTGGGCGCAGGTCCGGTCGCCCCCGCGGTGGTCCGCCGCCGGGGCCGGGCCCGCGGACGCGGGCACCGCCGCGGTGGTCGCCAGCATCGCGGCGAGGGCGGTGAGTAAGTGGGCTTTCCTCATGTGCGCGTCCTCCACTGTCGGTGTGCCGTCCGGCTCCCGGCCGGACCGGGGGTGATCCGGGCGATCCGCGTGATCCGCGTGATCCGGGGACATCCTGCTGGGTGGGCGCCCGGATGCCCAGGGTGTCTCGGCGGTAACTTCCGTCCCCCACGGCACCGTCGGCCACGCCCGGACCCGCTCGGGGCCCCGCCCGGCCCCACCCGACCCCGCCCGACCCGCGGGCGCACCGGTGTTCTCACCGATGCGCGGGCGGCGGCGGTGCGGGAGCCTCAGGGCGACGACCCCTGCCCCACACCCCCTGGAGTTGACGCATGAGCCGCACGTTCCGCGTCCGCCGGACGTCAGCCCTGTTCGCCCTCCCCGCCGCGCTGGCGCTCGCCCTGCTGCCGGGGACCGCGCACGCCTACCCCGCCCCGGGCCACGTCACCGGGACGGTCACCGTCCACGACCCCTCCATGATCCGGAAGCCGGACGGCCGTTACCTGCTGTACGCCACGGGCGGCGGCCTCACCCACCGGTCCTCCACCGACCGCATCGCCTTCACCGGCGGAGCGGACGCCTTCACGAGCCGGCCCGGCTGGTGGACGCAGTACGGGAACACCGAGGCCTGGGCTCCCGACATCTCGTTCCACTCGGGCCGCTACCTGATGTACTACTCGGTCTCCACCTTCGGCTCCAACCGTTCCGCCATCGGGCTCGCCACCTCCCCGACCGGCCTGCCGGGGTCCTGGTCGGACGCCGGGGTGGTGTACGCGTCGTCCACCTCGAGCGACCACAACGCCATCGACCCGAACCTGTTCGTCGACGACGACGGCACATGGTGGCTGTCCTTCGGCAGCTGGTGGACGGGGCTGAAGGCGATCCGGATCGACCCGGCCACCGGGAAGCGGTTCTCCGGCGACACCACCCGCCACTCGCTGGCCTCCCGGCCGACCGGCAGCAAGGCCGTCGAGGCGCCGTACCTCGTCAAGCGCAACGGGTACTACTACCTCTTCGCCTCCTACGACACCTGCTGCGCCGGCGTCGACTCCACCTACAAGGTGAAGGTGGGGCGCGCCACCGCCGTCACCGGGCCGTACCGCGACAGGAACGGGGTGCCGATGCTGCTCGGCGGCGGCACGACGGTGCTCGAGTCCCACGGCCGGTACATCGGGCCCGGCGGGCAGTCGATCATGCGGGACGTCGACGGGGACCTGATCGTCTACCACTACTACGACGGCCAGGACGGCGGGACCGCGAAGCTGGGCGTCAACCTCCTGGACTGGAGCAGCGGCTGGCCCGTCGCCCGCTGACCACCCGCCGGTCACCCGGTGGGCACCCCCCGATCACCCGCCGGATCACGCACTCGAGCGCCCTCCCGAGTGGTTCATCGGCATGAACGCTGTACAGCACACTGAACGCACGACCCTTGTCAGCCCTGGGACCCCACCCCTATCGTCGCGAACAGAAAGCGCTTTCTCACCCGCTCGATGACATGATCACGACATGCCGTTGGGTACCCGCACACGACGCAGGATGGAGTGACCGAGGATGAAACGCGCAGTGAGCTCAAGGGTCGGCAAGGCCGTGGCGGTGGGGGCGGTCGCGGCGGCGACCGGGCTGGTGCTGTCGATCCCCCTGGAGTCGACGTCCACCGCCACGACGCCCGTCGCCGCGGCGGCCGCCACCGGTGCCACCGGCTTCGCCTCGCAGAACGGCGGAACCACCGGAGGCGCGGGCGGGCAGACCGTCCGGGCCACCACCGGAACCGCGATCCACGCCGCCCTGTGCAACCGGGCCAGCAGCAGCACCCCGATCGTCATCCAGGTCGAGGGCACGATCAACCACGGCAACACCACCAAGGTGTCGGGCGGCAGTTGCAGCACCGCGAGCGGTGTGATCGAGCTGAAGCAGATCAGCAACGTCACCATCGTCGGCGTGGGCAGCGGCGCGGTCTTCGACCAACTGGGCATCCACATCCGCGAGTCCAGCAACATCATCATCCAGAACGTGACCGTCCGGAACGTCAAGAAGTCCGGCTCACCCACCTCCAACGGCGGCGACGCCATCGGCATGGAGAGCGACGTCCGCAACGTCTGGGTCGACCACGTCACCCTGGAGGCCTCGGGCGGCGAGTCGGAGGGCTACGACGGCCTGTTCGACATGAAGGACAACACCCAGTACGTGACGCTCTCCTACAGCACCCTGCGCAACTCCGGGCGCGGCGGCCTCATCGGGTCGAGCGAGAGCGACGTGTCCAACGGGTACGTCACCTTCCACCACAACCTGTACGAGAACATCGACTCCCGGGCGCCTCTGCTGCGCGGCGGTGTGGCCCACATCTACAACAACCACTACGTCCGCCTCAACGAGTCGGGCATCAACTCCCGCGCCGGCGC
The DNA here is from genome assembly GCF_040643475.1 of Streptomyces sp. NPDC047130. Classification (NCBI taxonomy): domain Bacteria; kingdom Bacillati; phylum Actinomycetota; class Actinomycetes; order Kitasatosporales; family Streptomycetaceae; genus Streptomyces; species Streptomyces sp. NPDC047130. Next base: position 76,379 of record NZ_JBEYUK010000012.1, on the reverse strand, counting down.
CCGCGCGAAGGTCGACAACAACTACTTCAAGGACTCCAAGGACGTCCTGGGCACCTTCTACACGGACGCCGCCGGCTACTGGCAGGTCGCCGGCAACATCTTCGACAACGTGACCTGGTCCAGCCGGAGCGGCGACACCAACCCGGCGGGCCCCAACCCGCAGTCGAACACCACGGTCTCCATCCCCTACTCCTACAGCCTCGACGCGGCGAGCTGCGTGCCGTCGGTCGTCAGCCAGACCGCCGGCGCCAACAAGGGTCTGCGCGTCTCGGACGGCAACTGCACGCCGCAGACCCCGCCGCCCAGCCCGACGCCGACCACGCCGGAGCCCACGCCCACCACGCCGGCCCCGACCACCACCCCGACGCAGCCCTCCGGCACCAACCTCAGCCTCGGCGCCGGCGCGGACGGCTCCAGCAAGGCCGACGGCACCAGCTACGGCAACGTCCGGGACGGCAACCTGGCCACCTACTGGTCGCCGGCCGGTGCGACCGGCTCGGTCTCCGTCAAGTGGGGCTCCCCCACGGCGGTGTCCCGCGTGAACATCCGTGAGGCGGCGGGCGCCGTGGGGGCCGTGCGGTCCTGGCGGCTGCTCAACCACGACACCGGCGCCGTCCTCGCCACCGGCACCACGGCGGGCGTCGTCGACTTCCCCCGCACCTCCCTGAGCAAGATCACCCTCGAGATCACCGGCTCGCAGGGGACCCCGCGCATCGCCGAGTTCGAGACCTACGGCCAGTAACACGGCCGGCAACACCCGCCACGCGCACACCGCGCACCCCGCCGGCCCACCCTTCCCCGGGCCGGCCCCGGAGCGGCCGCCGAGGACACCTCGGCGGCCGCGTCCGCGTGTCGCCGTCGCCCCGGCCGCCCGGAACCGGCACCGGCACCGGCGCTGGAACTGGGACTGGGACTGGAACCGGGACCGGGACCGGGACTCGGCGGGGGCGAAACCGCCGTGCGGGTGATCCGCCGCGCTGCGATACTGCGCCGATGATCGACATCCCCGCCGCCGTGCTGGATTCGCTGTCCGGGCTCGCGTTCGGCGACGCCTTCGGCGACCGCTGGTTCGCCGTCCTGCGCCAGGAGGGCCCCACGGCCCTGGAGACACGCACGCTGCCCCCGCAGCCGTTGTGGCGGTGGAGCGACGACACCGCCCAGGCGGTGGTTCTCGTCCGGGAGCTCGTCGAGGGCGGCGGCATCGTCGACCAGGACCGCCTGGCCCTGCGCCTCGCGGACGCCTACGCCGAGGACACGCACCGCGGCTACGGAGCCTCGATGCACGACGTGCTGCGCCGGATCCGGGCGGGCGAGCCCTGGCGGGACGTGGTCGCCGGACAGTTCGGCGGCCAGGGCTCCTGGGGCAACGGCGCCGCCATGCGCGCCGCGCCGCTCGGCGCCTGGCACGCCGCCGACCTCGACGCGACCGCCGAGCAGGCCGCCCGCCAGGCCGCGGTCTCGCACCACCACCCGGAGGCGGTCACCGGAGCGGTGGCCGTCGCCGTCGCCGCGGCGCTGGCGACCCGCAGCCGGGGCGGACCCGCACCGGCCGGGCCTGACTTCCTGCGGGCGGTCGCCGACCGGCTCCCGGACAGCGACGTCCGGTCGGGCGTGCGGATCGCGGCCCGGATGCCGGAGCGCACCTCGGTCCGGCACGCCGCGGAGGTCCTGGGCTCCGGTTACCGCATGTCGGGCCCCGACACCGTCCCGTTCGCCCTGTGGTGCGCGGCGGGACACCTCGACGACCTGGAGGAGGGCCTGTGGGTCACGGTAGCCGGACGCGGCGACATCGACACCACCTGCGCCATCGCGGGCGGCGTCATCGCCGCCCGCACCGGAGTCACGGCCCTCCCTCCCGCATGGCACGCGGCCCGCGAACCACTGCCGCCGCTGGTGCCGTCGTAGCGACGTCCCCGGCCCCGGCCAGGGTTCAGTGCCCCTGTCGTCGCCGCACACACCGAGGTGCGGCATCCGTCCCGCGGGTGAGTCGCCACTCCCCCGCACACAAGCGCTCGGCGCCCGTTGTTCGGCGCGCGTCAGGCACTGCGCCGACAGAGATACATCTGGGGAGAGAATGATTCGGTCTCGGAAAAGCCGGGCGGCTTCTGTTCGCACCGGGCCGCCGCTTCCACTGCTCCTCGCCGCCGCGCTGCTCGGCGCCTGCGCCCCTTTCCCGGGACGGGCGAGCACCGGCACGGCGCTGAGCACGGAGGGGATCCAGTCCAGCGGCGTCGTCGGCAACGACCACGTCAAGGTGGGCGAGACCTGGTGGTTCGCGCTGCCCGTCCCGGAGAACACCAGCCGCGAGCCCGTAGAGATCACGGACGTGTCCGTACTCCACGTGCCGGCCGGCATCGAGATCCTCGAATACGGCGCCTACGACATCAACGACACGGAAGGGCTTCCCCTGCTGGCACTCGAGGGCGACGCACACGGTCCGGATTTCGCGCGGCTGAAGAATCACATCGACGATCCGGTGCCGGTCGCCGCGGGTGCGCAGAGCGACATCTTCTACGTCGCCAAGATGAGGATCGTCGCCCCTCCGAAGGGGAACACACGGCAATGCCGGTTCACCTACCGGCAGGGCGACAGGCAGTTCACGCAGACACTGGACTGTGAGGTCTCCCTGAGGACCACGTAGGGCCGCCCGGTCCGGCCCAGCCGACGGACGTCACGTGACGGCATGCGCGCCGGCCGGCGCCGCGGCGCTCATTACCTCGGCGGTAATCGACGGCCCGCAGGCCCCTCCGCGATCGTGGGGACCGCAAGGCCGCAGGGCCACTGTCGACGACCTCCGAGGGGATCACCCGCCATGACCTCGACCACCGCATCCGCCACCGCCTTCCGCCCGCAGGAGGGCGCCCGCGTCTGGCTGACCCGTTTCCTCGCCCTGGACGCCGCCGTGACCGGCGCCAACGGGCTCGCCTACGTGGCGGCGTCCGGGCCTCTGGGAGAGCTGCTGGGGGTGGGCGGCGGGCTGCTGTTCGGCCTGGGCGTCTTCCTGGTCCTCTTCGCCGCGGCGGTGGCCTACCTGGCCACCCGGCCCACGCCGCCGGTGACCGCCGTGAAGGCGGTGATCGACGCGAACGCCGGGTGGACCGTGCTCAGCGTCCTCGCGCTCACGCTGTGGCTGGACGACCCCACCACGGCCGGCACGGTCTGGATCCTCCTGCAGGCGGTGACCGTCGGCGGCTTCGCGGCGCTGCAGTTCGCCGCCCTGCGCCGGTACCGAGGCTGACCGCCGAGCGGGGACGAGACGGTCAGATGTGGCCGCCGGCGAGTTCCTGGAGCGCCGTCGCCGTCTCCGGGTCGGCGGGGAGCAACGTCTCCACCGCCAGCTCGGAGACGGTCACGTCCATGGGCGTGTTGAACGTGGTGACCGTGGAGATGAACGACAGGACCCGCCCGCCCAGTTCGAGGCGCAGCGGCAGCGCGTAGGCGTAGGCGTCCGGGGCGGGCTGCCGTCCGTCCTGCCCGTCGTCCGGCACCGGGTAGGCGGAGACCTCTTCGAGCAGCCTCCGCAACGAGGGCGTCGGCCGCAGCGCGATCTGGCGCTCCAGCCGGTCCAGCAGGTGCGCCCGCCATTCCCGGAGGTTGAGGATGCGGGGCGCGAGCCCTTCCGGGTGCAGGCTCAGCCGGAGCGCGTTCATGGGCGGCCGCAACAGGTGCTCGGGCGTGCCGCGCAGCAGGAGCTGGATGCCCCGGTTGGCGGCGACCACGTCGTACGAGCCGTCCAGGATGAGCGCCGGGCTGGGTTCGTAGGCCGCCAGCACGCGGTCCAGGCTGTCGCGCAGGGCCGCCATGGCCGGGTCGTGCAGCGGCCTCTCGGTGTAGACCGGGGCGTAACCGGCGGCGATGAGCAGCGAGTTGCGTTCCCGTACCGGAACCTCCAGGTGCTCGGCGAGCCGCAGCACCATCTCCTGGCTCGGCCGGGAACGGCCGGTCTCGATGAAGCTGATGTGCCGCGCCGAGCTCTCCGCCCGCAGGGCGAGCTCGAGTTGGCTGATGCGGCGCCGCTCGCGCCAGCCCCGTAGCAGGGAACCGACCGTGACGTCCTGGGTGACCCGTGGGGCGGCACTCGTCATGCCCCCGACCATAGCGGACGGGCCCTGGCGGGCGAGTCGGCGGGCGAGCCCCGGTGGACGGGCCTCCGGACCACCACCGCCGGGTATCGCCACCGGTCGCCGCGCGGTCGCCGCCGGCCTCCGTATCCGGTTGTACGGCGGAGCCCGCTCGGGCAGGCTGGTGCGAGGGCCCGGCCGCTCACCGGACGGGGGACGGGCCGCGCCGTTAGAGAGGGTGGGATGGAGCCGGCAGATCTCCGCCGCGCTGTCGAGGCCGCGCGGGCGACGGCCCGAACCGTGGGTCTCCGGGCCGACGATGTGGTGGTCGTCCACGACTCCGACCGGGTCGCGCTGCGGCTGCTGCCCTGCGACACCCTCGTCCGGGTCGCGCCGTCGGCGAACGCGGCCGAGGGCGCGTTCGAGGTGGAGGTCGCCCGTCGCCTCGCGGACGCCGAGGCCCCGGTGGCCGGCCTCGACCCTCGGACCGAGCCCCGGCTCCACCGCCGCGACGGCTTCGTCCTGTCGTTCTGGACCTACTACGCACCGGTGGCCGGAGGCATCGCGCCGGCCGCCTACGCGGACGTCCTCGCACGGCACCACGCCGCCCTGCGGAGGGCGGATCTGGACGGCCTGGCCGTGCCGCACGTCACCGACCGGGTCGCCGCCGCCCTGGCGGAGGTGAGCGACCCGGAGCGGTCCCCCGACCTGGCCGACCCCGACCGGGACCTGCTCCTCGGCACACTCGGCCGACTCGGCGCCGGGCTCGGCCCCGGCCGGTCCGCCGACCGGTTGCTGCACGGCGAGCCGCACAGCGGCAACCTCCTCCACACGGCGCGAGGGCCGCTCCTCGTCGACCTCGTCACCTGCTGCCGCGGCCCGGTCGAGTTCGACCTCGGGCACGTGCCGGAGGACGTCGCGGCGCACTACCCGGGGGCCGACCCCGACCTGGTCGCCCGGTGCCGCGCCGTCAACTGGGCGATGTTCTCCGCCTGGCGCTGGCGCCGCCACGACCGGATGCCGGACCGTGAGCACTGGCGGGCGGCAGGCCTCGACCTGGTCCGCACCGCGCTCGCCCGCCGCGGACGGGACTGATCCCACGGCTCCCGGCCGAAGAACGCCGACGACGGAGGCCCCTGTGCCGCCGCTTGCCGCTGCGGCCACGCACGCGGACGGGCTCATGGCCGAGCTGCTTCTGCGTCACGGGGCCGACCCTCTGCTCCCGGAGTCCGGAGGGAGCTCAGCCCTCGACTGGGCACATGGCTGGGACGACGAGGTACCTGCCCGCTCGGCCGTCGCGAGGCTCCTGCGCGAGCACCTCGCTTGACGCCCTGGCCGTTCAGCGTTCCCCGACTGGTTCGACACCAGCCGGAAAGTCGGCCGCGGGTGCCGCCACCCGTCGGCGCCAGGGCCGCGCGATCGGCGCGGAAACCGCGCGCCACCACGGGTCCGTCGGGAGCTCCCCGCCCGGCTCGAACGGCTGGCCCGGGACCGGGAACGCGATCGTCTGGCCGACCTCCTCGGCGACGTCCCTCGCCCACTCCGCGGGTTCCGCCCACGGGTGCAGGGACAGGTTGAAGGTGCCCCAGTGGATCGGCAGCATCACTCCGCCCGGCTTGCCGCCCTGCAGGTCGAGGTGGGCCTGGACTCCCTGGGCGGGGGACATGTGGATGTCCGGCCAGGCGCCCGGCAGCGGCGTACGGTCCGTGTGGTTCTTGGGCCAGTGCTCGGAGTACGCGCCGAGCTGGATCATGGTGACGTCGAAGGGGCCGTGCTCCGCGCCGATGTCCCGGAAGCCCTCGAAGTAGCCGGTGTCGCCGCTGTGGAAGACGCGGTGCCGGTCCCCCGCCACGCACCAGGACGCCCAGAGGGTGTGCTGGGTGTTGCGCAGGCCCCGGCCGCAGAAGTGGCGGGCCGGGGTGGCGGTGAGGGTGATGCCGCCGACCCGGGTGGACTCGTGCCAGTCGAGTTCGCGCAGGCGGGCCGCGGGGACGCCCCAGTGCTCGAGGTGGGCGCCGACGCCGAGCGGGACGGCGAACAGCGTGTCGGTGCCGGCCAGGGCCTTGATGGTGGGCATGTCGAGGTGGTCGTAGTGGTCGTGCGAGATGACCACGACGTCGACCGGCCCCAGCGCGGCGAGCGGCACGGGGGCGGGGTGCAGCCGCCGGGGGCCCGCGAAGGTGACCGGGGAGCAGCGCCGCCCCCAGACGGGGTCGAACAGCACCCGGTGGCCGTCGATCTCGGTCAGCACCGTGGAGTGGCCGAGCCAGGTGACGCGCAGCCCGTCGGCGGGCGGCGTCGCCAGGTCCTCGAGGGTGGTGGGGTGCAGGGGCACGGGCCGTGCCGGGGCGCGCAGGGCGCGGGCCTCGCGGTCGAGGAAGCCCTTGGCGAGCTCACCCCGGGAGGCGGGCGCGGGTGTGGTGCGGACCGGTCCGGCCGGGTTGCGGAAGACGCCGTCCGCGAAGTGGGGCGACGCCTGAATGCGGGCCAGCCGCTCGCCCCGGGGCTCCGCTCCGAAGGACTCCGGGCTCAGGCCGCGCACCAGGGACGCGCCGGCGGCGGAGACGGATCGGGAAAGGGAACCGGTGTCGCTCACGGGTGGCCTCCAGCCGTGCTGCCTGTTCGGGTGTCCACGTTCCTGCTCATGCTCCTACGGACGCCGGGGAGCCGCCCGGCGTTGACCGGGGGCGGGACCGGACGCACGCGCGGCGTGCCGCTCCCGCCCGCCGAGGCCTCCGCCGGGCCTCCGCCGGGCGAAGGCCTCGGCGGGGGCGGGAGCCCACGGCTCAGACGGCGCGGGTCAGCCAGGACTTGAGGTTGTCCAGGGCCAGCGCGCCCTTGGCGACGACGGTGTCGCCGGAGGACTCGCCCCGCAGCCGGCGCCCGATCCACGGCACCAGGTGCTCGCGCGCCCAGTGCACGTCGTCGAGGCGGACCTCCAGGACGCCCCGCTGGGGCAGCGGCGGCCAGGGCTGCTCGGGGTCGGCGGGGACGTCGAGGCCGAGGACCTGGCCGGCGCGGAGGGCGACCCGGGTGTGCCCCTCGGCGGAGAGGTGCAGCCGGTCGCTGTCCCAGGCGCGGCGGTCCTGGACGCTGCGCAGCGACCACAGGTCGAGGACCCGGCAGTCGTAGCGGTCGGCGATGGCCCGGACGTGCCCGTTGTACGTGGCGATCTTGCCTCGGAGGTGCCTGAGCACCGGGACGCCGCGGGTGTCGAAGCCGGTCGCGACCAGGACGGTGCCGGCCGCCGAGGCGAGTTCGGCGACGGCCTTCTCGAAGCGCTCGGCGACCTCGTCGGGGTCGGTGCCGGGGCGCAGGATGTCGTTGCCTCCGGCGCAGATGGACACCAGGTCGGGGGCGAGCCCGCGGACCTGGGGGATCTGGTCGGCCATGACCTGGTCGAGCAGCTTCCCGCGCACGGCGAGGTTGGTGTAGTCGAACTCGCCCTCCGGACGGAGGTCGGCGAGGAGCACCGCGAGGCGGTCGGCCCAGCCGACGAACGTCCCGTCCGGTCCGGGATCACCGACGCCCTCGGTGAAGCTGTCCCCGACGGCCACGTACGACCCGATCGACCCCATCACTGTTCTGCTGTCATTCTTCGAATCGTCTGCCACATCGAGGCATCCTCCACCTTCGGATGTGAGCTACGCGACCGTAGGGAGGGGTTGACGGGCGGTGAGATAGGCCACTCGTCAACTCTTTCCCAACAGCGGAATAAACGTGGGCCGTTGCGACAGGGGCCGGACGCGGACCGTCGGGCGTCCTCGCCGGGACGCGGCGAGGGCCGTGCCCCCCGGTCGGGGGGGCACGGCCCTCGTTCGCGCGCAACCGCGAGGCCCTCGGGGGGTCAGCCCAGGCTGACGCCGTGCGAGCGGAGGTACTCGACCGGGTCCACGTCGGAGCCGTAGTCGGGCGAGGTGCGGATCTCGAAGTGCAGGTGCGGGCCGGTGACGTTGCCGGTGGCGCCGGACAGGCCGATCTGCTGGCCGACGGTCACGGTCTGTCCGGCGGAGACGGACAGCTGCGACAGGTGGGCGTACTGGGAGTACATGCCGTCCTGGTGCTGGATGACGACCTGGTTGCCGTAGGCGCCGCCGTTGCCGGCGGAGACCACGGTTCCGGCGGCGACGGACTTCAGCGGGGTGCCGGTGGGCAGCGCGAAGTCGACGCCGGTGTGGTAGCCGCTGGACCACATGCTGCCCGCGGTGCGGTAGGCGGTGCCGAGGGCGGCGTCCGCGGGGGCGGTGTAGCCGGCGGCGTTCGCGGCGTCGGCGACGGTCGTCTTCGGCGCGGCGGTCCCGGGGGCGGCGGCCTTGGCCTTGGCGGGCTGGGTGGCGGCCTTCTTGCCGAGCTCCAGCTTGGTGCCGGGCTTGATCAGGCGGGGGTTGTCGCCGACCACGTCACGGTTGATCTTGTACAGCTGCTTCCAGCCGCCGGAGACCTTCTTCTTCTCCGCGATCTTCGACAGCGAGTCGCCCTTCTTGACCGTGTAGGTCTCGGCGGCCGTCTTCTTCGCGGCGACCGGCAGGCTCTGGGCGGCCTGCTCCGGGGCGGCGGCGTGGGCGCCGGTGGCGCCGAACAGGGGCAGGCCGAGGGCCACGGCGCCGGTGCCGGCGACGGCGATGGAGCGGGTGAGGCGCTGGACGCCGGTGGGACGGCGGTGCTTGTGACGCTTCGCGGGCATGACGTTGTCCTCTCCGTCGCCTGCGAGGTGAGCTGTCGGGTGCGGGCTGGAGATGCCCGGCCGCGCTGGGCGCGGCTTTACCCCTAGCCCGTTCCGGAGACCGGAACAGGCGCGTACCTGTGGGTCCCCCGCTCCTGCCGTACTCGGGTTACTCGGGTGAGTGTGAGGGATCCGGTCGGCGGCAGGATTCGGCGTCCGCCCGGATCGGATCGTGAACGTATGCGACCGGCACGCAAGCGGACAAGCGCGGGATTTCCACGAACGTGCATTCTTTGTGATCGCTTGAGGGCAAAACGGTCACACAGAGTCGCCACGGGGACCACATCTCCCGCCGCGGGCACGGGAGTTGCACCTCGGACCCCGACGACGCTCGGTCACCGGTATGAGGCTGCTCACGCGCCGGTCCGCCCACACTCCGCCTCCTCGGGGCAAGTTGACCCATAAGCGGACAAGTACTCCTTGGTGCGTTATGTCCGTGATGCGACTTTTGCACCCACCGGTTCGCGCGACGTCCGGGCGACGGCACCCTCCTGGTCCCGCGGAGCCGTGTCGTATCGTCAGGACGCACCCGTCGGTTGCCGCGGCCGACGGGGCCAAGTGGGAGGAGCCACCCGTGACGCAGCAGGTCCCGTCGACCGAGCCCCAGCTCGCCGGAGTGCGGAACTTCCGGGATGTGGGCGGCATGCCCACCACGGACGGCCGCAAGGTGAGGAACGGCGTGCTGTTCCGCAGCGGCCACCTGGCGAGCGCCACCGCCGAGGACGCCGCGTTCCTCGCCTCCCTGAACCTGCACACGGTCTTCGACTTCCGCAACGACGCCGACCGGCGCCTGGAGGGCCCCGACGTCACGCTGCCGGGGGTCCGCGAGGTCCGGCTGCCGCTGTCCGACCCCGCCGACGGCGCCGAGTTCTGGAAGCGGGTCCGCCGCGGCGGCGTCGACGAGCTGCGCCCCCTGCTGGGCGACGGCCGGGCGGAGCAGCGCATGATCGCCTCCTACCGGGCGACCATCCTCACCCGTACCGACGAGCACTCCCGGGTGCTGCGCTCCCTCGCCGAGGACAGCATGCCGGCGCTGATGCACTGCTCGGCCGGCAAGGACCGGGCGGGCCTGTCGATCGCGATCACGCTGCTGGCCGTGGGCGTGGAGCGGGACGCCGTCACGGAGGACTACCTGAAGTCGGGGGCCAAGCACCGGCGCTACAAGCTGCACCGGGGCGGCGAGTCCTCGGACCCGTACACGCCGGAGATCACCGAACTGCTGAGCCCGCTGTTCGACGCCCGGCAGGAGTACCTGGGGGCGGCCTTCGAGACCATCGAGGAGACCTGGGGCGGCGTCGACGCCTACCTCACGGAGGGTCTCGGGGTCACGCCGGAGCTGCGGGCGCGGCTGCGCGAGCGGCTGCTCGACTGACCGCGCGGAGGGGCGGGCCCGGCCGCCCCGCCCCTCCCCCGCTCAGTTGGCGCGGGCGCCCGCCTCGAAGAGCAGCCAGATGAAGCCGGCGAAGAGGTGGCCCGCCACGATGTAGACGAAGAGGCGGATCCACAGGGCGCGGGGGAGCTTGTCCTCGATGTTCTTCACGACGTCCCTCCGGACGGGGTCGGGTGGCCCGCGGTCGCCTCGGGTCCGAGGCACAGCGCGGCCGTGGGGCTCTGCAACAGGGTGTGGACGAACAGGAGCCCGGCGCCGTCGGAGCTCTCGGCGGCCAGGCGGTGCGGGGTCAGCGAGTCGAAGTGGGCGCTGTCACCCGGCCCCAGCAGGTGGGACGTGTCCCCCAGGTGCAGGCGGAGCCGCCCGGTGAGGACGTGCAGCCACTCCTCGCCGGGATGGACGCGGACCACCTGGTCCTGCGGGCCGCCGCGGTGCGGGATGCGGACCCGCAGGGCCTGCATGGCGCGGCCCGGCGCCCCCGCCGGCCAGTAGCTCCACCCGCCGGCACGGGTCTCCAGGGCGTCGGCGCCCCGGACCACCGACTCGCGGTCCGGGGCGGTCTCGCCGAGCAGCTCGGAGACGGTGGTGCCGTACACCCGGGCGAGGCCGAGGAGCACGGGGAGGGAGGGCTGCCGGTGCCCCGTCTCCAGGCGGGAGAGGTGGGCCGGGGAGAGGTCCGCGGCACGGGCCGCGGCCTCGAGGGTCAGACCCGAGCGGTGGCGGAGCGCACGGAGCGTCGGAGCTACGCTGGGAAGGTCTCCCGGGGCACCGGGAGTCGCTGCGGACATACCACCATTCAGCCACGGGTTTACCCGGCAGGCAAATTCCTTGCCCCAGAGGCAAACCGCCGGGTCGGCGCACCGCCCCGGCGGCGCGTCGGTGACGCCCTGCCGCCTCCGGGAGCCCCTCCCCTGCGGGCGGGGCGTCCCGTGGTCACCGGTTGGCGACCGCCTGCCGCATCAGGTGGCGGCCGAAGTCCCACACCAGCCCGCCCTCGTGCGCGTCGTCCATCACGGCCGTGAACGCCGTCACGAACCGCTCGACCTCGCGCTCCCCGATGATCAGCGGCGGGATCAGCTTGATCACCTCGAGGTGGTCGCCGGAGACCTGCGTGAGGATCCGGTGCCGCCGCAGCAGCGGACCGACGACCATCTGCGCGAAGAGCCCCTTCCGCGCGGCCTGCAGCATCGCCCACCGGCCGCGCAGCTTGAGCGACCGGGGCCGGCCGAACTCGATGCCGATCATCAGCCCCCTCCCCCGCACGTCGGCGAGCAGCTCGTACCGCTCGGTGAGCGCCTCCAGCCGGGACCGCAGCATCTCTCCGGTCGCCCTCGCCCCGGCGACGACCTGGTCGTGCTCGATCACCGACAGCACCGCGAGCCCCGCCGCCATCGCCTGGGCGTTGGAACCGAAGCTGGCGGAGTGGACCAGCACCCGGTCCATGGAGGAGTACACCTTCCGGAAGATCCACTCCTTCCCGAGCGTCGCCCCGACCGGCACGTAGCCGCCGGAGAGCGCCTTCGCCACGCACACCAGGTCCGGTTCCACGCCCTCCTCGTGCTGGTGGGCGTAGAAGTCGCCGGTGCGCCCGAGGCCGGTCTGCACCTCGTCGGCGATCAGCAGCGCCTTGTGCCGCCGCAGCAGGTCCTGGGCGGCGGGCAGGTAGCCCGGCGGCGCCTCGTGCACGCCCTTGCCCTGGACGGGCTCGACGATCAGCGCGGCCACGTCGCCCCGGGCCAGCTCCCGCTCCAGCGCCCCGAGGTCGCCCAGCGGCACGGCGGTGTCGGGCAGCAGGGGGCCGAAGCCGTCCCGGAAGCCCGCCTCGCCGTTGACCGACAGGGAGCCGGTGGTCAGGCCGTGGAAGGAGTGGTCGCAGTGCAGGATCCGCGCCCGCCCGGTGGCCCGCCGGGCGAACTTCAGGGCGGTCTCCACCGCCTCGGTGCCGCTGTTGCAGAAGAAGACGCGCTCCAGGTGCGGGCTGTGGGCGAGCAGCCGCTCGGCGAGGAGCCCCGGCAGCGGCGGGCAGTCGAAGCGGGTGAGGTCGGCGAGCCGGGCGTCGAGGACGTCGTGGAGCGCCTTGCGGACGACCGGGTGGTGGCGGCCGAGGCCCATCACCCCGAAGCCGGCCAGCATGTCCAGGTAGTCGTTGCCCTCGGCGTCCCAGAAGTAGGCGCCCTCGGCCCGTTCGTACACCTTGTCGAAGCCGAGGGTGCGGAGCATCCGGGGGAGCTGGTGGTTGAGGTGGCGCTCGTGCAGGGCGTACCGCTCGCCGGACCGTTCGGCGAGCAGGGCGGCGAGGTCGAAACCGGTCACGGCCGCGGTTCCGCGGCGGTGACCGCGGCCGGCTCCGCCGCCTGCGGCCGGTTGGCCCTGTTGGTGGCCACCGTGTCCCGCAGGGCGCGCAGGGACTCCTTGAGGGACCCCATGGTGGCGAGCACGGCGGTGGGCTCGTATCCGCAGTGCGCCATGCAGTTGGCGCAGCGCGGGTCCTTGCCGCGGCCGTACTTCTCCCAGTCGGTGTCCTCGACCAGCTCGCGGTAGGTGGGGACGTAGCCGTCGCTCATCAGGTAGCAGGGGCGCTGCCAGCCGAAGAGGGAGTAGTTGGGGATGGCCCAGGCGGTGCAGTCGAAGTCGGCCCGGCCCTCCAGGAAGTCCAGGAACAGCGGCGAGTGGTTGAGCCTCCAGCGCCGGCGGTTGCCGCCGGAGAACGCCTTGCGGAAGAGCTCGCGGGTCTGCTCGACGCCGAGGAAGTGCTCCTGGTCGGGCGCCTTCTCGTAGGCGTAGGCGGGCGAGATCATCATCTCGTCCACCTGGAGGTCGTCGTTGAGGTAGTCGAGGACCTCGACGACGGTCTGCGGGGTGTCGGTGTTGAAGAAGGTCGAGTTGGTGGTGACCCGGAAGCCGCGCGCCTTGGCCTCGCGGACCGCCGCCACCGCCTCGTCGAAGACGCCCTCCTTGGCGACGGAGGCGTCGTGCCGCTCGCGGAGGCCGTCGATGTGCACGGCGAAGGCGAAGTAGCGGGAGGGCTCGAAGAGGTCCAGCTTCTTGCGCAGCAGCACGGCGTTGGTGCACAGGAAGACGTACTTGCGGCGGGCGACGAGCTGGCGGACGATCTCGTCGATCTGCGGGTGCATCAGCGGCTCGCCGCCGGCGATGGACACCATCGGCGCGCCGGACTCGACGACCGCGCCGACGGCCTGGGCCACCGGCATGCGCTGTTTGAGGATCCCGGCGGGGTGCTGGATCTTGCCGCATCCCTCGCACTTGAGGTTGCAGGCGAAGAGCGGCTCCAGTTCCACGATGAGCGGGAACCTGTCGCGGCGGCGAAGTTTCTGTCGGGCCAGATATGTAGCGACCGTGACGGACTGGCGCAGCGGCATGGCCATCTGGGCTCACCTCCTGGGGGGCGGCAGGGAACGGTGCCATTCGAAGAACGCGGGGAGTACCCGGCGAAGGACATGGAACGCCGTTATTCCACCCTGAAGTGTCCCGATTCGTACAAGTTCGTGCTCCGGAGTGTCCACGACCACCCGGACGGCGGCAACCGGGCGGGCTCCGGCGCGGACGGCGGCGAGCAGCGTGGCGGCGGACTCCATGTCGGCGGCGACGGCTCCCTGGGCCCGCAGCGCGGAGCGTTCCGCGCCGCGGACCACGTGGTCGGTCCCGGTGAGGACGCCGGTGTGGACGGTGTGCCCGGGCAGGATCCGGGTGAGTTCCTTGACCAGCGTCTCCGTCCCGGCGCACGCGACGCGGCCGTGCGGGTCGCGGGTCTCCTCGGCGACGACGAGGTCGCCGGGGCGCATGCCGGGGGTGAGCCCGGCGCAGAAGCCGGTGGCGAGCACGGCCGCCTCGCGCAGCCCGTCCCCGCCGAGGACGCCGGTGACGGAGCGCCGGGCCGCGGCGCCGCCCATGCCGGTGCGCAGGACGGTGACGGGTCCGGCGGGCCCGCCGCCCCGGCCCGTGGCGCGGGCGCCGGCGCGCAGGGCGAACTGCTCGATGCCGAGCGCGCAGGCGACCAGCAGCGGGGCCGGGGCGGCGGGCCCCGGGGCGGCGGGTCCTGGGCCGGACGGCCCCGGGGCGGACGGCCCCGGGGCGGACGGTCCCCGGGCGCCGGTGGTGCTCATCAGCGGGCCTTCGCGGCGAAGGATTCCCCGTGCAGGTACCGGCCGAGGGCGGTGAGCGGGAACACCTGCCGGTAGAGGTGGTAGTTGATGGAGAAGTCCCACGGGAAGCCGGTGCCGGTGAACTGCGGTTCGTCCCAGGTGCCGTCCTCGCGCTGGGTGGCGGCCAGCCAGGCGACGCCCCGTGCGACGGCGTCGGACTCCCGCTCCCCCGCGGCCAGCAGCGCCATCAGCGCCCAGCCGGTCTGCGAGGCGGTGGAGTCGCCGCGGCCCGCCCACCGGCCGGGCTCGGGGTAGGAGCGCAGGTCCTCGCCCCAGCCGCCGTCGGCGTTCTGCACGTCGCGCAGCCAGGCGACGGCCCGGCGGATCGCGGGGTGTCCCGCGGGCAGCCCTGCGGCGATCAGGGCGGGCACCACGGAGCCGGTGCCGTAGACGTAGTTGACGCCCCAGCGGCCGAACCAGCTGCCGTCGGGTTCCTGCTCGCGCAGCAGCCAGTCGACGCCGCGCAGGGTGCGGGGGTCGTCGGCGTACCCCTCGACGGCGAGCATCTCCACCACGTGGGCGGTCACGTCCGCGGACGGCGGGTCGACGACCTCGCCGAAGTCGCAGAACGGGAGCTTGTTGGGCAGCACGGTGGTGTTGTCGACGTCGAAGGCGCCCCAGCCGCCGCCGGCGGACTGCATGCCGAGGTTCCAGCGGACCCCGCGGGCGACGGCGTGCTCCACCCGCTCCGGGTCGTGGTGCCGGACCCGGCGCAGCGCGAGGACCACCTCGGCGGTGTCGTCCATGTCCGGGTAGTTGTCGTTGTGGAACTCGAACGCCCAGCCGCCCGGCGGCAGTTCGGGCCTGCGGACGGACCAGTCACCGGGCCGCACGACCTGCTCCCCGAGCATCCAGTCGGCCGCCCTCACCAACTGCGGGTGGTCGGCGGGCAGTCCGGCGTCGGCGAGGGCGATGACGGCGAGGCAGGTGTCCCAGACGGGCGACTGGCAGGCCTCGACCATCCGGGAACCGTCCGCCCGCCGGACCGCGAACCGGTCCAGGGCCTCGATGCCGGCCCGCATGACGGGGTGGCCGAGGTCGTAGCCGACGAGGTGGAGGGCGATGAGGGAGTAGACGTGCGGGGGCTGGATGCCGCCCCAGCAGCCGTCGTTCTCCTGGCGTTCGACGATCCAGCGGGCGGCGGCGTGCACGGCGGCGCGGCGCAGCGGGCGCGGGGCGACCTTCCGGTAGCGGCGCAGCGCGTCGTCGAGGCGCTGGAAGGCGGCGTCCCAGCCGGCGGCGGGCGCGCGCCGTCCGGGCGGGCGGGGACCGGCGGGGCCGGCGCGCAGTTCGTCCAGCCCGAACGGCGCGGGGCGCACCGGACGCTTGGCGGAGACGACGGTGAGCGGGACGACGGTCTGGCGGGCCCAGCAGCCGAAGTCGTAGATGTTGAGCGGGAACCACTTCGGCAGGAAGATCATTTCTGGGGGCAGTTCCGGCAGGTCCTGCCAGCGCCACCAGCCGAAGAGGGCGAGCCAGATGCGGGTGAAGACCCGGGTGGCGGCGATGCCGCCCCGTTCGCGGATCCAGGCCGCGGCGCGCGCCATGTGGGGGTCGTCCGGCGCGTCCCCGGCGAGGCGGAGGGCGACGTAGGCCTCCACGGTGGTGGAGAGGTCGCCGGGGCCGCCGTGGAAGGTGGCCCAGGTGCCGTCCTCGCGCTGCTGTCCGCGGACGTGCAGGGCGGCGGCCCGGGCGGTGTCCTCGTCGAGGATGCCGAGGAACTGGCGCAGCAGCAGGTCCTCGGCGTCCATGGTGACGTTGGTCTCCAGGTCGCCCTTCCACCAGCCCTCCGCGTCCTGGGTGGCCAGCAGGAACTCGGTGGCGCGCCGGGCGGCGAGGGCGGCGGCCTCCCGTGGGCCGGCCGCGCCGTCCTCGGGGGGACGGGCGGCGGGTCCGGCCGGAACCGTTCCGGTTCCGGCCGGCGGGTCGGCGCGGCTGGGCAGCGCGCCGGTGCTTCCGTCGGTTGTCGCGGTCATGGCTTCCCCTTCCTGCAGTGACGTCTCTGCTGCGGGTCCGCCGTCGGCCGGCTCCTCGGTAAGCCGCCGGCGACTACACGATGCTCGGACCTTCCGGGATCATCTCGTGCGAACCACCACGAAGTCGGCGAGCGCCACGAACTGTTCCCGCACCCGGGTGGGCATGTGCACCTCGTCGAGTGCCTGGAGGGCGACGGCGTGCTGGCGGCGGGCCTCGTCGGAGGTCCAGGCGCGGCCGCCGGCCTCCTCGATGAGGGCGGCGCGGGCGGCGAACTCCTCCTCGGAGAAGTCCTCCGGGCCGCCGTCGCGGACGTCGGCGGTCTTGGCGTCGGCGGCGAGGATGTCCGCGAGCTTCTCGGAGGCGGGACCGCCCGCGGCGAGGGCGGCGACGACCGGGAGGGACTTCTTGCGCTGGCGCAGGTCGCTCCAGGTCTGCTTGCCGGTGGACTCCGGGTCGCCCCAGATGCCGAGCAGGTCGTCGACGGCCTGGAAGGCGAGGCCGAGGTGGTAGCCGTACCGCTCGAGGGCGTCGGCCGTGCGGTCGTCGGCGCCGCCGAGGACCGCGCCGATGGAGCAGGCGCAGGCGAGCAGGGCGCCGGTCTTGTTGCCCTCCATCTCCAGGCACTCGTCCACGGTGACCCGCTCGCGGTGCTCGTAGGAGATGTCCTGGGCCTGGCCGTCGATCAGGGCCCGGCTGGCGGCGGTGAGCCGTCGGGCGGCGCGGCCGGCCTCGACCGTGCCGAGTTCCAGCAGGACCTCGTTGGCGAGGGCGAACAGGGCGTCGCCGACCAGGATGGCCTGGGCGGGGCCGTGCACCTTCCAGACGGTGTCGCGGTGGCGGCGCTGCTCGTCGCCGTCCATCAGGTCGTCGTGGAGCAGGGAGAAGTTGTGGACCAGTTCCACGGCGACCGCGCCGGGGACGCCCACCGCGGGGGCGGCGCCCGCGGCCTCGGCGGACATCACCGCGAGCGCGGGGCGCACGGCCTTGCCGCCGTCGCCGGCGGCCGGGTTGCCCGCGGCGTCGATCCAGCCGAAGTGGTAGGCGGCGACGGTGTCCATGGGCGCCGCGAGGCGCTCCACGGCGGCCCTGAGCACCGGTGTGGCCAGCGTCCGGCCGCGCTCCAGCAGCGCGGTCACGTCCACCGCGTCGGCAGCCTTCTCGGCCGGGGGCACAGTGGGCACAGTCTCTCCTCGTGTGGTGACAGGGATGGGGGGCACGGCGCCGCCGGCGCGGGCGCTCACAGGGCGGCGCCCGGCAGGGTTCCGGCGGGCGCGGGGGCGGGGTCGAATCCGTGGTGGGCGGTGCGGGTCCGGCCGAGGGCGGCCAGGGCGGCGTCGGCGGCGGTGACACCGCTGCGGACGGCGCCCTCCATGGTCGCGGGCCATCCGGTGGCGGTCCACGCGCCGGCCAGGGCGAGCCCGGGCAGCCTGGTCCGCGCGCCGGGCCGCAGCCGCCCCACGCCGGGGGCGGGGGCGAAGGTGGCGGTGCGTTCCCGGGTGACGAAGAAGTCCCGCACCCGGGCGCCGCGGGTGAGGGGCAGCAGTTTCGCGAGCTCCGGCAGGTAGCGGTCGCGCAGTGCGGAGACCGGGGCGTCGATGTCGTCGTGGGCGGCGGACTGGGACAGCGCCAGGTACTGGCCCTCGTCCAGGCCGGAGGCGTCGGTGCGGTCGAACACCCACTGGACGGGGGTGCCCAGTCCGGCCACGAAGGGCGCGTCGAGGACCTTGCGGTCGTAGACGACGTGGACGTTGACAATGGGCGAGTGGCCGATCTCCAGGAGGCGTCCGGCGTCGGCGAGGGCGCCGTCGGGCAGCAGGGCGTGGGTCTCGCGGGGCGGGACGGCCAGGACGACGGCGTCCGCGTCGAGCGTCTCCCCGCCGTCCGCGCCCTCGGTGAGGGCGATCCGCCAGCGGCCGTCCTCGGTGCGGGTCAGCGCGGTGGCCCGGGCGCGGGTGCGGACGCGGACGCCCGCCGTCTCCAGCGCCCGGCGGGCCAGCGTGTCGTGCAGGTCGCCGAGCGGGACGCGGGCCCAGCCGATGTCGGCGGCGCCGGCGTCCGAGAGCAGTCCGGTGCGCAGCACCATGGCGGCCAGCCCCAGCGACGCGTCGTCGGCCCGGGCGTTCAGGGTGGCGACGCCGATGAGGTCCCACAGCGCCGCCACGGCGCGCGGCGACTGCCCGTGGGCGGCCAGCCAGCTGCCGAAGTCCCGTTCGTCCAGGGCCGGGTCCTCGGGGTCGAGGCGGTACAGCGCGGCGGCCGCCCGGCCCACCCGGGCGCGGTCGGCGAGCGTCAGGTGCGGGTAGGCGGTGAGGCTGCGGCCGAGGTGGAACGGGACGGGCAGCCGGTCGCGCCGCAGCCGCCCCAGCCGGCGGCCCTCCGGCCGGGCGACGTCGACGACGGGCACGTCGAGACGTTCCTGCAGCGGCGCCAGTCCGGCGCCGCCGACGCGTTCCAGGAACCAGCGGTAGGCCGTGCAGCAGCGCAGGTACACGTGCTGCCCGTTGTCCACGGTGAGGCCGCCGCGGCGGAAGGAGAAGGCGAGGCCGCCGAGCCGGGGCCTGCCCTCGAGCAGGGTCACCCGTACGCCGGCGTCGGCGAGGGAGAGCGCGGCGGTGACGCCGGCCAGTCCGCCGCCCACGACGACGGCCGCGCCCGCGGTGGTGGTGCGCGTCATCGTGCCGCCTTCCTGTCGGCCGGAGATCGCATCAGGAAGGCCTCCTGGCCGCACGCCGGGTGACGGTGCGGGCGTCCAGACCGGAGAGGCCGCGCACGGCGACGTACGCCTTCTCCCGGCCCGGCAGCGACACCCTGCCGCGGAGCACGGCCTCCGGGTCGCGCTCGATGCGGTCGAGCAGCCGCCGGTAGATCCCGGCCATGGCCGCGACGCAGGCGCCGCTGCGCCGGTCCAGCATGGGCAGCAGCCGGTAGCCCTCGGTGAACAGGGCCCGCGCCCGGCGGACCTCGAAGTGGACCAGCCCGGCGAAGTCGGAACCGGCCGGCGGGAGCGGCCCGGCGAACCCGGCGGAGCAGCCGAACTTCTCCAGGTCCTCCGCGGGCAGGTAGGTGCGGCCGCCCTCGGCGTCCTCGCGGAGGTCGCGGAGGATGTTGGTGAGCTGCAGCGCGAGTCCGAGCGTGTCGGCGTACTCGGGAGCGCGCTCCACGTCGCGGGCCCCGGGGTCGGCGCCGAACACGCCGAGCGAGAGCCGGCCGATCGCCCCGGCGACGCAGCGGCAGTAGCCGGCCAGGTCGTCCCAGGTCGTGTAGGTCGCGCCGTGGACGTCCATCACCACGCCGTCGATGAGTTCGTCCAGCCCTCCCAGCGGTATCGGGAAGACACCCGCCGCGTGCGCCAGGGCGACGGCCACCGGGTCGGTGTCGTACTCGTCGACCTGGCCGTCGCGGATCCGGTCGAGCAGCGCCCGGGTCTCCTTCAGGCGCAGCGCCTTGGTCTCGGGCGGCAGGTCGCCGTCGCCGATGTCGTCGACCCGCCGGGAGAAGGCGTACAGGGCCGACATGGCGCGGCGCTTGGCCTCGGGCAGCAGGCGGATGCCGTAGGCGAAGTTGCGCGCCTGGTGGCCGGTGACGGTCTCGCAGTAGCCGTAGGCGGCGAGCACCGGCGCGGACACGTCTCGCTGGGGGTCCACGGTCGGGATCACCTTTCTCCTCGCAGGATCACGCCCGCCTCGCGCAGCAGGCGTGCCCTGCCGGGCCTGGGCGGGCCGGGCAGCACGTCGAACCCGGCCGCGGCGACGGCGGACAGGGCCGCCCGGCCTCCGGCGGTGAAGCCGGCCAGCAGCAGCCTCAGCCGGCCGCCGACGCTCGCGACCAGCGGGACGCCCTCGTCCAGCAGGGTCCGGGCACGGTCGGCCTCGAAGGCGATCAGGGCGCGGACGGAGGCGTTGGCGGTGGGGGCGGCGAGGGCCGTCTCGTCGACGTGGAACCGCTTCATGTCCTGGGCGGGCAGGTAGATCCGTCCCCGCTCCAGGTCCTCGCGGACGTCCTGGATGTGCTCGACGATCTGCAGCCCCGTGCACACCGCGTCGGACCGGCGGATCCGTTCGGGGGTGGCCGTGCCGGTGACGGCGAGGACCAGGCGGCCGACCGGGTTGGCGGAGAGCTCGCAGTAGGCGAGCAGGTCGTCCCAGGTCTCGTACCGGGTGATCTGCTGGTCCTGCCGGTTGGCGGCGACGAGGCCGAGGAACGGCTCGGGGGTCAGACCGGCCCGCCGGACGGTGGGCTCCAGGGCGGCGACCAGCGGGTGGTGCGCGGTCCGGCCGTCGAAGAGGCGGCCGAGGTCCGCCTCCAGGGCGTCGAGCAGGGTGATCCGGTCACCGGCCTCCGCGGGGCCGACGCCCAGGAGACGGGCGTCCTCGCCGCCGGGGGCGAGGTCGCCGTCGCCGATGTCGTCGACCAGACGGGCGAAGCCGTAGACGGCCATCAGGTCGTCGCGCCAGGCGCGGGGGAGGAAGAACGGCGCCACGGGGAAGTTCTCGTCCGCCGCCTTGCCGAGGGTCTGTTCTCCGGGACGCGGCGTCGCCGCGCGCCTCACCACGCGCGGCCCTGGACGGTGCCGGCGGATCCTGCGGGCCGGGGAGCTGCCGTAGCCATCGCCGTCATGTCTCCCGTTCTACACTGTGGATCTAAATCGCACTATTTCGGACACGCCGCCCACAGGGCAAGGCGCGTCGGTGCGAGGGATACGCCGATTCGTCATCGCTTGCCGTGATTGCGGCGTCACCCCACCCTACGTGGCGCCACCCGGCCGGCACGCAGGGGGGTCACCCTCGGTCACCACGGCCCCCGCGGGCGGGGGCGGAACGCGGAGCGCCGCACCCTCGCGAGGCGGGCGCGGCGCGCCGTGACACCGCGACGCCGCGGTGCCGGTGATGCCCGAGCACCGGGAAGCCGGTGCACCGGGATCACTTGGCGGTGAACTTCTCGTACTCCTTGAGGACCTCGTCGGTGGGTCCGTCCATCCGCAGCTCGCCGCGCTCCAGCCAGAGCACGCGGTCGCAGGTGTCGCGGATGGACTTGTTGTTGTGGCTGACCAGGAAGACCGTGCCGGCCTGCTGGCGCAGTTCGCGGATGCGGGCCTCGGAGCGCTTCTGGAACTTCCGGTCGCCGGTGGCCAGCGCCTCGTCGATCATCAGCACGTCGTGGTCCTTGGCCGCGGCGATGGAGAACCGCAGGCGGGCCGCCATGCCGGAGGAGTAGGTCCGCATGGGCAGGCTGATGAAGTCGCCCTTCTCGTTGATGCCGGAGAAGTCGACGATCTCCTGGTAGCGCTCCCGGATCTGCTCGCGCGACATGCCCATGGCCAGGCCGCCGAGTATCACGTTGCGCTCGCCGGTCAGGTCGTTCATCAGGGCCGCGTTGACGCCCAGCAGCGAGGGCTGGCCGTTGGTGTACACCCTGCCCCGCTCGGCCGGCAGCAGGCCGGCGATGGCGCGCAGCAGGGTGGACTTGCCGGACCCGTTGGAGCCGATCAGGCCGATGGCCTCGCCCTTGTAGGAGACGAAGGAGACGCCGCGCACGGCGTGCACCTCGCGCACCCCCCGCTCCTCGCCCCGGCGCATGATCCGGGAGAGGGCGGCGGTGGCGCTGCCCTTGCCCTTCCGCGCGCCGTTGACCTTGTAGACGATGTGCAGCTCGTCCGCGATCACCGTCGGGACGCGGGCCTCCTCGTTCCGCTCAGCCACGTCCGTACCTCTCCTCGGCCTTCCAGAAGTACACGAAGCCGCCGGCCAGGATCACCACGGCCCACCCCAGCGCCACCGCCCACACGTGCGGCGGCAGGTTCTCGGAGCCGTAGCCGTCGATCAGCGCGAAGCGGATCAGGTCCATGTAGACGGCGGCCGGGTTCCACTGGAGCACGTCGGCGATCCACTGCGGCCTGCCCTCGAGCATCGCCGGGATGGAGAACATCACGCCGGAGGCGTACATCCAGGTCCGGGTGACGAACGGCATCAGCTGCGCCAGGTCGGGGGTGTGCGCCCCGGCCCGCGCCATGATCAGCGCCAGTCCGGTGTTGAACGCGAACTGGAGCACCAGCGCGGGGAGGATCAGCAGCCAGGACAGCGAGGGCCGGCTGCCGAAGATCATCACCACCACGAACAGCACCACCATCGACACCAGCAGCTGCTGGAGCTGCTGGAGGGCGAAGGAGACCGGCAGCGAGGCCCGGGGGAAGTGCAGGGCCCGCACCAGGCCCAGGTTGCCCGAGATGGCGCGGACGCCCGACATCACCGACGTCTGGGTGAAGGTGAAGACGAAGACGCCGGTCACCAGGAACGGGATGTACACGTCCTTGGGCAGGCCGCGTCCCGCGTTCAGGATGAGCCCGAAGATCAGGTAGTAGACCAGCGCGTTGAGCAGCGGCGTCACCACCTGCCAGAGCTGGCCCAGCTTGGCCTGGCTGTACTGGGCGGCCAGCTTGGCCCGGGAGAAGGCGACGATGAAGTGGCGGCGGTTCCACAGCTGACGCACGTACGCCGGGATCGGGGGCCGGGCGCCGCTCACGGTCAGGCCGTACTTGGCGGCGAGCTCCGCCGCCGTCAGACCGTCGTCGGGCGACGGACGCGGACTCACCGCGACCGGGCCGTCATGCGTTGACTCACTCACTGCTCGAACTCTCGCTGTCTCGGGTGGATGCGGCGTGTCGGCGGGCCGACGTGCCGATGCACGGGTGGGGACGTGGACGGGCACGGCGGGCGCCGGGGGCGGGGCGGAGGGTACGGCCCCGGCCCGGTCCCGTCCGGTCCCGCTCCGACGAGCTTCTCAGATGACCGGGGGCCGGCCCAGTCGGGTCAGCCGCCACACGGTACGCCACCGCATCGGCCGGCGGGGGCCGCACGGGCTGGTCCAGCCTTCCTTGAAGCCGCCGAACCACGCCTTGAGCGCGGAGCCCGAACGGGTGCGCAGCAGGGTGAGCGCCATCCACACGCCCAGGTAGACCGGGACGAGCAGGGCGGGCAGGTTGCGGCGGGCCAGCCACACCCGGTTGCGCGCCACCATGCGGTGGTAGACCGCGTGCCGGGAGGGCGCCGTCGTGGGGTGGTACAGGACCATGTCGGCCCGGTAGTCGATCATCCAGCCGGCGTCCATGGCGCGCCAGGCCAGGTCGGTCTCCTCGTGCGCGTAGAAGAACTCGTCGGGGAGCCCGCCCACCTGGGCCAGCACCTCGGTGCGCACCGCGTTGGCGCCCCCGAGGAAGGTGGTGACCCGGGAGGAGCGCATCGGGTCGGAGGCGCGCAGCCGCGGGACGTGGCGGCGCTGGGTGACGCCGGTGTCGGGGTCGGCGATCCGGAAGCTGATGATGCCGAGCTCCGGGTCCGCCTCGAAGGCGCGGCGGCACAGCTCCGCGGTGTCGGTGCGGGCGAGCAGCCCGTCGTCGTCCAGGAAGAGCAGGACGTCGACGTCGGTGCCGCCGGGGCCGAAGGCCTCGATGCCCACGTTGCGACCGCCGGGGATGCCGAGGTTCTCGGGCAGCTCCACCGTCCGCACGCCCTCGGGCACCTCGGGCACGGGCGCGCCGTTGCCGACCACGACCACCTGGACGGGGTCGCCCTCCTGGCGGGCCACCGAGTCGAGCAGCGCGCGCAGCTCGGCGGGGCGGTTGCCCATGGTGATGATGACCGCTCCCACCGTGGTCGGCCGGGGGCCGTCGGCGGGGGCTGCGTCCGGCTGGGTCCCGGTCACGGCGTCCTTCAGGGATTCGTTCATAGGGCGCTCACCGCAGTCTGCTCGAGGCGAGGATGGACACGAGGTGCAGCAGGGTCTGCAGGATCGCGATGCCTGCCAGCACGGCGATGCCGAGGCGGGTCCAGAACAGGCCGCCGCCGGCGATCAGGTCGGCGATCGCGACGACGAGGATGAACAGGCTCGCCTCGACGCCTCCGACCAGCCGGTGGAACTTCAGCGCGGCCGCCGCCCGGCGGGCCAGCGCGAGGCCGGAGGAGCGCGGCGCGGCGGCCTCGTCCTTCACGGCGGCCAGGCCGCTGCGGCTGCGCGCCACGTCGACCAGGTCGGTCTCGGCCTTGATGAGGATGGCGCCCAGCGCGGCCAGCGTGCCGAGGAAGGCCCACAGCCACTCGGGGCTCCCCGCCCCGTCCCACAGGTCGGCGCCGCGCAGGCCGAAGCCGACCAGCAGCGCGGCCTCGGACAGGTAGTGGCCGATCCGGTCCAGGTAGACGCCGGTGACGGAGGTCTGCTTCCGCCAGCGGGCGATCTCCCCGTCGACGCAGTCCAGCAACAGGTACAGCTGGATCAGGAGGGCGCCGACGAGCGCCCCGGCGAGGCCCGGCACCAGGAGTGCCGCGCCCGCCAGGACGCCCGCCACCACCATCAGGTAGGTGAGCTGGTTGGGCGTCACCCGGGTGTTCACCAGGTGGCGGTCGACCCTCAGCGAGATCTCCCGCATGTAGAGGCGGCCCGCCCAGTGCTCACCGCTGCGCCGGTCCTTCACCCCTTCGGGGTGGACGACGGGCCGCAGTTCAGCTACCGATGGCCTTGACATAGTCGGCGTACGCGTCCTTGATCTCGTCGGTCCGGAGGTCGAGGTGCTCGAGGATCGTGTAGCGGCCGGGACGGGTCTCCGGCGCGTACTCCACGACCTTGACGAACTCCTCCGCGGTGAAGCCGATGTCCTCGGCGAGCACCGGCAGCGCGTGCCGGCGCAGCACCTCGGCCATCTGTCCGGCCTCGTCGTGGGCGCCGCGCAGGTGCATGGCGAAGGCCGCGCCCAGACCGCACTGCTCGCCGTGGCTGGCGGCGCGGCGGGGGAAGAGTATGTCGAAGGCGTGGTTGATCTCGTGGCACGCGCCGGAGCAGGGGCGCGAGTCGCCGGAGACCGACATGGCGATGCCGCTGAGCGCCAGCGCCTCGGCGAGCACCTGGAGGAAACCGTTCTCCTCGATGCCGCCGGGGTGCCGGAGGACCGCCTCGCCGGCCTGGCGCGCTATGGCGGCGGCCAGACCGTCGATCTTCTCGCCCTTGACCCGGTTGGCCAGCTCCCAGTCCGCCACGGCGGAGATGTTGGAGATGGCGTCGCCGATGCCGGAGCGCACGAAGCGGCCCGGGGCCTCCCGGATGATGTCGAGGTCGATGACCACGGCGATCGGGTTGGGCACGCCGTACGAGCCGCGGCCCGCGTCGTTGTCCAGCGTCGCGACCGGCGAGCACAGGCCGTCGTGCGCCAGGTTGGTGGGCACGGCGACGAGCGGCAGCCCGACCCGCGCCGCGGCGAACTTGGCGCAGTCGATGATCTTGCCGCCGCCGAGTCCGACGACCGCGTCGAAGCGGTCCGCCTTCATCTCGCCGGCCAGCCGGATCGCGTCGTCCAGGGTGCCGCCGCCGACCTCGTACCAGGTGGCGCCGGGCAGCGACGGGGCGAGCCGCTCCCGCAGCACGGCCCCGGAGCCGCCGCTGACCGCGACGGCCAGGCGGCCGGAGTGCGAGATCCGCTCGTCCGCGAGCACGGCGGCCAGGTCCTCGAGGGCGCCCGGCCGGATGTCGACGACGACGGGGGACGGGATGAGCCTCGTCAGTAGCGGCACGCGATCTCCCGCCCACGGGCCAGGTCCTCGTGGTTGTCGATCTCCACCCACGCGACCTCGCCGATCGGCGCGACGTCGATCTTGAAGCCGCGGTTGACCAGCTCCTGGTAGCCGTGCTCGTAGAACTGCTGCGGGTCGGTCTCCCAGACCGTCTTCAGCGCGTCGGCGAGCTCCGCGGCCGCGTCGCCCTCGATCAGCGTGACGCCGATGTACTCACCGGTGGCCTCCGCCGGGTCCATCAGCTTCGTGATCCTGCGGACACCCTTCTCGGGGTCCACGACGACCTTCATCTCCTCGTCGGCGAGGTTCTTCACCGTGTCGAGGGCCAGGATGATCTTCTTGCCCTCGCCGCGGGCGGCGAGCAGCGTCTTCTCGACGGAGACCGGGTGGACGGTGTCGCCGTTGGCGAGGATCACGCCGTCCTTGAGGGCGTCACGGCCGCACCACAGGGAGTAGGCGTTGTTCCACTCCTCGGCCTTGTCGTTGTCGATGAGGGTGATCTTGAGCCCGTACTTGGCCTCGAGGGCCTCACGGCGCTCGTAGACGGCCTCCTTGCGGTACCCGACGATGATCGCCACCTCGGTGAGGCCGATCCCGGCGAAGTTGCCGAGGGTCAGGTCGAGGACGGTCAGGCTCTCCTCGTTGCCCTCGGGCCCCACGGGCACCAGCGCCTTGGGAAGGGTGTCCGTGTAGGGGCGCAGGCGGCGTCCGGCGCCTGCCGCCAGCACGAGGCCGATCATGCGGGTTCTCCTTCGTCGTGTACAGCGGGTGCGCCGGCCCGGTGGGCGGACACCCAATAGCGGATGCTCTCGACGAGCACCAGGACGGCCACGGCCACGGCGAGCGCCGTGAGTGCGACCGAGAACTGCGCCGCGGTCAGCAGCGCGGCGAGCACGGCGACCACGAGGGTGCGGCCCTCGTGACCCAGCGCCGCCCGCACCAGCCAGTGCGGGGGCGCGCCGGCGTTCCCGCGGATGCGGTACACCGTGTCGTAGTGATGGTAGGCGACCGCCGCCACCAGCCCGAAAGCCGCGGGAAGGGCGTTGTTCACTTCCGCGTCGGCCGCCAGCAGCAGAACGACGCCATACTCGGCGGCGCGGAAGAAGGGGGGAACGAGCCAGTCCAGCGCGCCCTTGAGGGGGCGGGCGACCGCCGCGCCGGAGAGCAGGGCGTAACCCGCCGCGCCGGCGACGGTGATCCAGGAGGCGCCGAAGAGTGCGGCGAGGATCACCACGAGCAGGGCGCCCGCGGCGGCGGCGAACGGGGCGGCTCCGGACGGGACGAGACGCCGGGTGAACCGGGCCGCGGTCTCGGCGAGGGGGCCGGTGTCGGCGAGGTCGGCGAGGGCCCGGGCGGCGCGGTCGGTACGGCGCGCCTTGCGGGTGAGCGAGCGCAGCAGCCGGCCGGCGGTGGTGTAGCAGGCGGCGAAGGCGCAGCCGATCAGCAGGACGACGAAGGTGATCCGCGGGGTGGTCACCGCGGTGAGCACGGCGATCATCGCCCAGCGCTCGCCGATGGGCAGGACGATCATGCGGCGCAGCCACACCGTCCAGCCGAGGTTGTCCAGGCGGTCGGAGAGGGCCGCGGTGGGGCTGGTGTTCGCGGCGGCGTCGTGATTGGCCTCGTTGAACGAGAAGTCGACGACGTGCCGGCAGGTCTGGAGGATCATCGCGCCCAGGGCCAGCGCCCACACGTCGTCCCCGCCGCGGGCGGCGCCCAGCGCCAGGCCCGCGTAGTAGGCGTACTCCTTGGCGCGGTCGAAGGTGGCGTCCAGCCAGGCGCCCAGCGTGGAGTACTGGAGCGTGTAGCGGGCCAGCTGCCCGTCGGCGCAGTCCAGCACGAACGAGGCGATCAGCAGGACGCCGGCCGCGACGAAGCCGCCGCGGGTCCCGGTGGCCGCGCAGGCCGCGGCGATCAGCGCGGTGAGCAGCGAGGCGGTGGTGACCTGGTTGGGGGTCAGACCGCGGCGGGCGCACCAGCGGGCGACGTACTTGGAGAAGGGGCTGATGAAGAAGGTGGTGACGAAGCCGTCGCGGGCCTTCACCGCCGAGCGGAGCCGGACGGCCTCCTCGTCGACGGCCGCGAGGGCCTCGCGGGTCGCCTGACGGTTCTGCGGGTCGCCGGGGACGGCCGCGACCAGGCTGCCCAGTTCGGGCCGGTGCACCTGCTCGCCGTCCGCCTCGAGGGCGGCGGCCAGCCGGTCCGCCAGCGTGCCGCCGTCCGCGGCGGCCGCGCCTCCGGCGTCCACGGCCGCGGAGCTGGCCCGGGCGATCGCGCGGGTGAGCGCGATGCGCGCCTCGGGCTTGACCGAGACGGCGCCGGGGATCGCGGAGGCCGGGAACCGCGGGTCGGTGAGACCGAGGCGCAGGGCGTGCAGGTGGCCCATGAACCGGGCGTCGACGAGGGCGACGCGCCGGTCGCCCGGGACGGAGGCGAGCAGCGCCTCCGTCCCACCCACGTCGGCGGCGTGCCGCACCTCGAAGCCGAGGGCCCCGAGATCGTCCGCCAGGGAGGATCCGGGGACCGGCGGACCGGTGACGATGGCGGTCGGCAACCGAACTCACTCCCTGGGATGCGGCGCGCCTGGGCGCCGGCGACGTTGCGTGGTGGCCTGCCCGGCGAGGGGCCGGTGCGTGTCGGCAGAGGTTATCGGATCGTCGGGCCCCCACGATCACCGCCCGCCTTCCGGCCGGTGACCTGCGCATCGTTTGCGCAGGTCAGAGGATATGACAACGGTGTTCAGCACCACGTTGCCCCTGACCGCGGGACGTAGTTCACTGAGGGCGGCGGCGATCACGGAGGGGCGGTTCCCATGGGGTCGGGACATCAGCACGGGCACCACCACGGCCAGGGCGCGGGCGCCGGGGGCACGGTGACGGCGGCGTACCGCGGCCGGCTGCGGGCGGCGCTGGCGATCACGTCGCTGGTGACCGTCTCGGAGATCACCGGCGGGCTGCTGGCCGGCTCGCTGGCCCTGGTCGCCGACGCCGCGCACATGGCGACCGACGCGCTGGGGCTGGGCATGGCGCTCCTCGCGGTCCGTTTCGCAGGGCGTCCGGCGAGCGGCCACCGCACCTTCGGCTTCGCCCGGGCGGAGATCCTGGCGGCGCTGGCGAACTGCCTGCTGCTGTTCGGGGTGGGCGGTTACGTGGTGATCGAGGCGGTCGGCCGTCTCCTGGAGCCGGCCGAGGTGGAGGGCGGCCTGACGCTGCTCTTCGGCGCCGTGGGACTGGTCGCCAACCTGGTCTCGCTGCTGCTGCTGATGGGCGGCCGGCGGGAGAGCCTGAACGTGCGGGGCGCCTTCCTGGAGGTCGCGGCGGACGCCCTGGGGTCCGTGGCGGTGCTGGTCTCGGCGGCCGTGGTGCTGCTCACCGGCTGGGCGGCGGCGGACCCGGTCGCCTCCCTGGTGATCGCCCTGATGATCGTGCCGCGCGCCTGGCGGCTGCTGCGCGAGACGGTGGAGGTTCTGCTGGAGGCGGCTCCGCGCGACGTCGACCTGGCCGAGGTGCGGGCGCACCTGCTGGCCCTGCCGGGCGTCGACGAGGTGCACGACCTGCACGTGTGGACGATCACCTCCGGGCTGCCGGTCCTCTCGGCGCACGTGGTGGTCGGCGCGGAGGTCCTGGAGGGGCGGGGGCACGAGCGGATGCTGCGCGACCTGCAGTCGTGCCTGGGCTCCCACTTCGACGTGGCCCACTGCACCTTCCAGCTGGAACCGGCCGGGCACGCGGCGCACGAGGCGGGGCTCTGCCATTAGTCGGGCTCCGACAGGGGGCGCCCCGGCGGTCCGGCGCCCCCGGTGTCCCCGCAAGGACGCGCCCCGCCCGCGCCACCCGTTCCGGTACGGCAGACTAGGGGCATGCCGAGCACACCTGTGAACACGACGACGGACACGACCATCCTCCTGGAGCTGGTCGACGAGCAGGGCGTGACCATCGGCACCGAGGAGAAACTCACGGCCCACCAGGCGCCCGGTCTGCTGCACCGCGCGTTCTCCGTCTTCCTCTTCGACTCCCGCGGGCGGCTCCTGCTCCAGCAGCGGGCGCTCGGCAAGTACCACTCCCCCGGTGTGTGGTCCAACACCTGCTGCGGCCACCCCTACCCGGGCGAGGCGCCCTTCGCCGCCGCCGCCCGGCGCACCTTCGAGGAGCTCGGGGTCTCCCCCGCGCTGCTCGCCGAGGCGGGCACGGTGCGGTACAACCACCCGGACCCGGCCTCGGGGCTGGTGGAGCAGGAGTTCAACCACCTCTTCGTCGGCCTGGTGACGGGCACGCCCGGGCCGGACCCGGAGGAGGTCGGCGACATCGTCTTCGTCACGCCGGAGGAGCTGGAGAAGCGGCACGCGGCCGACCCGTTCTCGGCGTGGTTCATGACCGTGCTGGACGCGGCCCGGCCGGCGATCCGCGAGCTGACCGGCCCGTCGGCCGGCTGGTAGGGCGGGCCCGGCGGCCCGGCGGTCTCAGTACGGCCGGGCCGGGCGCAGCGGCAGCGCCACCCAGATGATCTTGCCGCCCGTGGAGGTGTGCTCCACCTCGCAGGCGCCGCCGAACTCGCGTGCCGTCTCGCGGACCAGCAGCAGGCCCCGCCCGCCGGTCTGTCCGGTGTCCGCGATCAGCGCGGTGGGCCGGTAGGGGTGGTTGTCCTCCACCGACACCCGGATCCACTCCGGGCCCACCGCGACCTCCACCGCCAGCACGGGCGACAGCAGGGCGGCGTGGCGGACGGCGTTGGTGACGAGCTCCGAGACGATCAGCAGCAGGCCGTCGACCACGTCCTCGTCGGCCGGCACCCCCTGGCGAAGGAGCAGGTCCCGGACGGCCCGCCGCGCCTGCGGCACCGAGGCGTCCACCGCGGGGGCGGTGAACCGCCACACCCCTTCGTAGGACGCATGCGCGCCGGGGAGCGCGACCGCTCCCCCGGGCCCCTGGGGGCCCGGATCGTCTCCGCGCCCTCGGTCCTCCATCGTCCGGCCCCCGCCCTCGTGCTCGACTGTCACTGTCACCACACGTCCGAGTGTGGGAAACGGCAGGTCACCGCCCGGACACTGACCACAAGACGTCGACAATCGACCATTTTTGATCACCAATGAACGACGATGGCACTTGCCGGACCGTTCCTGCAGGCATGGCGGCGGCTTCGCGAACTCTTCCGCTTAATGGGGCGGAACGTCCCCTCCTCGCCCGCGGTCCTCGTGCTCGGCGGCGTCCCCGGCGGCCGTCCGGTGACCGGTCGCGGCGTTCCGCTCCGTGCCCGGGCGGCCCGCCGAGGAGGCGTCGCCCCCGGGGCCGCGGCCCGCGCTCTGCGCCTCGGTCACCATCCCGACCACGTTGCGGCCGCCGAAGCCGGTGGCGATCAGGCCGAGTCCGTCGAAGAGCAGGGCCAGCGAGAAGAAGGTGCCCAGCGCGTAGCGGCTGTCGCTGGGCCAGGCGTTCAGCACCAGGATGCCCAGCAGCAGGCCGAAGACGCCCTGCACCAGGGTCCAGCCGAACTGCGGTCCGCGCACCACCAGGCTGCCCACCACCCGGAAGACGCCGCCGGTGAGGAAGAGAAGGGCCGCGAAGAGGGTCAGGGAGACGGCGGCCGCCTCCGGCCGCACCAGGATCACCGCGCCGGCCGCGATGTTCAGCGCGGCGACCACCGTGCCCAGCCAGAAGAAGCCGGTGCCGCGCGCCTGCACGGCGTGCATCAGCCCGACCACTCCGCCGACCAGGAGCAGCCAGCCGAACAGCAGCATGCTGGTGAGCGTCGCCAGCCCGGTGTAGAGCAGCCCGACCACGCCGGCGATCACCAGCACGACCCCGAGCGCGGCCAGCCAGCCGAAGCCGCGGCTGAAGCGCGTCCGCTCGTCCTTCGCCCTGAACCTGCTCATCGGGGTCTCCTCGCTCGCCGTGGGGCCGTCGTGACACCCGTCGTGACAGCCGTCCTGACACCCGTCGTGCCGTCGGGTACCCAGGCCGCCGGTACCATCCGCCGCATGCAGCCCCATCTGTCGCACCGCGTCGCCGACGGCGTCGCCACCGTCGTGATCAGCCACCCCGCCCGGCGCAACGCCATGACCAACGCGATGTGGCGGGCCCTGCCGCCCGTGCTGGAGGCACTGGCCGCGGACGACGCGGTACGGGCCCTGGTACTGACCGGTGAGGGCGCCACCTTCTGCGCGGGCGCCGACATCTCCGGGCTGCGCGACTCCTCGGAGGCGACGCGGCGGCTCGCGGTGGAGGCGGAGGAGGCGCTGGCCTCGTTCCCCAAGCCGACGCTGGCGGCGGTCCGCGGCCACTGCGTGGGCGGCGGCACCCAGCTCGCCGCCGCCTGCGACCTGCGCTTCGCGGAGGAGGGCGCCCTCTTCGGCGTGACCCCGGCCAAGCTGGGGATCGTCTACCCGTCCTCCTCGACCCGGCGTCTGGTGTCGCTGGTGGGCCCCTCGGGCGCGAAGTACCTGCTGTTCTCGGGCGAGCTGATCAGCGGCGAGCGGGCGTTGCGGACCGGCCTGGTGGACGAACTGCTGCCGGCCGGCGCGCTCGACGCCCGGGTCGCCGCGTTCACCCGGACCCTGGTCTCCCGCTCGCGGCTGACCCAGGCCGCGGCGAAGGAGTTCGCCGACGGACGCACCGACCGGGACGCCCACTGGGCAGCCGCCGCGCGGGCGAGCCGCGACCTCGACGAGGGCGTCGACGCCTTCCTGGAGCGCCGCAGCCCGGAGTTCACCTGGCCGCGCTGACCGGCCGCCGACCGGTCCCCCCGACCGGCCTCTCGACCGACCTCTCGACCGGCCTCTCGACCGGTCCCCCGACCGGTCCCCCGACCGGCCCCGAGCGCGGTGGTCCGCCGGGTCCCGGAACCGTTCCGGGAGGAATCACGCATGTCCGCGGCGGGGCCGGTTACCTGTAGGGTCCCCGGCGCGGGACCTCCGGCCGGGGCTCCGAGGAAAGGTGACCAACCGTGTTCCGAGCTGTAGCGGACGTCCTGCGCCAGATCGCCGGCGCGATCGCCACCGTGGTGACGCTGCCCTTCCGGGCCGTGGCCCGGCTGTTCGGCGGCGCCTCCTCCACCGCCCGCGGTCGTCGCGCCTGACCGCACCAACCCGTCGATACGCGCGGGGGCCCGGCCCGACGGCCGGGCCCCCGCGCGTTGCGCATGCCCTGACCCCCTGTCGTCGGCGCGACCTGCCAGAATTGCCGCGGAACCTCGAGGCTTCAGAAGGCGGTACGGGAACGTGACGACACCCCTGGCAGCGTCCATCGAAGGCAGGATCGCCGAGGAACTCGGCGTACGGGAACGGCAGGTGCAGGCCGCCGTGGACCTCCTGGACGGCGGGTCGACGGTGCCCTTCGTCGCCCGCTACCGCAAGGAGGCGACCGGCGGGCTCGACGACGCCCAGCTGCGCACCCTCGAGGAGCGGCTGCGGTACCTGCGGGAGCTGGAGGAGCGCCGCACGGCGGTCCTGGAGTCGGTGCGCGAGCAGGGCAAGCTCACCCCCGGGCTGGAGGCCCGGATCCGGGAGGCGGAGACCAAGGCGCGCCTGGAGGACATCTACCTCCCGTTCAAGCCGAAGCGGCGCACCAAGGCGCAGATCGCCCGCGAGGCGGGGCTCGAGCCGCTGGCCGACCGGCTGCTGGCGGACCCGTCGGCGGAGCCCTCGGCCGTCGCGGCGGAGTTCGCCGACGCGGACCGGGGCGTGCCCGACGCCCAGGCCGCCCTGGACGGCGCGCGGGCCATCCTCGCCGAGCGGTTCTCCGAGGACGCCGACCTGATCGGCGAGCTGCGCGAACGGATGTGGACGCGGGGCCGGCTGGTCTCCCGGGTCCGCGAGGGCAAGGAGGAGGCGGGCGCCAAGTTCGCCGACTACTTCGACTTCTCCGAGCCGTTCGCCGAACTGCCGTCGCACCGGGTGCTGGCGCTGCTGCGCGGCGAGAAGGAGGAGGTCCTCGATCTCGCCCTGGAGCCGGAGGAGCCGGTGGAGGGCCCCTCCTCCTACGAGGGGATCGTCGCCCACCGCTTCGGCGTCGCCGACCGCGGCCGCCCGGGAGACAAGTGGCTGAAGGACACCGTCCGCTGGGCCTGGCGGACGCGGATCCTGGTCCACCTCGGCATCGACCTGCGCCTGCGGCTGCGCACCGGCGCGGAGGACGAGGCCGTGCGGGTGTTCGCCGCCAACCTGCGCGACCTGCTGCTGGCCGCCCCGGCCGGCACCCGCGCCACCCTGGGGCTGGACCCCGGCTACCGCACCGGCGTCAAGGTGGCGGTGGTGGACGCGACCGGCAAGGTCGTCGCCACGGACGTGATCCACCCGCACGTGCCCGCCAACCGGTGGGACGAGGCGGTCGCCAAGCTGGCCCGGCTGGCGAAGCAGCACGCCGTCGAGCTGATCGCGATCGGCAACGGCACGGCGTCGCGGGAGACGGACAAGCTGGCCGGCGAGCTGATCTCCCGCCACCCCGAGCTGAACCTCACCAAGGTGATGGTCTCCGAGGCGGGCGCCTCCGTGTACTCGGCCTCCGCCTTCGCCTCCCAGGAACTGCCGGAGCTGGACGTGTCGCTGCGCGGCGCGGTCTCGATCGCCCGCAGGCTGCAGGACCCGCTGGCCGAACTGGTGAAGATCGACCCCCGCTCGATCGGCGTCGGCCAGTACCAGCACGACCTGTCCGAGGTGAAGCTGTCCCGCTCGCTGGACGCCGTGGTCGAGGACTGCGTGAACGGCGTGGGCGTGGACGTGAACACCGCCTCGACCCCGCTGCTGGCGAAGGTCTCCGGCATCTCCTCCTCGCTGGCGGAGAACATCGTCCGCCACCGTGACGAGAACGGGCCGTTCCGCTCGCGCGCCGCGCTGAAGAAGGTGGCCCGGCTGGGTCCCAAGGCGTACGAGCAGTGCGCGGGCTTCCTGCGGATCCGCGGCGGCGACGACCCGCTGGACGCCTCCAGCGTGCACCCCGAGGCGTACCCGGTGGTGCGCCGGATGGTGAAGGACAGCGGGCAGGAGGTGGCCTCGCTGATCGGGAACACCTCGGTCCTGCGCTCGCTGCGTCCCGAGCAGTTCGTGGACGACACGTTCGGGCTGCCGACCGTGACCGACATCCTCAAGGAGCTGGAGAAGCCGGGGCGCGACCCGCGGCCGGCGTTCCGGACCGCCGGCTTCAGGGAGGGCGTCGAGAAGATCTCCGACCTGGAGCCGGGGATGATCCTGGAGGGCGTGGTCACCAACGTGGCCGCCTTCGGCGCCTTCGTGGACGTCGGCGTGCACCAGGACGGCCTGGTGCACGTCTCGGCGATGTCGCGCACCTTCGTCAAGGACCCGCGGGACGTGGTGAAGCCGGGCGACATCGTCAAGGTGAAGGTGCTGGACGTCGACATCCCGCGCAAGCGGATCTCGCTGACCCTGCGGCTGGAGGACGAGAAGACGGCCGAGCGTCCCGCCCGGGGCGAGCGGCAGCAGCGCGGCGGGCGCCCGCCGCAGCAGCGCCGCCCCAAGGAGGGCCGGGGCGGCGGCGGTGACGGCCGCCGGTCCCAGCCGCCCGCCGACGGGGCCATGGCCGACGCGCTGCGCCGGGCCGGCCTGCTCTGACCCGCCGCGCGCTGACGCCGGGCCTCCCACGGCCGACCGGGGGTGCCCGGCGTCACCGCGGTACGGCGGCCACCCGCACCTCTCCGGAGGTGCGGGCGACCAGGAAGGCGTCGCCCTTCACGGCCTTGCCGTCCAGCGGGAGGCGGTGGCTGCCGGAGGGCAGCACTCCGTCGAACGCGATGTGCTCGTGGGTCCGGTGGAGCCGGTCCAGCCGGTACACGGTGAGGCCCACGCGGCAGTCGGAGCTGACCTCGACCACCGCCTCCCGCCCGGTGGCCCGCAGTCCGGCGATCCGGCGCCCGCCCTCCGGGCGCCGGTCCAGCGCCTCCTCGGTCTGCGCGACCAGCAGCGGTATCACCGGGGCCAGGCCGCTGACGTACGCCACCTCGGCCCCCGCCGCGCGGAACGCGGCGCGGACCTCCTCGCGCCGGTCCTCGGCCACCGCCCGGCCGAACGCCACGACCGCGTAGGCGCGCAGTTCCTCGGGCGGCACCTCGGACGGGTCGTCGGTGATGTCGGCGCCTATGCCGATGGAACGCAGCGCGGCGGCCAGCTTGTTGAGCACGGCAGCCCGCGCGCCGATCAGCAGCACCCGGCGGCCCTCCGCCCGCGTGCCGTCGGCGCGGTCCAGCAGGTCGGTCAGCGCCCTGCGGTACTCGGCGCCGCCGAAGCGGAACGGACCGAGGCCGTGGTAGCCGTTGAGCCGCAGATCGGGCCGGTCGCCGGTCTGCCAGGCGAAGTCCCGCCAGACGTAGTCGTCCTCGCCCGCCCGCTCGATCACCGCGGTGACCGCCCCGCAGGCCAGGTCCGCGCACTCGGGGCAGCCGTAGATCAGGTAGCGGCCGCCGGGCAGCGGGGCCGGCGCCTCGAGCAGCAGCGCCCGCACCTGCTCGGCGAAGATCGCGGGCGGGACGTCGGACGCGAGGGGTGAGACCGCGTCCAGGTCGGCGAGCCGGAACAGCAGGGGCTGCCCGTCGACCACGAAGTCGGTGAAGTCCCGGTGGGTGACCTGTGCCCCGCCCGCGAGGACCGCGCCCGCGCGGGTCGCCGGGGCCAGGGCGAAGGACGCGTAGGTCCCGTGCTCGGCAGCCATGGTGCGAGTATTCCCACAGGGCGGGCGCTCTGTTCCCGGTCCCGGGCATTCCGTTACGGTCCGCGCATGGAACGGTCTCGACCCTGTGAAGTGATCGTCGTCGGCGGCGGTGTCATCGGCCTGACCACGGCCGTGGTGCTGGCCGAGCGCGGACGCCGGGTGCGGATGTGGGCGCGCGAACCGGCCGAGCGGACCACCTCGGAGGTGGCGGGAGGGCTGTGGTGGCCCTACCGGATCGAGCCGGAGGAGCGGGTCGGCGAGTGGTCGCTCGCCTCGTACGAGGTGTACGCCGCGCTGGCCGCCCGGGCCGGGGAGACCGGCGTGCGGATGGTGCCGGGGGTGCACGGCGGGGCCTCCCTCGACGGACTCGGCCCGTGGGCGGCCCGGGTGCCGGGGATGCGCACGGCGACGCCCGAGGAGTGCCCCGGCGGCGGTCTGTGGGCACGGGTGCCGCTGATCGACATGCGGGTCCACCTGCCCTGGCTGCGGGAACGTTTCCTCGCCGCGGGGGGCGTGGTCGAGCAGCGGGAGGTCACCTCGCTGGACGAGGCGGTCGCCGAGGCTCCGGTGGTGGTCAACGCGACCGGGCTCGGCGCGCGGGAACTGGTGCCGGACGCGTCGGTGCACCCGGTACGGGGGCAACTGGTCGTGGTGGAGAACCCGGGGGTGGACACCTGGCTGACCTCGGTCGCCGACGACAGCGCCGGGTCCACGTACTTCCTGCCGCAGCCCGGTCGGCTGCTGCTGGGCGGGACGGCGGAGGTGGGCGCGTGGTCCACCGAGCCGGATCCGGCGGTGGCCGAGGCGATCGTGGCCCGGTGCGCGGCGGTGCGGCCGGAGATAGCGGGGGCCCGGGTGCTGGAGCACCGGGTGGGGCTGCGGCCCGCGCGGCCCGCGGTACGGCTGGAGCGGGAGGAACGGCCCGGCGGTCGGGCACTGGTGCACAACTACGGCCACGGGGGCGCGGGCGTCACCGTGGCCTGGGGCTGCGCCCGGGAGGCGGCGGCCCTGGCGGGCTGAGCACCCCGCGCCCGCCCACCGCGGCACGGGCCCGCGCCCGTCCCGTCCATCCCGTCGCGGCACCGGCGGCACGCGCCCCCGGGCCGTCGTGGGACGGGCGGGGGCGGGTGCCCGGCCGTCGCGGGGCGGGCGGCACGCGACCGCCACCGTTACGCGCGCCCGGCCGTCGCGGGGGCGGGCGGCACGCGACCGCGATCGTTACCGCGGGGCGGCGACCGGGGACGAACCGAGCCGTGGTCGCCGCCCCGCGGCGGGCCTTCCGGTCAGAGCCGGTCGAGTTCCTCGCGGGTGATCTCGGTGAGGTCCCCGTCGGCCAGCAGCCAGCGGGTGATGCCGATGGAGTCCAGGAACGGCAGGTCGTGACTGGCCACCAGCAGCGCTCCCTGGTGGGCCTCCAGGGCGCGGGTCAGCTGCCGCACGCTCGCCATGTCCAGGTTGTTGGTGGGCTCGTCGAGCATCAGCAGCTGCGGCGCGGGCTCGGCCAGCAGCAGCGCGGCCAGCGCCGCCCGGAACCGCTCGCCGCCGGAGAGCGTCCCGGCCGGCTGGTCCGCCCGGGCCCCGCGGAACAGGAACCGCGCCAGGCGGGCGCGGACCTGGTTGGCGGTGGCGCCCGGCGCGAAGCGCGACACGTTCTCGGCGACCGACAGCCGGTCGTCGAGGATGTCCAGCCGCTGCGGCAGGAAGCGCGCCGGGACGTGCACGCGGCCCTCGCCCTCCACCGCGGCCAGTTCCCCGGCCAGGGTGCGCAGCAGCGTGGTCTTGCCGGAACCGTTGCGGCCCACCAGGGCGACCCGCTCCGGCCCGCGCACCTCGAACACGCCCTCCAGCCGCGCCCCGTGGACCGGCCGGAGCTTCTCCAGGGTCAGCACGGTCCGGCCGGGCGGCACCGCGGTGGCGGGCAGGTCGACGCGGATCTCGTCGTCCTCGCGCAGCGCGAGCTCCGCCTCGTCCAGCCGCTCCCGCGCCTCGGCGAGGCGTTCCTGGTGGATCGCCCGGTGCTTGCCCGCCGACTGTTCGGCGGCGTTCTTCCGCAGGCCCATCACGATCTTGGGCTCGCGCTTCTGCTCGGACATCTTCTGGCCGTACTTCTTGCGCTTGGCCAGCTTCACCTGGGCGTCGGCCAGTTCCCGCTTCTGGCGGCGCACGTCCGCCTCGGCCGAGCGCACCGTGCGCTCCGCCGCCTCCTGCTCCGCGGCCAGGGCGGCCTGGTAGTCGGAGAGGTTGCCGCCGTACCAGGCGACCTCCCCGGAGCGGAGGTCGGCGATGCGGTCGGCGAGCTCCAGGAGTTCGCGGTCGTGGCTGACCATGATCAGGATCCGGGAACCGCCGCTCCAGCGGGCCACCGTGTCGTACAGCCGGCGGCGCGCGAAGACGTCCAGGTTGTTGGTGGGTTCGTCCAGCAGCAGGACGTCGGGGCGGCGCAGCAGCAGCGCGGTGAGCCGCAGCAGCACCGACTCGCCGCCGGAGAGTTCGCCGACGGTGCGGTCGAGGCCGAGGTGGCCCAGGCCGAGTTCGCCGAGGGTGGCCAGCGCGCGCTCCTCGACGTCCCAATCGTCGCCGACCGTCTCGAAGTGCTCCTCCGCGGCGTCCCCGGACTCGATGGCGTGCAGGGCGGCGCGCCGGGCGTCGATGCCCAGTGCCTGGTCGACGCGGAGGGAGGTGTCGAGGGTGACGTTCTGCGGGAGGTGACCGATCTCGCCGGTCACCCGGACGAAACCGCCGGTGGGGGTGAGCTCCCCGGCGATCAGCTTGAGCAGGGTGGACTTGCCGGCGCCGTTGACGCCCACGAGCCCGGTGCGGCCCGCGGGGAAGGAGACGTCGAGGTCCTCCAGGACGGGCGTGCCGTCCGGCCAGGAGAACGACAGGGACGCGGCGGTGACGGAAGGGGCGGTGGTGGTGGACACGAGGCCTCGCGGTGGTGGGATGCGGTCGGGTGATCGCGTGTCGAGACACCGTGCCGAGGCCGGGAAGTGGAGAGGATCGGCCCTGCGGCGGCGGAGGACGGCTCAGACGTCCGAGGTCGCACACGCGACGCGGCAGCCCCGGGAGGGGGTGCGACGCGGTGTCTCATGACCTCAGACGAGCAACGTCCTTCTCCGATCGACGGCAACAGAACCACCGCCAGGTTACCCGCCGGCTCCCGCGGAGGCGAGTGGATTGCCCGGCGGCCCCGCCCCGCGGGCCCGCCGCCCCCTCAGAGGACGTCCCGCATCAGCTGGGCCAGGTCCTGGTCCAGGTCGAGGTGCAGGTGCTCGCAGCCGAACGGCACCAGGGCGGCGGTGGCGGCGAGGAACCGGCGCACCTCGTCGGTCGCGACGTGCACCACGGCCGCCCCCTCCGGGGAGTGGAACTCCAGTGCCGTGCGGCCGTCCTCGTAGGGCAGCACCCGCACGTCCCCCACGCCGTGCGGGAGGCGCAGCCCCTCGGTCAGCAGCTCCCGGGCGAACGTCCAGCACACCTCGACCCCCTCGAGGGTGGCCGGGCCCGGGAAGGTCATCCGCACCGCGAAGGGATCGGCGGTGTCGTAGTGCAAGGTCGACGGGATCACCGTCATCCGCGGTGCCGCGGCGACGAGACGGGCCTGAACCGGGTGCTCGATGACGGTGGACAAACGTCTGCTCCCCCTAGTAGTCGGCTGGCCGAACGCCGGGCCGGTCGGACCCGCGTACTGGAACAGAGGCCGGACCGCGCGGATCCGTACACCCCCGCAGCGTGACCTGCGTCACCCGACCGAATCCCCCCGGCACCATTCCCCCACGGCATCTCCAGGACTCGTCCCCCGCATCCGCCGTCCCATGCGCGGACGGCCGCGCCGTTCGGCCGCCGCCGCCTGGCGGCCTCCCATGACCGTACGGAACATGGGTAACCGTGCAGCTCCGGCATTCCCGACATGGAGGAGTGGCAGACCATGCCCCGTGGTTCCAGCCCGAAGAGGGAACGGCAGTACGAGCACATCAAGGACAGCGAGAAGTCGCGCGGCGCGTCGACCGGCCGGGCGAAGGAGATCGCGGCGCGCACCGTGAACAAGGAGCGCGCCCGTTCCGGCGAGTCGAGGACCGCGAGCCGCACCTCCACACAGGACAGGTCCTCGGGCAGCCGCGGCGGGCAGCGCTCCGGCGGCGGCTCCCAGGGGCCGACGTACGACCAGCTCTACCAGGAGGCCAGGAAGAAGAACATCCACGGCCGGTCGGACATGAACAAGCGGCAGTTGCAGGAAGCCCTCGGCAAGTGACCGCGGCGGTCCCGGCGGGGCCGTGAGCCCTCCGGTCCGCCGGGGGCCGTAGTCTCTTCCGCCGTGAACGACATCCAGACCGTCACGGCGGCGACCGCGCGCGTGCCCGAGGACTGGCCCACCACCGAGGCGGCCGCCCTGGCCGTCCAGGACGAGCTGCGGGAGCGGCTGGTCCTCGACGAGCCGGGCCCTGCTCCGGGCACCGGGCCGGTCACCGGCGTGGACGTCGCCTACGACGACGCCCGCGGTGTGGTGGCCGCCGCCGCCGTCACGCTGGACGCGGCCACCCTCGCGGTGACCGGCCGGGCCGTCGCCGTCGGCCCGGTGGCCTTCCCGTACGTTCCCGGGCTCCTGGCCTTCCGCGAGGTGCCCGCGGTGCTGGCCGCCCTCCGGGCCCTGCCCGGGCCGCCCGGGCTGGTGGTGTGCGACGGCTACGGCCTCGCCCATCCCCGCCGCTTCGGCCTCGCCTGCCACGTGGGGGTGCTCACCGGGCTGGCCACCGTCGGCGTCGCCAAGAATCCGTTCGTGTTCGCCGCGAGCCCGCCCGGCCCCGCCCGCGGCGACCACACGCCGCTACTGCTCGGTGAGGAGGAGGTCGGCCGCGCGCTGCGCACCCGGGAGACCGTGAAACCGGTCTTCGTCTCGGCGGGCCACCGGGTCTCCCTGGAGAACGCGTGCGGGCACGCCTTGGCGCTGACCCCGCGGTACCGCCTGCCCGAGACCACCCGGCACGCCGACGCCCTCTGCCGCGCGGCACTGAAGGAGGCGCTGGCCGGCTGAGGATCCGGCCGGCCTCCAGGCGGTCTCCGGTCGGCCTCCGGCCGCGACGGTGGGCCTACGGGGCGACCGCGACGCGCCCCCAACCGACTGAGCGCTTGCTTGCCCAGCTCTTGTGCGCGCCCCCGCGCCTTCGTAGCATCACCGGTGTGACATCAGTGGTGTCACATGCGGGCACGCCCAGGCCGTGCCGCGGACGATGGGGGCTGCGATGACGGTGGCGAAGGCGCCGCGGGACCCGGGAGACGGCCCCGGGACGGACGAGCGGCGAGGTCCGTTGGACGGTGTGCGCGTGCTGGAGCTCGCGGGCATCGGCCCCGGCCCGTTCGCCGCCATGCTGCTGGGCGACCTGGGCGCCGACGTGGTCCGGGTCGACCGGCCCGGCGGGATCGCCGTCGCCCCCGACCCGCGGTACGACGTCACCAACCGCAACAAGCGGTCGGTGGTGCTGGACCTGAAGTCGCCCGAGGGCGTGGAGCGCGTCCTCGGTCTGGCCGGGCGCGCCGACATCCTGATCGAGGGCTACCGCCCCGGTGTGGCCGAGCGCCTCGGTGTCGGCCCCGAGGCGTGCCGCGCCCGCAATCCGCGCCTGGTCTACGGCCGGATGACCGGCTGGGGCCAGGACGGCCCGCTGGCCGACCGGGCCGGGCACGACATCGCCTACCTGGCGCCCACCGGCGTCCTCGGCATGATCGGCGAGGCCGGCCGGCCCCCGGTCGTCCCGGTGAACCTGCTGGGCGACTTCGCGGGCGGCTCGCTCTACCTGGTGACCGGCGTCCTGGCCGCCCTGCACCACGCCCGCGCCACCGGCGTGGGGCAGGTGGTCGACGCGGCGATCGTCGACGGCGCGGCCCATCTGTCGACGCTGATCCACGGCATGCTGGCGGCCGGCCAGTGGCAGGACCGGCGGGGCGCCAACCTGCTCGACGGCGGCTGCCCCTACTACGGCGTGTACGCCTGCGCCGACGGCCGCCACATCGCGGTCGGGTCCCTGGAGCCGCGGTTCTACGCCGAGTTCCTGGACCTGCTGGGCCTGCCCGAGTACCTGGACGCCCATCTCGACCTGGCCCGCTGGCCCGCCCTGCGGGAGGCCGTCGCCGCGCGCTTCGCCACCCGTGGCCGCGACGAGTGGGCCGCCGTCTTCGAGGCCTCCGACGCCTGCGTGGCGCCGGTGCTCTCGCTGCGCGAGGCCCCGCACCACCCGCACCTCGCCGCCCGCTCGACCTTCGTCGAGCACTCCGGCATCGTCCAGCCGGCGCCCGCCCCGCGCTTCTCCGCCACCCCCACGAGCGTGCGGACCGGACCCGCGCGGTCCGGCGCGGGAGCCGAGGAGGTGGCGCGGGACTGGAACCTGCCCGCCCTCCTGGGGGAGACCCCCGGCCTCGACGGCGCCCCCGCACCCGACGACGACCACTCCGCATCCCTGCGAAAGGCTGACCAGTGAGCACCGAAGCGTACGTGTACGACGCGATCCGCACCCCCCGCGGGCGCGGCAAGGCCAACGGGGCCCTGCACGGCACCAAGCCGATCGACCTCGTCGTGGGGCTGATCCGCGAGATCCGCGGCCGCTTCCCCGGCCTGGACCCGGCGGCGATCGACGACGTCGTCCTCGGCGTGGTCAGCCCGATCGGCGACCAGGGCTCCGACATCGCCCGGATCGCCGCGATCGCGGCCGGACTGCCGGACACGGTGGCCGGCGTCCAGGAGAACCGCTTCTGCGCGTCGGGACTCGAGGCGGTCAACATGGCCGCCATGAAGGTCCGTTCGGGCTGGGAGGACATGGTCCTGGCGGGCGGCGTGGAGTCGATGTCCCGCATCCCGCTGGGCTCGGACGGCGGCGCGTGGGCGATGGACCCGATGACCAGCCTGGAGACGGACTTCGTCCCGCAGGGCATC
Organism: Streptomyces sp. NPDC047130; assembly: GCF_040643475.1. Classification (NCBI taxonomy): domain Bacteria; kingdom Bacillati; phylum Actinomycetota; class Actinomycetes; order Kitasatosporales; family Streptomycetaceae; genus Streptomyces; species Streptomyces sp. NPDC047130. Next base: position 32,934 of record NZ_JBEYUK010000012.1, on the reverse strand, counting down.
AGCGCCGACCTGATCGCCACCCTCGAGGGCTTCTCCCGCCGGGACGTCGACGAGTACGCGGCGCTCTCCCAGGAGCGGGCCGCCACCGCCTGGAAGGAGGGCCGCTTCAAGCGCTCCGTGGTCCCGGTGAAGGACCGCAACGGCTTCACCGTCCTGGACCACGACGAGCACATGCGCCCCGGCACCACCGCCGACTCCCTCGCCAGGCTCAACCCGTCCTTCGCGGGCATCGGCGACATGGGCGGCTTCGACGCCGTGGCCCTGCAGAAGTACCACTGGGTCGAGAGGATCGATCACGTCCACCACGCGGGCAACTCCTCCGGCATCGTCGACGGCGCCGCCCTGGTCGCCATCGGCAACAAGGAGACCGGCGAGCGCTACGGCCTGACCCCGCGCGCCCGGATCGTCTCCGCGGCGGTCTCCGGTTCCGAGCCCACCATCATGCTCACCGGCCCCGCCCCCGCCTCCCGCAAGGCGCTCGCCAAGGCGGGACTGACCGTCGACGACATCGACCTGGTCGAGATCAACGAGGCCTTCGCCTCCGTGGTGCTGCGCTACGTCAAGGACATGGGGCTCTCCCTGGACAAGGTCAACGTCAACGGCGGGGCCATCGCCATGGGCCACCCGCTGGGCGCCACCGGCGCGATGATCCTCGGCACGCTGATCGACGAACTGGAGCGCCAGGACAAGCGCTACGGCCTGGCCACCCTGTGCGTCGGCGGCGGCATGGGCATCGCCACCGTCGTCGAGCGACTCTGATCCTCCCCAGCGGCCCCACGACACCCGAGACCTCAACGGAGACCCCGTCATGACCGAGAGCACCGCCATCCGCTGGGAGCAGGACGAGACCGGCGTCGTCACGCTGGTCCTGGACGCCCCCGGCCGGTCCGCCAACACGATGAACCAGGCGTTCCGCGTCGCCCTGCGCGCCGTCGCCGACCGCCTGGAGGCCGAGAAGGACTCCGTGCGCGGCGTCGTCGTCACCTCCGCCAAGAAGACCTTCTTCGCCGGCGGCGACCTGCGTGAACTGATCAAGGTGACGCCCGAGACCGCCCACGACCTCTACGAGGGCGGCCTGGAGATGAAGCGCGACCTGCGCCGCATCGAGACCCTCGGCAAGCCGGTCGTCGCGGCGATCAACGGCGCGGCGCTGGGCGGCGGCTACGAGATCGCCCTGAGCTGCCACCACCGGGTCGCGCTCGACGCCCCGGGCTCGAAGATCGGCCTGCCCGAGGTGACGCTGGGCCTGCTGCCGGGCGGCGGCGGCGTGGTCCGCACCGTGCGCAAGCTGGGCATCACCGACGCCCTGCTGAAGGTGCTGCTGCAGGGCACCCAGTACAGCCCGCGCCGGGCGCTGGAGAACGGCCTGGTGGACGAGGTGGTGGACACGCCCGAGGAGATGATCGCCCGGGCCCGCGCCTTCATCGACGCGCACCCCGAGTCCGCGCAGCCCTGGGACGCCCCGGGCTACCGCATCCCCGGCGGCACGCCGTCGAACCCGAAGTTCGCCGCGAGCCTCCCGGCGTTCGCGGCCAACCTGCGCAAGCAGACGGCCGGCGCCCCCTATCCCGCCCCGCGCGCCATCCTGGCCGCCGCGGTCGAGGGGTCCCAGGTGGACTTCGAGACCGCGCAGATCGTCGAGTCCCGGTACTTCGCCGAGCTGGCGGCCGGGCAGACCGCCAAGAACATGACCCAGGCGTTCTTCTTCGACCTGCAGGCCGTCAACTCCGGCGCCAACCGTCCGCAGGGCGTCGCGCCGCGCACGGTCACCAAGGTGGCCGTGCTCGGCGCGGGCATGATGGGCGCGGGCATCGCCTACTCCTGCGCCAGGGCGGGCATCGAGGTCGTCCTCAAGGACGTCTCCGCCGAGGCCGCCGCCAAGGGCAAGGCCTACTCGGAGAAGCTCTGCGCGAAGGCCGTCTCCCGCGGCCGGACCACCCAGGAGAAGGCCGACGCCCTGCTCGCCCTGATCACCCCGACCGCGGACGTCCAGGACCTGGCGGGCTGCGACGCGGTGATCGAGGCCGTCTTCGAGGACACCGCCCTCAAGCACAAGGTGTTCCAGGAGGTCCAGGACGTCGTCGCCCCGGACGCGCTGCTGTGCTCCAACACCTCCACCCTGCCGATCACGGAGCTCGCCGAGGGCGTCGAGCGCCAGGCCGACTTCATCGGCCTGCACTTCTTCTCGCCGGTCGACAAGATGCCGCTGGTGGAGATCATCAAGGGGGCGCGCACCGGCGACGAGGCGCTGGCCCGCGCCTTCGACCTGGTGCGCCAGATCCGCAAGACCCCGATCGTGGTCAACGACTCGCGCGGCTTCTTCACCTCCCGCGTCATCGGCCACTTCATCAACGAGGGCGTGGCCATGGTCGGCGAGGGCGTCGACCCCGCCTCCGTGGAGCAGGCCGCGGCGCAGGCCGGCTACCCGGCCAAGGTGCTGAACCTGATGGACGAGCTCACGCTGACCCTGCCGCGCAAGATCCGCAAGGAGACCAAGGAGGCCGTCGAGGCGGCCGGCGGCACCTGGACGGCGCACCCGTCCGAGGCCGTGGTGGACCGGATGGTCGACGAGTTCGGCCGTACCGGCCGCAGCGGCGGCGCCGGCTTCTACGACTACGTGGACGGCAGGCGGGCCGGGCTGTGGCCGGGGCTGCGCGAACACTTCACCAGGCCGGGACACACCATCGCGTTCGAGGACATGCAGGAGCGGATGCTGTTCTCGGAGGCGCTGGACACCGTCCGGCTGCTGGAGGAGGGCGTGCTCACCTCGGTGGCCGACGCCAACATCGGCTCCATCATGGGCATCGGCTTCCCGGCGTGGACCGGCGGCGTGCTCCAGTACGTCAACGGCTACCCGGGCGGGCCGGCCGGCTTCGTGGCCCGGGCCCGTGAGCTGGCGGAGCGGTACGGCGACCGGTTCCTGCCGCCGGCGCTGCTGGTGGAGAAGGCCGAGAAGGGCGAGGTCTTCACCGACGCCCGCTGATCCGCCGCCGGCGCGACTCCCGTCGTCCGGCACGACTCCCGGCGGCCGGTCCCGTTCTCAGGGCCGGCCGCCGAGCCAGCTCTGCAGCTCCTGACGGAGCGACCGCTGGAAGGCGGTCAGCAGCGCCTGCACCACCAGGGGCTGCATGTGGGCGGAGAGCGAGCGCACGGCGTCCGTCTCCCGTTCCGCCGACGCCTCGCGGAGAAGTCCGGAGAGCGCCTGCGCGGCCGCCCGGGAGTGCTCCATCAGCACCTCCCGGGCGGCCAGCAGCGTCTCCTGGGCGAACGGCATGTCCAGCAGTTCGACGCCCAGGCGCAGCAGCCCGGTGTCCACCCGGTGGGTGCCGTCGCCGTCGGGTTCCACGCCTTCCAGGACGCCGAGCTGCGCGAGCCTCTCCAGGTCCGCCGCGTCCAGGGCGCGTCCGGCCAGGCGTTCCAGTTCCGCGCGGTCCAGGCGCTCGCTGGTCTCCGGTGTCCAGGAGGCCACCACCGCGCGCTGCAGGGCGAGGTCGTGCGCGGTCACGTCGGCGGGCAGTCCGCGCAGGTGGCGTTCGACACCGGCCAGGGTCATGCCCTGCCGCTGGAGCTCCTCGATCAGGGCGAGCCGCGCCAGGTGCCCGGGGCCGTACCGGCCGACCCTGCGGGGCCCTATCTCCGGCGGCGGGAGCAGCCCGCGGGTGCTGTAGAAGCGGACGGTGCGGACCGTCACGCCCGCGCGCGCGGCCAGTTCGTCGACCGTGAGCGTCGGCCCCTCCGTGTCGGTCGTCATGCGCAACAGTATTGCTGTCTCACCGGGTGTGCGAAAGACGTGGTGTGAGGTCCGCCACTGCGCATCGCCATGCGGAATGAGAGATTCACCTGCGGTCCGCGTCCCCGCCGGGCGCCACAAGCGCAGGTGGGGCGGGCCGCAGCACCTTTCCCAACACCCCGTGCCAACAGCGAAGCGGGGCGCACAGAGTGGAACACGCGTGAGCAAGGACGTCGCGACCGCGACGGCTGAGGAAGCCGTCGTGAGCACCGACCCGACCGCCGAACCCCCCGCGGACGCGGGGGACGCCGGTTACAGCAAGGACCTCAAGGCCCGCCACATCAACATGATCGCCATTGGCGGGGCGATCGGCACCGGCCTGTTCCTCGGCGCCGGCGGCCGCCTCAACAGCGCCGGTCCCGCGCTCGCCCTGGCCTATCTGGTCTGCGGCGTCTTCGCCTTCTTCGTGGTCCGGGCGCTCGGCGAGCTGGTCGTCTACCGGCCGTCCTCGGGCTCCTTCGTGTCCTACGCCCGCGAGTTCCTCGGGGAGAAGGGCGCCTACGTCGCCGGCTGGATGTACTTCGTCAACTGGTCCACGACCGGTATCGCCGACATCACCGCGGTGGCGCTCTACACCCACTACTGGAGCATGTTCTCCGACGTCCCCCAGTGGGTGCTGGCCCTCGCGGCGCTCGCCGTGGTGCTGCTGGTGAACCTGATCTCGGTGAAGTACTTCGGCGAGATAGAGTTCTGGTTCGCGATCATCAAGGTCGCCACCCTGGTGCTCTTCATGCTGGTGGGCGTCTTCCTCCTGGTCACCCAGCAGGACGTGGGCGGCACCACCCCGGGCCTGTCCGTGATCACCGACAACGGCGGTTTCCTGCCGCACGGCGTGCTCCCGGTGGTCCTGGTGATGCAGGGCGTGGTCTTCGCCTACGCCTCCCTGGAGCTGGTGGGCACCGCGGCCGGCGAGACCGCAGAGCCGCGCAAGGTCGTCCCGCGCGCGGTGAACTCGATCATGTGGCGGGTCGGCCTGTTCTACGTCGGCTCGGTCGTGCTGCTGGCCCTGCTGCTGCCGGGTTCGGTCTACTCCGGCGACGAGAGCCCCTTCGTCACCGTGCTCTCCCGGATCGGTGTGCCGGCGGCCGGCGACGTGATGAACCTGGTGGTGCTGACCGCCGCGATGTCCTCGCTGAACTCGGGCCTGTACTCCACCGGCCGCATCCTGCGCTCCATGGCGGCCGCCGGTTCCGCCCCGAGGTTCACCGGCGTGATGAACCGGAACCAGGTGCCCTACGGCGGCATCATGCTGACCGGCGCGGTCTGCGTCCTGGGCGTGGGCCTGAACTACCTGATGCCGGGCCAGGCCTTCGAGATCGTGCTCAACGTCGCCTCGCTCGGCATCATCAGCACCTGGGTGATCATCATGATCTGTCACCTGGTGTTCGTCCGGCGCGCCAAGGCCGGGCTGCTGACGCGGCCCGCCTTCCGGCTGTGGGGCAGCCCGGTGACGGAGATCGTCACCATCGCCTTCCTGGTCTCCGTGCTGGCGCTGATGTGGGGCGACCCGGAGGTGGGGCGCAAGACGCTGCTGCTCATCCCGGTGATCGCCGCGGCGCTGGTGGTCGGCTGGTTCGGTGTGCGCCGCCGGGTCACCCGTGCGGAGGACTCCGGGCTCTCCGCCCCGACCGGGCGCTGACCGTGTGCCGTGCGGCCGGGCGGGTGGCCCGGCCGCACGGGCGGGGAGACGGAGGGATTACGCGGGTGAGAAATGCGGGATATGTGGTAGCTGCGTAGCGGAACCAATCAAGATCCGCTCGGCGAAAGGTGCCGCAGTGTCGCAAGACGCCCCCAACCCGTCACAACATCACCCCAAGGGGTCCCTGCCGGGCACGGAGGCCGGCCTGTCCGGACCTCAGCGCCGGGGGACCGACTGGGTGGTCTTCGGGGTGACCGCGGCGCTGACCCTCTCCTTCGTCCTGTGGGGAGCCTTCGCCACCGACTCCCTGGAGAGCGTGTCGGGCAACCTGCTCGGCGAGCTGATCCACACCTGCGGCTGGGCGTTCGTCCTGGCCGCCTCCGGTTTCGTGATCTTCGCGCTCTGGCTGGCGATCAGCCGCTACGGCCGGATCCACCTCGGATCGGAGCACGAGAAGCCCGAGTTCCGCACGGTGTCCTGGGTCGCGATGATGTTCAGCGCGGGCATGGGCATCGGCCTGATGTTCTGGGGCGTGAGCGAGCCGCTGGCCCACTACGTCGACGCGCCGCCCGGCACCCGCCCCGGCAGTTCCGGCGAGCGGATGTCCAACGCCATGGCGACCACGCTCTTCCACTGGACGCTGCACCCCTGGGCGATCTACGCGGTGGTGGGTCTGGGCATCGCCTACAGCACCTTCCGCAAGAAGCGCCGTCAGACCATCAGCTCCGTCTTCACCCCGCTGATCGGCCGCCGGCACGCCGAGGGCGCGGTCGGCCGGGTCATCGACATCCTGGCCATCGTGGCCACCGTGTTCGGCTCCGCGGCCTCGCTCGGCCTCGGCACCCTGCAGATCGGTTCGGGTCTGGAGGAGGTGGACTGGCTGGGCACGGCCGGCACCGGTCTGCTGGTCGCCATCATCGCCGTGCTGACCCTGGCGTTCGTCGCCTCGGCGGTCTCCGGGGTGGAGCGGGGCATCCAGTGGCTGTCCAACACCAACATGGTGCTGGCGCTGCTGCTGGCGGTGTTCGTGTTCGTGGCGGGGCCGACGATCGTCATCCTCGACCTCCTGCCCACCTCCTTCTTCGCCTACATCGGCGAGCTGCCGCAGCTGGCCGGGCGCACCGAGATCAGCGGCGGCCCGACCGTGGACGCGTGGCTGTCGAGCTGGACGGTCTTCTACTGGGCATGGTGGATCTCCTGGACGCCCTTCGTCGGCATGTTCATCGCCCGGATCAGCCGCGGGCGCACCATCCGCCAGTTCATCGGCGGCGTGATCCTGGTGCCCAGCACGGTCAGCCTGCTCTGGTTCGCGATCTTCGGCGGCACGGCCATGCGGCTCCAGCAGCGGGGCGCGCTGGACGACGCGACGACGGTCGAGGGCCGGCTCTTCGCGGTCCTGCGGGAGTACCCGATGGCCACGGTCACCTCGCTGCTGGTGATGATCCTGGTCTCCATCTTCTTCGTGTCCGGCGCGGACGCGGCCTCCATCGTCATGGGCACGCTCTCCCAGCGCGGCGCGCTGGAGCCGCAGAAGACGGTGGTGATCTTCTGGGGCGTGGTCACCGGCGCGGTGGCCGCGATCATGCTGATGGTCGGCAGCGGCAAGGGGGACGCGCTCACCGGCCTGCAGAACCTGACGATCCTCGCCGCGGCGCCGTTCGTCCTGGTGATGATCGGGATCTGCGTGGCCCTGATGCGGGACCTGCGCCGCGACCCGCTGATGCTGCGGGAGGAGGCGGCCAACGAGGCGCTGGAGGACGCGGTCGTGCAGGGCTACCGGAAGTTCGACGGGGACTTCGAGCTCCAGGTCCGTCCCTCGCAGGGCACCGGCCCCTCCTCCGGTTCCACCGTCGCCGACGACTCGCCCCTGTGACCCGGGCGCCCGCGGGCTGCCCTCCCGACGACCGCACGTGAGGCAACGATGCTGACCACCGACTTCGTCCCCGGCTCACCGAACTGGGTCGACCTGGGCACGCCCGACATCAACGGGGCGATGACCTTCTACGGCGGCCTGTTCGGCTGGCAGTTCCGCTCGGCCGGTCCGGAGGCGGGGGGCTACGGCTTCTTCACCTCCGGCGGACGGACCGTGGCCGGCGGCATGGAGCTCCCCGCCGGCACGGCACCGCCGTCGTGGACGGTCTACTTCCGTTCCGACGACCCGGACGCCACCGCGCGGGCGGTCCGCGGGGCCCAGGGCTCGGTGGTGCTGGAGCCGGACGACGTGATGGACAAGGGCCGGATGGCGGTCTTCACCGACCCGATGGGCGCGTGGTTCGGCGTCTGGAGCCCCGGATCACTGGAAGGGCTGGACGTCACCGGCGAGAACGGCGCGCTGTGCTGGGTGGAGCTGCACACCACGGACGTGGCCGGGGCGGCGGGCTTCTACCACTCGGCCCTGGGCTGGGAGACCTCGGCGGTGTCCTTCCCGGGCGGCTCGTACACCTGCGTCACCCCGGCGGGGACCGGCGAGGACGGGATGTTCGGCGGCTTCGTCGGAGCGGCGGGCGACAAGGTGGAGGGCGGGGCCCACTGGCTCCCGTACTTCGCCGTGGCCGACGTCGACGCCGTCACCGGCCGGGCCCTCGACCGGAGCGGCGAGGTCCGGGTGGATCCGGTCGACATCCCGGGCGTCGGCCGCATGGCCCACCTCCTCGACCCGCACGGCGCCCGCTTCGCGGTCCTGCGCCCGGAAACCGCGCAGCGCTGACGCGCCGTCACGGCTTCCTGGCGCGGCTCGGCTGCACCCGCTTCGGTTCGCCCGGCATCTTCGGGTACTCCGGCGGGTACGGCAGGTCGCCGAGCCCGTGCTCCGCCTCGTCCCGGCGGGCGAGGTCGAGCAGCGGCTCGAGGGAGAAGGCGTGCTCCTCCATGTCCGCGTGGACGTCGCCGACCTCGGCGAACCGGGCGGCCATGGTGCGGATGTCGAAGTCCTCGGGGCGGGCCTCCCCCACCTCCTCCCAGCGCAGCGGCGCCGAGACGGGGGCGTGCGGACGGGGCCGGACGGAGTACGCGGAGGCGATGGTCCGGTCCCGTGCCGTCTGGTTGTAGTCGACGAAGATCTTCTCGCCCCGTTCCTCCTTCCACCACTTGGTGGTGACCCGCTCCGGCATCCGCCGCTCCAGCTCCCGGCCGGCCGCGATCGCCGCGCGCCGCACCTCGGTGAAGGTCCACCGCGGCTCGACGGGCACGAAGACGTGGACGCCGCGGCCGCCGGAGGTCTTGGGCCAGCCGCGCACCCCGTGCTCCTCGAGGACCGCGCGCAGCTCGTGGGCCGCGGCGACCGCGTCCTCGTACCCGGTGCCGGGCTGCGGGTCGAGGTCGAGGCGCAGTTCGTCCGGCCGGTCGACGTCGGCCCGCCGCACCGGCCACGGATGGAAGGTGACGGTGTTGAACTGCACGGCCCAGACCACGGCGGCGATCTCGGTCGGGCACATCTCGTCGGCGCTGCGGCCGCTGGGGAAGGTGATGTGGGCGGTGGGGATCCAGTCGGGGTGGTTCTTCGGGACGCGCTTCTGGAAGAACCACTCCCCCTCGACGCCGTCCGGGAAGCGCTGCAGGGCGGTGGGCCGCTCGCGCAGGGCGCGCACGACTCCCGGACCGACGGCGAGGTAGTACTCGGCCAGGTCCCGCTTGGTGTAGCCCTTCCCCGGGAAGAGCACCTTGTCCGGGTGGGACAGGCGCACCTTCCGTCCTCCGGCGTCCAGTTCCACGGCGTCGTCACCCATGTGTGCCACGGTAGGCGTGCCCCGGGCGGCGCGCACACCCAGAATCGACCCCATGGACCTGCCGGTGATGCCGCCCGTGAAGCCGATGCTCGCCAAGTCGGTGGCGAAGATCCCCGAGGGGATGCACTACGAGGCCAAGTGGGACGGCTTCCGGGCCCTCGTGTTCCGCGACGGCGAGGAGCTCGAGCTCGGCAGCCGTACGACCAAACCGCTCACCCGCTACTTCCCCGAGCTGGTGGCCGCCCTCAAGGCGCGGCTGCCGGACCGCTGCGTGGTGGACGGGGAGATCGTGATCGCCCGCGAGGGTCGGCTGGACTTCGACGCGCTGACCGAGCGCATCCATCCGGCGGACTCCCGGGTCCGCATGCTGGCCGAGCGCACCCCCGCCTCGTTCGTCGCCTTCGACCTGCTGGCGCTGGACGACGAGTCGCTGACCGGACGGCCGCTCACGGAGCGCAGGGCACTGCTGGAGCGGATGCTGCACCGCGTGGAGCCGCCGGTGCACCTGGCGCCCGCCACCGAGGACATCGAGGTGGCGCGGCAGTGGTTCGAACGGTTCGAGGGCGCGGGGCTGGACGGGGTGGTGGCCAAGCCGCCGACGCTGCGGTACCGGCCGGACGAGCGCGCCATGTTCAAGGTCAAGCACGAGCGGACCGCGGACGTGGTGGTGGCCGGCTACCGGCTGCACAAGAGCGGTCCGGTGGTCGGCTCGCTGCTCCTGGGGCTCCACGACGACCAGGGGGTGCTCCAGCACGTGGGGGTGTGCGCGGCGTTCACCATGAAGCGGCGGGCCGAGCTGGTGGAGGAGCTGGAGCCGCTGCGCCTGGAGGACGTGACGGGGCACCCGTGGGCGGCGTGGGGCGACGCGGCGGCCCACGGGACGGCCCGGCTGCCGGGGGCGCCGAGCCGCTGGTCGGGGAAGAAGGACCTGTCGTGGGTGCCGCTGCGGCCCGACCTGGTGGCCGAGGTGGCGTACGACCACATGGAGAACGGGGCGCGGTTCCGGCACACCGCGCGTTTCCGCCGCTGGCGTCCGGACCGCACCCCGCAGAGCTGCACCTTCGCCCAGCTCGAGGAGCCGGTGCGCTACGACCTGGCCGAGGTGCTGGGCATGGAGTGAGGGGCCGTCAGGGGTTGATGACCACCTTGACGGCGCCGTCGCGCTTCTTCTGGAACATGTCGTACGCCTCCGGGGCCTCGGAGAGCGGCACGTGGTGGGTGGCGAAGTCGTCGACGCCCAGCGGGTCGCCGTCGGTGAGCAGCGGCAGGATGTCGTCCGTCCAGCGCCGGACGTTGGCCTGGCCCATCCGCAGCTGGATCTGCTTGTCGAACAGGGTGAGCATCGGCATGGGGTCGGCCATGCCGCCGTAGACGCCGGAGAGCGAGATGGTGCCGCCGCGGCGCACCATCTCGATGGCGGTGTACAGCGCCGCCAGCCGGTCGATGCTGAACCGCTCGGCGAGCGGGCCGCTGATCTTGTTGGGCAGCAGCGCGGTGGCGTTCTGGGCCAGCCGGGCGACGGCGCTGCCGTGCGCCTCGGTGCCGACCGCGTCGACGACCGAGTCCGGGCCGCGTCCGCCGGTGGCGTCCCGGACGGCGGCGACCAGTTCCTTCTCGCTGTCGAAGTCGCGCAGGTCGTAGGTCTCGACGCCGCGGTCCCGCGCCCGGCGCAGCCGGTCGCCGACCAGGTCGACGCCGATGACGCGCTCCGCACCCCGGTGCAGGGCGATCCGGCAGGCCATGTCCCCGATCGGGCCGAGGCCGAGGACGGCCAGGGTGCCGCCGGGCGGGACGGAGGCGTACTCGACGGCCTGCCAGGCGGTCGGCAGGACGTCGGAGAGGTAGACGTAGCGGTCGTCCGGCGGCCCCTCGGGCACCTTGATCGGCCCGAAGTGCGCCTGCGGCACGCGCAGGTACTCCGCCTGGCCGCCGGGCACGGCGCCGTAGAGGCGGGTGTAGCCGAACAGCTGGGCCCCCATGCCCTCACCGGTGACCTGGGTGGTCTCGCACTGGGTGTAGAGGCCCTGGCCGCACATCCAGCAGCTGCCGCAGGAGATCTGGAAGGGCACCACGACACGGTCCCCGGGCGACAGGTTGGTCACCCCCGGCCCGACTTCCTCGACGATGCCCATCGGCTCGTGGCCGAGGATGTCGCCGGGGGTCATGAAGGGGGTGAGGACCTCGTAGAGGTGCAGGTCGGAGCCGCACAGTCCGGTGGAGGTGATCCGGACGACGGCGTCGGTGGGTTCCTCGATCGTCGGGTCGGGGACGGTCTCCACCCGGACGTCCCGCTTGCCCTGCCAGGTCACTGCCTTCATCGCGTCCGACTCCCTGCTTCGGCGTGCTCTCGTCCGTGCGACGGGTACCCGGACGGCCTACACGAAACCGGCCGAACCGGCACGGGACGCCCACCGGAGGTGCGGCGGAGGGCGCGCAGGGGTAAAGCCCTGACGAACCGGCTCAGGCATATGGACCGATGATCGGTGGGCGGTGGGGCGCGATGGGGACGAGGGGCAGACGGGGCACGAGGAGCACTGGGGGCACACGGGGTACTCCGGCAGCCGGGCGGGCGACGGGTCGCGGGCGGGCGGCGGGGCGCGGGCGGGTGCCGGCGCCCCAGAGAGCGAGAGCACTGCTCACCTACGCGATCACCGCTCTCGTCGTGGCGACGGGCTGCACCGGCGGCCCCTTCGATCCGGAGGGCGCCGAGACGACCTCGCCCGCCTCGGCACGCCCGCCCGACGAGGTGCTGGCCGTCAAGGTCGACAACGTGCTCCCGGCGCGCCCGCAGACCGGACTGGCCCAGGCCGACGTCGTCTACGCCGAGCGGGTGGAGGCGGGCCTCAGCCGGCTGATGGCGCTCTACGCGACCCGGCTCCCCGAGGCGGTGGGCCCGGTGCGCAGCGCCCGGGAGACCGACCTGCGGCTGCTGCGGCAGTTCAACGAGCCGGTGCTGGCCTACTCCGGGTCGCAGAGCCGGCTGCGGCCCCTGATCGAGTCGGCGCCGCTGCGGGCGGAGTCCCCGGGCAACCGGCCGGAGGCCTGGTACCGCGACGACGCGCGCCCGGCCCCGCACAACCTGTACCTGCGGCCCCGCCGGCTGGTGGACGGGCCGGCGGGGCGGGAGGCGCTGACCGCCGCGGGCTTCCGCGAGGGTCCCGCACCGGCGGGCGGCGAGCCGGAGGAGCGCCGCACGGTCCGGTTCCCCTCCGCGCGCTTCGCCTTCACCTGGTCGGCGGAACGGGGCGGGTGGCTGGTGGAGACCGACGGCCGCCCCACGACGGACGGCGGCGTGCAACTGGCCCCGCCCACGGTGATCGTGCAGTACGTGACGGTGCGGACGTCCGGCTTCCAGGACCGGGGCGGCAACAACACGCCCTTCAGCGAGACGGTCGGCACCGGGACCGCGGACCTGCTGCGGGACGGCAAGGCGTGGAAGGCGCGCTGGCAGCGCGCCACGGAGGCCGACGGCACCCGGTTCACCACGGAGGCCGGCGCGCCGGTGAACACGGGCGACGGGCAGGTGTGGGTGGTACTGGCCGAGCGCTGAGCGCATGACGTGGGCCGGGCCGGGCGAAGCGCGGATGGCGCCGGCCGGCCGGGCGGAGCCGCATCCCGCGAGCGCCCGGGACCAGGGCGCGCCCCGCCGGCGGAGACCGTTCGGGCCGGAGAACCGCCCGGGCCGCCCACGGCCGGGTTCCGGCCGTCGGCGGCCCCGGGTTCCGCGGCCCGGGGCGGCGTCACCGCTCCCGTGGCGGGGGCGTCACCGCAGCAGGCGGGACGGGACCGCGTCCGCGAGCGCCCGGTAGCCGGCCGGGTTGAGGTGGAGGTGGTCGCCGGTGTCGTAGGCGGGCAGCAGCCTGGTGGGCGCCTGGGGGTCGCGGACCGCGCGGTCGAAGTCGACGACGGCGTCGAACACGCCGCTGTGCCGGATCCAGTCGTTGACCCGCTGACGCGCCCGCTCGCGGTGGCCGGCCGGGTCGTCGTACATCTCGTTGCCGCCGAGGGGCGTGAGGGTGGCGCCGTAGACGGCGAGGCCCTGGGCGTGGGACCGCTCGACGATCTGGCGGTACGCGGCGATCAGGTCGTCGGCGGTGGCCTGCTGGGCGGCGGCGGTGGCCTCGGCGGTGCCCAGGTCGTTGACGCCCTCGAACATCAGCACCCAGCGGGCGCCGCTGCGCACCAGGACGTCACGGTCGAGGCGTGCGAGCACGTTGGGGCCGAGGCCGTCGCGCAGCACGCGGTTGCCGCCCGCGCCCTCGTTCAGGACGGCCACCTGGTCGGTGGCGGGCGAGCGGAGCAGCCGCTGGTGGAGCTGGTCGGTCCAGCGGTCGTTGCCGTTGGTGGTCGAGCCCCGGCCGTCGGTCAGCGAGTCGCCGATCACCACCAGGCCGGCGGCGCGCGGGGTGTCCACCAGGGTCTCCACCCCGCTGAGGAAGTACCAGTGGTCGGTGCGGGTGGCGCCCGGCAGGTCCGCGGCGGTGGTGTGGTCGCCCCGCAGCAGGTGCGAGGTGGTGCGGGAGCCGGGGTGCGAGGTCACCGACGAGGAGGACTGGCCGTCGGCGAGGTGGACCGTCACGGTGAGGTTGGTCCCGGCGGGCACCTTCATGTCCACCGGGTCGGAGACCACCTGCGCGCCCATCGGCACCACGGTCGCGGCCCGCCCGGCGAAGGTGACCTGCCGCGCGGTGCCGGGCTCGATCGCCGGAACGCCCGCCGCGCCGCCGGACGGCAGCGCCACGGAGACCCTGGTCAGCGGGAGTTCGGCCCCGCCGAAGGCGTTCGAGAAGCGCAGCCGCAGCTTCTCGCCGGCCACGGTGGTGCGGACGGTCTGCCGCAGGGTGCTGTCCCTCAGGACCGACTCGCCGTCCGTGAAGGGCGCCGGCGGCATGTTGTGCGGCTCGGTGAGCTGGGGCATGGAGACCCAGGTGTCCACCCACCGGTCGCCGCCGGGGCCGACGCCGGGCTCGCGGCCGCGGTCGGCGTCCGCACCCGGCGCGCCGGTCGCGGTGGCCGCCACGGTCACCATGACCACCACCGAGGCGACCGCCGCGGTGCGGAGCAGGGCCCCGGCACGCTCCCGGAGCCGGGACCGCACGGCCGGGCGGCTCCATCTTTCGCGAAACGAGGACGAGGACGGCATGGGGCTCCCTCACGATGCGCGGCTCCGCGCCCCACGCCGTGGTGCCGGACCGGCGGGGGACGCCTGGCTCGAAACTTTCGACGAGCATGCGAAAGTTTCCGCGAGGGAAGCTACGGAGGACGGCCCCGGGCGTCAACACCGCGGACAGAATTGACCGTTGTGACGACCGGGCGGCCGACCCCGGCCCGGCCGGATGCGCCCGTGAAGGAAGGAGTCGAAAGTTTCGGAGGGCCGGAGCCGTTCCGCCGGTCAGCCCTGGACGGGCTGCCGCAGAGTCTCCGCAGCCTCGGAGACCCTGCGGATGAGGTCGACGAAGAGGTCCTGCTCCTCGGCGCTCAGCGGCGCGAGCAGCACCTGGTTCATCCGCGCCGCCCGGACCGCGAGCCGGCGGTGGAGGCGCGCGCCCTCGTCGGTGAGGCGGAGCAGGTAGCGGCGCCCGTCCTGCGGGTCGCGGACCTTGTCGAGGAGGTCGCGGCGGGTGAGCCGGCCGACCACCTCGGCGACCGTGGAGCGGTCCAGCGACACCCGCTCCCCCACCGTGCGCTGGTCGAGGCCGGGCTCGGCCGTCACGGCGCTCAGCACCGCGAACTGCGGGGAGGTGATCTCCTCGGACACCATCGTGTTCCACAGCAGGGTGTGGGCCTGCTGCAGACGCCGGGCGAGGTGCCCGGGATGGGTGGTGACGTCCACCGCGGCCATGCGCTCTCCCGTGGGTGCCGTTTTTCGTTGGTGCACTGAACAATACCCACTCGGCCGCCACCGCGCCGCCTTTCCGCCCGGAACGCCTCCCCCCTTGTTTCCTGGCCGAGAGCCACGTCTTGACTCCCGGGCGGCAGCGGTGAAAGCGTGTACCCGCCCCGCCGAGATCATCAGTGCACTGACTGATTGCTCGTTCCGGCCGGGTCGTGACCGCGGTGGGCGCGGTCCGAAGGGGTGTGCCGGCCTCTTCGGCCCGTCTCCCGCCCGACGAAGGCCTCGCGAGCGAAGGCCGACCGAACGAAGGAGAGTCGCCGCCACCATGGCCCTCACCCAGCACGACATCGACAAGGAGATCGCCGCCGAGCGCGAGGCCTACGAGCAGCGCGTCGCGGACGGCGCTCCGGTGCAGCACCACCCGGACCGCGGATACGCCCCGTACCGCTCCTCGGTGCTGCGGCACCCCAAGCAGCCGCCGGTCAACATCGACGTCACCAAGGACCCGGAGCTGGTGGAGCTCTCCTCCCCCGCCTGGGGCGAGCGGGACATCACGGAGATCGACAACGACCTGACCCGCCAGCACCGCGGCGAGCCGGTCGGCGAGCGCATCACCGTCGAGGGACGGCTGCTGGACCGTGACGGCCGCCCGGTCCGCGGCCAGCTCGTGGAGATCTGGCAGGCCAACTCGGCCGGACGGTACGCCCACCAGCGCGAGCAGCACGACGCCCCGCTGGACCCGAACTTCACCGGCGCCGGCCGCACCATCACCGACGCCGACGGGTTCTACCGGTTCACCACCATCCAGCCGGGCCCCTACCCGTGGCGCAACCACACCAACGCCTGGCGGCCCGCGCACATCCACTTCTCGGTGTTCGGCCGGTCGTTCACCCAGCGCCTGGTCACCCAGATGTACTTCCCGAACGACCCGCTGTTCCCGTACGACCCCATCCTGCACGCGGTGACCGACCAGGCCGCCCGGGAACGCCTGGTCGCCCGGTACGACCACGGCCTCTCGGTGCCGGAGTTCTCCCTCGGCTACCGCTGGGACATCGTGCTCGACGGCCCGAGCGCCACCTGGATGGAAGAAGGACGCTGACCGCCATGACCGACATCGCCACGCAGGACACCGCCGGCGGCGAGGCCGTCCTCCCGACGCCCTCGCAGACCGTCGGCCCCTTCTACGGCTACGCGCTGCCCATCCCGGACGGCGGGAACATCGCCCCCGTCGGCCACCCGGACACGGTCACGGTGCACGGCTACGTCTACGACGGCGAGGGCAACCCGCTGCCGGACGCCCTGGTCGAGCTGTGGGGCCCCGCCCCGGACGGCTCGGTGCCGACCGCGACCGGCTCGATGCGCCGCGACCCGGCCTCCGGCGGGTTCGCCGGCCGCAACGGGCTGGAGTTCACCGGCTGGGGCCGGATCCAGACGGACGCCGACGGCCACTGGGTGGCCCGCACCCTGCGCCCCGGCGCGCGCGGCGGCAACGCCCCCTACATCGCCGTGTGCGTGTTCGCCCGCGGCCTGCTGATGCACCTGTTCACCCGGATCTACCTGCCGGGCGACGACGCGGCGCTCGCCGCCGACCCGGTGCTGCGGCGGGTTCCGGACGACCGGCGCTCCACGCTGATCGCCGAGGAGCAGGCCCCGGCGACGTACCGTTTCGACATCCGCCTGCAGGGCGAGAACGAGACGGTCTTCCTGGAGTACCAGTGACATCGCTGCACCACCCCGCGCCCGACGCCGGTCTGCTCTCCCCCGGGCAGGCCGGCTCCCCCGCGGCCGAGGCCACCGGCGACGCCGCCTTCCTGGCGGCGCTGCTGGAGGCCGAGGCCGCGCTGACCCGCGCCCAGGCCTCCCTCGGGCTGGTGCCCGCGGAGGCCGCCGCCGCGGTCGCCGAGGCGGCGGCGCGCCCCGGCGGGTTCGACCCGGTGGACCTCGCCCGGCGGGCCGCGTCCGGCGGCAACCCGGTGATCCCGCTGGTCGCCGACCTCACGGCGGCCGTCGGTCCGGAGCTGGGGCCGTACGTGCACCGAGGCGCCACCAGCCAGGACATCATGGACACCGCCGCCATGCTGGTGGCCGCCCGCACCGTCGACCTGGTCCTGGCCGACCTGGACCGCACCGAGGGCGCGCTGGCCCGGCTGGCCGCGTCCCACCGCGACACCCCGATGCCGGGGCGGACCCTCTCCCAGCACGCCGTGCCGACCACCTTCGGGCTCAAGGCCGCCGGGTGGCGTTCGCTGGTGCTGGACGCCCGGGACCGGCTGCGCGCCGTCCGTGCCGCGCTCCCCGTCCAACTCGGCGGCGCGGCGGGGACCTTGGCCGCGTTCGCGGCGTACGGGGCGGAGGACCCGCGCGAGTTGGTCGCCGCCTACGCCCGCGAGCTGGACCTCGCGGAGCCGTTGCTGCCCTGGCACACGCTGCGGACGCCGGTGGCCGACCTCGCCGGGGCGCTGGCGCTGACCACCGGCGCCCTCGGGAAGATCGCCGCCGACGTCCTGACGCTGGCCCGCACCGAGATCGCGGAACTCGCCGAGCCGAGCGGCGGGGGTTCCTCCGCGATGCCGCACAAGGCGAACCCGGTGCGGTCCACCCTGATCGCCTCGGCGGCCCGCCGTGCCCCCCAGCTCGCCGCCACCCTGTTCGGCTCCCTGGTCGCCGAGGACGAGCGTCCGGCCGGCGCCTGGCACGCCGAGTGGGAGCCGCTGCGCGACCTGCTGCGCCTGGCCGGCTCGGCCGCCCACCAGGCCGCCGGACTGGCCGGGGGGCTGCGGGTGGACGCCGCCGCGATGCGCGCCCATCTGGGCGTCACCCACGGCCTGATCGTCTCCGAGCGGCTCTCCATCGAGCTGGCTCCCGTGCTGGGCCGGTCCCGGGCCAAGGGACTGCTCACCGAGGCCGCGCGGCGGGCCTACGCGGAGGGACTGCCCCTGCTCGACGTCCTGGCCGCGGAACCCGAGTTGCGGGATCTCGACCTGACGTCGGCGACCGACCCCGCCGACTACACGGGGTCCGCCGCCGCCCTCACCGATCGTGCTCTGGAGCGACGTTGACCGAGAAACCGCTGAACCACCGTGCCGAAGGCCCCGCTTCGGCCGAACCCCTGCTGCTGGGTCCGTCGTTGGGCACCTCCCTGGCCCTGTGGGACGCCGTCGCCCCCGAACTGGCGGCGACCCACCGGGTGATCAGCTGGGACCTGCCCGGGCACGGCGCGTCCCCGGCCGACCGGATCGGTCCCGGCGCCACCGTCGCCGACCTGGCGGGGCTGGTGCTGGAGCTCGCCGACGGCCTGGGCGTGGAGCGGTTCGCCTACGCGGGCGTGTCACTGGGCGGGGCGGTCGGCCTGCACCTGGCGATCCACCACCCCGAGCGGGTCTCCTCGCTGGCCGTGATCTGCTCGTCCGCCCACTTCAACGGCGCCCGGCCGTGGGAGGAGCGGGCGGCGAAGGTCCGCCGGGGCGGGCGGGCCGCGATGGAGGAGCTCGCCGGGTCGGCCGACGCGCGCTGGTTCACGCCCGGTTTCACGGTGGAGCGGCTGGTCGAGGACCACCGGGCCGCCGACCCCGGCGCGTACGCCGCCTGCTGCGACGCGCTGGCCGCGTTCGACGTGCGGAAGCTGCTCGGATCGGTGCGGGTGCCGACGCTGCTGATCGCGGGACGGGACGACCCGGCGACGCCGCCGGCCCATCTGCGGGAGATCGCGGACGCGGTGCCGGGGGCGACGCTCACGGAGATCCCGGGCGCCTCGCACCTCGCCCCGGCGGAGCGGCCCGAGGCCGTGCTGGCGGCGCTGCGGGGGCACCTCACCGGGTTCGCCCGGCGGGGCATCGCGGTCCGGCGCGAGGTGCTGGGCGACGCCCACGTCGACCGGGCGCAGGCCCGGCAGACGCCGTTCACCGCGCGGTTCCAGGACTTCATCTCCCGGTACGCCTGGGGCGAGATCTGGACCGACCCCACCCTCTCGCGGCGGGAGCGGTCGATGGTGACGCTCACGGCGCTGGTGGCGCACGGGCACCTCGACGAGCTGGAGATGCACGTGAGGGCGGCCCGGCGGAACGGGTTGTCGGCCGACGAGATCGGGGCGGTCCTCCTCCAGGCCGGCGTGTACCTCGGCGTCCCCGCCGCCAACTCCGCCTTCGCCGTGGCCCAGCGCGTCCTCGCGGAGGACGACACCGTCTGATCCCGTCCCCGCGGTCGCCCGCCGTCCCGCGGACCGGGCGCGGGGGACCGCGGGGACGGGATCAGGTCGCGGTGGTCAGGCGGTCGAGGGCGGCGCGGGCGCGGCGGGAGAGGGCGTCGGCGCCGCAGGAGTCGGCGAGGGTGAGCCCCCGCCGCAGTTCGGCGACCGAACCGGACAGCTCCCCGTACTCCACCCGCGCCACCGCGTGCTCGTACTGGCACGGCGACTCCTCCAGCAACTTCGCGGCCCGCGCCGCGAGTTCCACCGCCCGGTGCCGCGGCGCGAGCGCCGCCTCGCACCGCAACGCCTCCCCGATCGCCGTCCACGTGCCGAACCGCTCCGCCCCCGCCCGCACCGTCGCCGCCAGTTCCCGCGCCCGCTCCGGGTCCCGGTCGGCCAGCACCCGCGCCAGGTCGGCGGCCCAGGGGGCGACCAGGTGGTTCCGGTGCCCCCGCTCGGCGGCGGTGCGCCCCGCCGCCTCGAGTTCCTCGACGGCCTCGTCCACCCGCCCGGCCGCCAGCAGCAGCCGGCCGCGGATGGACCGCGCGTCGGGCAGCAGGATCGTGGACGGGTACGGCGCCCCGAACCGGTAGCGCTCGGCGACCTCCATGGCCTCGTCGTGGTGGCCGCGCGCGATCAGCGTGTCGATCAGGTTGCAGAGCGCCGTCCAGTGCAGCGGCAGCCGGTGCCCCACCCGGTCGGCGAGCCGCAGCGCCTCGCGCAGGGTGGACTCCGCCTCGCGCAGCCGTCCCCGGCGGCGCAGGGCGAGTCCGAGGTAGCCGTAGGAGAGCGAGACGTGGCCGCCGCTCCAGCCGGCCGTGTCGTACTCGCGGACCGCCTCCGAGAAGAGCGCCTCGGCGCGGTCCAGGCGGTCGGTGTACGCGTAGATGGCGGCGATCATCAGCGGCAGTTCGAAGCCCCAGTCGCTGTCGGTCCAGCTCAGGCCGGGGGCGAGCCGGCCGTTGACGAGGGCGCGGTCGCAGATCGCCACGACCTCGTCGGCGTCGCCGCCGCGCATCAGGACGTCGAAGCCGTGCAGGATCAGCAGGGCGCGCTCGGAGTTGTCGCGGCCGGTGCAGGCGGCGGCGAGTTCGGCCAGGTGCCGGGAGCGGCCGGGGGAGTCGACCTCGGCGGCGTGGATGCCCTGCCAGAGGAACTGGCAGGCCTGGAGCCGCAGTCGGGCGGGGCCCTGGGCGTGCCGCCGGGCCTCCGCCTCGACGGTCCGCACGGCCTCGCCGACCTGGTCGTTGTGGAGCAGCGCCTGGGAGAGCCGGACCACCGCGTCGACGCGCCGGCCGACGTCGAGCCCCGGCAGGGCGAGCGCGTCGCGCAGGTGGGCGATGGTGACGGCGGGCGCGGTGAGCAGGGTGGCGCAGCCGAGCTCGTAGAGGACCCGGGGGTGGACCTCGGGGCTCGGGGGTTCCATGAGGGCGCGTTCCAGGCAGGCGCGGGCGGCCGCGGGCGCTCCGACGGCCAGGTGGGCGCGGGCCGCCTCGCGGAGCTGCTCGACGACCTCCTGGTCGTCGTCGGGGTGGACCTGGAGGAGGTGCCGGGAGGCGGCGGCCGCGCCGCGGCCGGAGTCGGTGACGATGCGGGCGGCGATGCCGTGCATGGCGGTGCGCAGGCTGTCCGGTATCGAGTTGTAGACGGCGGACTCGATGAGCGGGTGGGTGAACTCCAGCTCGCCGTCGCCGGCCTGCTGGTTGAGCGGGTCGGGGGTGGTGAGGATGCGGGCCTCGCAGAGGATGCGGGCGCAGCGCCCGGCGGCGGCCGGGGTGAGGGTGGCCAGCTGGGCGACCAGGTCGACGGTGATGCCGGCGCCGAGGATGGCCGCGGCCCAGGCGAACCGGGTGGCCTCGATGCCGAGTTTGTCGAGGCGGGAGACGAGGCCGCCGCCGCGGGCGGCGCGGTTGAGGTCGCGCAGTTCGTGGGCGGACGCCTCGACGGGCTCCATCTCGCAGTCGCGGACCTTGGCGAGGAGTTCCACGGTCTCGTACGGGTTGCCGCCGGTGACGGCCCACACCTCGCGGCAGAACGGGTCGTCGGCGTGTTCGCCGACCGTGGCGCGGGTGAGCCCGGCGGTGGCCTGCGGGGTGAGCAGCTGGAGGGAGGTGACCGACCCGGCGACGTCGACGATCCGGTCGAGGTAGGCGGCCCGTTCCCCGCCCGCCCCGTCCGGGCGGCTGGCCACGATGACCAGGACGGAGGTGTCCTCCAGGCGCCGGCCGAGCTCGGCCAGCCAGCGGAGGGTCTCCAGGTCGGCCCAGTGGGCGTCGTCGACCAGCAGCACCAGCGGGTACTCGCGGCGGGCCAGCCGGCGCAGGACGGTGACCAGGCCGTCGCAGACCGAGCCGGGGTCGGGCTGCCCGGCGCCGGGTTCGGCGAGGCCGAGGGCGGGACCGGCGATGTCGTGCCAGTCGCCGAGGTACTCGCGGGTCTCCTCGGGGAGGAGTCCGAGCAGCGCGGGCTGCAGGAGCTGGCGCACCACGTTGTACGGGACCGACCGCAGGGTCTCGCCGCCGCGTGCCGACCAGACGGTGCAGCCGCGGAGTTCGGCGATGCGGTGGGCCCGGGCGAGCAACGTCGTCTTGCCGAGGCCGGCGTCGCCCCTCAGAACGAGGAAGCGCCCGGCGGGGGCGTGCCCGGTGCACAGGGCGTCGACGGCCTGCTCGATCGCGGCGACCTCGTCGTCGCGTTCCCAGAGCGAGGCCGGACCGGGCCGTTCCTCCGTCAATTCCGACCCCTCCCCAGGTCACCCGGACGACGTATGCGGTCCGAGCCTAGCCCGCCGCGCGCCGGACGACGATCAGTTCCGCGGGAAGTGTCGCCGGGCGGGGACGCCCGGCGCGGGCGGGAGCGGCGCCGTCCCGCCGGGGCGGGTGCGGGACCGGGTATCGCCTCTTCGCCGACCCTCCGGTTCCTTCTTCACGCCTGCCCCATACCTTTGACGCATGACGCAGGCGATTCCTCCCGGGTGGTACCCGGATCCCGGGCACACGAGTGACGGCCCCCGCGGCGTGCGCTGGTGGGACGGCGGCGCGTGGACGCAGCACACCCTGCCCGCGGGCGTGCCGGTGCCGCCGGGGCCTCCCGCGGCCGGGGCCTCGGCGCAGGCCGTCGCGGCCCTTCCCACACCGGCCGGGCCGGACTTCACGGTTCCGGCGTATCCGGCCTACCAGGGTTACCCGGTCCACGGCGTGCCGCCGGCTCCCCGGCGCCGACGGGGCGCGCTGGTCGCCGGGATCGTCGCCGCGGTCGTGGTGGTGGCCGGCGGGACGGCCGGAGCCGTGCTGGTGATGAACCAGTCGGACGGGGACCGGTCCTCGGCGTCCGCGTCGCAGGAGCCGGGCGGTCCGGGCGACGACGGCGCGCCCGGCGAGGAGGGCGCGCCGGGGAGTTCCGAGGAGATCACCGACGGACCGGTGCCCGACCCGGCGAACGGCATCAGCCTTCCGCTGCCGGACGGCTGGACGGGCTCCTCGCACGACGCGGGCGCGCAGATCGGCTTCGACGAGACCTATCCCTGCCCCGGCGCCCCCGACAAGGACTGCACCCCGGGCGGCGCCTACTCGCTGGGGGCGGAGGGCCTGGGGCTGGACGGCTCCGCGCAGGAGGTGGCGCTCGCCGACATCGCCTCCAACATGGAGGACTCCTACGGCGGCGACACCTACGGCTCCATCACCTCGCACAAGGAGCTGGACGCCGGTCCGGTGACGGTGGCCGGACAGAAGGGCTACCGGGTCCGCTGGTCGGCGGTGACCGAGAAGGGCGCCGACGGGATCGTGGAGTCGGTGGCGTTCCCCTCCCCGGCCGACCCCGGGCGCATGGTGGTGGTCCGGTTCGGCATCGACGCGGGTGAGGACCTGTCGGTGATCGACGAGGTCGTCGACGGCATCGAGGAGTCGGAGCTGGGGGCCGCGCCGGGTACCGGCAAGGAGGTCTGACGGGGCGCGAGGGGCCGGTCCGGTGCGCGGGAGCACGGGACCGGCCCCTTCGCGCGTCGCGGACCGCCGCGCCGCGGCGAGGAGGGCACGGACTTCGGCGGCCCCCGGGCGGGGGCGACAGCCACCGCCGCGCGGCCCGCGGCCACGGTGGAGGAGGAGCGACCCCGCCGTCCGCCGGGGAGCGCGCCGGGCGGGCGGGTTCAGTCCGCGTCGTGCTGGACGTCGGGCTGGACGTCGTGCTGGACGTCGTGCTGGGCCGGGTGCACCAGCGACAGGTGCCCCCGGGTCCGCCCCTGCCGGACCGGCCGGACGGCCCGCGGGTCCGGCTCCGGTTCCGGCGCGGGTTCGGGCAGGACCAGCGTCATCCGCTCGTACCCGAGCTCGGCGAGGGCGGAGGGCGTCTCCACCACCAGGCGGCACTCGAGCACCGCCCCCTGACTCCCCGGGCACACCAACGGCCTTAGCGCGCCGTCGTGTTCGCGGGCGGCGCGCTCCCCCACCAGATGGGTCCAGTGCGGAAGCCCCTGCCGGTAGGCGGCCTCCATCAGGGGGTCCTCGGCGATCTCCCGCCGGACCGCCTGGAGCACCGGGTCGTCCGCGTGCCGCTCGCTGAGGAAGGCGAAGCGGGCGAGGGCGGGCAGGCACCACCGGACCTCGCGGTCGGCCAGCACCAGGCCGGCGTCGGGGTGGAAGAGCACGAAGCGCAGGAAGTTGTCGCCGGGCATGGCGGTGGGATGCGGCCCGACCGGCCGGAACAGCTCGGTGAACGCCGTGTTGGCGAGCACGACGTCCCAGCGGCGGTCGAGCAGTACCGAGGGGAACGCCACGCCCTCGAGGAGGGCGGCGTAGTCCCGCAGGTAGGCCTCGTCGGGGCCCGGCCGCGGCTCCGGGCGCCGGCCTCCAGCCCGAGCTGTCATCGGGAGGTCCCCCTCTCGGCTCCGGCCCCGTCGGCGCCCCGATCCTTGCCGTCGGGAGCAGCGCGTGTCAACCATTGTGGCATTTCAGGGGTGTTGACGGCTGGATCCGGCCACAGTTGTGGCGGAACCTGGAGGGTCGCGTGGTGCCGGGCTAGTCTCACCAGGTCCGGACGGACGGGACGCGGGAGAGATCGCGGTGGCTGGTGACATGGAGGACCGGGGCGCCGGGGACACCGCCCCGCTGCGGGCGGTGACGGCCCGGGTGACCTCGCTGGCCGACCGCCTCGGGATGCCGCGCGGCGAGGTCTTCGACGTGGCGCGGCTGTCCGCGGCGTCGGGGGTCCCCGAGGGCACGGTGAAGGCGCTGCTGAGCGGCCGGGCGGGCGGCGAGCGCGATGTGCAGACCCGTTTCCTGCAGCGGCTGGACCTGCTGCGCCGTACCCGCCTCAGGCCGGACGGCCGCCGCTACACCCAGCGCGAGATAGCCGACGGGGCGGGCATGTCCCGCCAGCAGGCCGGCGCCCTGCTCAACGGCGACCGGCGGCCCACCATGGAGCACTGCGACGCCCTGCAGCGGTTCTTCGGCGTGCACGCGGGCTTCCTGACCGCGGAGGACCCGGAGGCGCTGGCCGACGCGCTGCAGCGCACCGAGCGGGAGCTGCTGCGGCGCCTGGCCGACCACGAGGGCCGGGATCCCGCGCCGCCGCCCGCCGCTCCGGCCGCCGCGGTGTCCGCCCCCGCGGACGACGGGGCGGAGGTGGGCGAGGACGCCCTGGAGCGCCTGCTGCGCGACCACGGTGTGCGCGGCATCGCCTGGCGGGCCGCGCAGCTCCCCACCGACCAGCACCGCGACAAGGTCGCCGAGTGGCTGGACATGCTGCTGGAGAACGTCCGACGGCCGGGGCCGTGACCTTGGGCGTGATCAGGACGCTGCGCACCCGCAGGGAGATGGCCCGCCTGTGCGAGGCGCTGCTGGCCGGGCTGCGCCTTCCGGCCGCCGCCGGACCGGAGGAGACCCACCGGGCGCTCTGCTCGGTGATGAGCGGGCTGCGGGGCCGTCCGGTGCGCTTCCGCACGGCCGTGTTCCCGCCGGGCACGGCCAGCGGCCTGTGGATCGACTTCGCCGACCAGGACGTCGTGGTGGTCGAGGAACGCACCGCGCCGGGCCACCAGTTGGTGATCCTGGGTCACGAGCTGTGGCACATGGCGGCCGGTCACCGGGGCGGCCCGGTGGACGGGGTGCAGGTCGCCGCGCGGACCCGGTTCGACCGGCGCGAGGAGGCGGAGGCGGAGCGTTTCGGCCTCTTGCTGGCGAGCCGTTTCCGCGCGTGGACGCCGGCGGCGCCGCCGGTCCCCGATCCGGCGGTCCCGGCCGTCCACGACCCGTCGTGGCCCGACGGGCTGGTGCGCCGGATCGAGGCGTCCCTGGGCGGGGCCGGCGGCGGGGCGGGGCGCGGGGCGGACGCCCTGTGAACGACCTCAGCTACTACGTGCCCGCCCTGGCGATGACCGTGCCCCTGGTCCTCAAGGGCCGCAGCGCGGCCTCCTGGCGGGATCCGCTGGTGCGTTCGGTGTGCGCGCTGCTGCTGCTCACGGCCCTGGCGTTCGCCTTCGCCGCGCCGCCCACCATCGTCGCCGTCAACCGGCTGACCGGGGTTCCCAACGTCTCGGCCCCGCTGGTGTACGCGCTCCTCACCGCCGTCTGCGCGGCCGGCCTGGTGCTGATCGTCAGTTGGCGCGGCGGCCCTCCGGGGGTGGCGCGCCGGCTCACCGTCCGCTGCACGGCGGGTTTCGGCGCGGTGATCGCCGTGATGGTGGTGCTGTTCGCGCTGGGCGACGCCCCGGTGGAGCGGCTGCGGGACTTCGACACGTACTACGCGACGACGCCGTTCCTGCGCGAGATGGTGCTGCTGTACCTGCTGTCCCTGCTGACGGCGGGGGTGGCGATGAACGTGCTGTGCCTGCGCTGGCGGCGCCGGGTGGGCGGCCGGCCGCTGCGGTCGTCACTGCTGCTGATCGCCCTGGGCTTCGGGTTGTGCGCGCTCTACGCGGTCGCCAAGCTGGTCGCGGTGGGGGCGCGTTGGGCGGGCGGGAACCTCGACGGGCTGAGCACCTGGGGGGCTCCTGCGCTGGCCGCGCTGGGCGGGGTGCTGAGCGCGGCGGGCTTCGCGCTGCCGCTGCTGTGGTCGCTGCCGGCCAGGCTGCTGGGGGACGTGTGGTTGGCGTGGCGTTCCTACCACGCGCTCACCCCGCTGTGGCGGGAGCTGCGGCCGGTGTGCGCCGCCGGTGAGGAGGGCAGGGCCGCCGTGCGGTTGGGGTGGTGGTCCCCGCCGTCGCTGCGGGCGGTGCGGCGGCAGGCCGAGATCCACGACGCCCTGCTGGTGCTGTGCCCGCACTTCGACCCGGTGGTGCGCGAACGGGCCCGCGCCGCGGCGGTGGCGTCGGGGGCGGGGGCGGAACGGGCCGGGGCCCAGGCCGACGCGGTGATGGTGCTGGAGGCGGTCCGGGCCCACGGGGCGGCGAGGGACGCGGACACCGCCGGCCACGGCACGGCCGTGCCGCCCGCCGAGGGCCCGGAGGATCTGGTGCGGCTCTCCCTGGCGCTCCGCGCGTTACGGGCGTGACGCGCTGTCAGTGCCGCGCGGCAGGCTGGTGGGAAGGATCCGACGACCGGCCGAGGAGTTGCCGAGGATGACCACCACCACCGTGCCGACCGACCGTGAACGCAGCGCCGCGCAGGCCTATCTGCGGCTGCTGGGCGCGGTCCGGGCCGCGTTCGCCCAGGCGGGAGGGCCCGCGCCGGTGCCGCCCGCGGTGCTCGAGGAGGCCGACCGGGCGCTGCGCGACGCCGGACTGGCGGGCAACGAGGAGATGTTCCTCCGGCGGGTGGGCCGGTAGCGGCCGCGTGCCACGCGGGTCGGTCCGGGGGCGCCGGCGGGCGCACGACACGCGGTAGGGCATTCCGTAACACACGCGTAGCAGTGACGCGTCCCACGAAGCTCTATGATCGGCCCAACACCACCGCAGTGCCCCTGGGTTCTCTCCCGGCGGTTCGGTGTCCCCGCGTCCACGTCCCGGCCGGCCCGGCGGCTTCGCCGTGCCCGCACACCCGAAAGGCGGCCTGAATGATCTCTCGCGTACGCGTCTGGCTCAACCGCACGTACGCGGAGAACGTCTTCTTCATGGAGCAGTTGCGGAGAAATCCGCAGGACCGGGCGGTGGAGATCCACGCCACCCATGGGGACCCGGACTCGCCGGTGCTGGCCGCCGCCGACACGGCGGCGATGGAGCCGGAGGGCCTCTCCCCCGCGGCCTACGTCGAGTTCGCGCTGGACCAGTGCGCGCGGCGCGGCATCGACGTGTTCGTGCCGCGGCTGCACCAGGAGGCGATCGTCGGGCACCGCGCCGAGTTCGCGGCCCTGGGCACGGCACTGCTGGCGCCGACCCCCGAGGGGGTGGCCGCCTTCCAGGACAAGGCGACCGCGTACGAGCGGGTCGCCGCGCTGGGCGTGCCGGTGCCCCCGTGGTTCCGGGTGCGCACGGCGGACGAACTGGTCGTCGCCGTCGAGAAGCTGGAGGCCGACGGTCACGAGGCCTGCTTCAAGCCGGCCGCCGGCGCGGGCGGGGTCGGGTTCCGGATCGTCACCCGCGAGCCGTTCTCGGCGGACCAGTTGAACGGCTTCCCGAGCCCCCGTGTCCCGCTCGACATGGTGCTGGGGGCGGTGCGGGCCTCCGGTGACGAGGTCAACTGGCTGGTGATGCCGCGGCTCGAGGAGCCGGAGGTCTCGGTGGACTGCCTCACCGGTACGGACGACCGCGTCCGGATGGCGGTGGGCCGCACGAAGAACGGGCGGCGGCGGGGCTTCACCCTGGACGAGCGGTGGATCGCCCCGGCGCGGCTGGTGGCCGGGCGGTTCGGGCTGCACCATCTGGCGAACGTCCAGTTCCGCGTGTTCCGCGGGGAACCGGTCCTCCTGGACGTCAACACCCGTGCGGCCGGCGGGCTCCACCAGCTCTCCCTGTGCGGACTGAACGCCCCCTGGGCGGCGGTCCGGCTGGCGCTGGGCGAGGACCCCGGCGATCTGCGACCGCCGTTCCTGGGCGCGGACTACGCCGTGGTCGCGGGCCCGCAGCGGCTGCGGCCCGCGGGCGCGCCCTGGGACGAGGAGGAACTCCCGGCGGCTCTGCGCACCGTTCCGGCCCAGTCCGCCTCCCCCGAGGCGGGGGCCCCGACGGCGTCCTCCGCCTCGGCGGCGGCGGGCGCGCCCGCCTGACGGGGACGCGCGGAAGAAGTTTTTTCGCGGAGGGTGTATCAGACGGCGTCCGTCCCGCTCTTAACGGTGCGGGGGATGGGGCGGGCGCCGCGCCCGGGGGAGTGCGGCACCCGCCCCACCATGAAGCCGGGGGCCCCGGGTCTCACCTGAGGAAGGCGAGACCCGGGTGGGCTTCGCGGTAGCCGTCCAGGAGTTCGCGCGCGACGGTGACCGAGTCGACCAGCGGATGCAGCGCGAACGCCTTGAGCGCCGCCGCCCGCGAGCCGGTCTCCGCCGCGGTGATGACCTCGCGCTCCACCGCCTTGACCGTGGTCACCAGTCCGGCCGCGTGGCCGGGCAGCGGCGCCGCGGGTTCCGGTTGGGCGCCGTTCGCGTCCACCCGGCAGGGCACCTCGACGACGGCGTCCTCGTCCAGGCCGGGCAGGGCGCCCCGGTTGCGGACGTCGAGGACGAGCGTGGTCCGCTCGTCCCGGGCGATGGCCCGCATCAGGGCCAGCGCCACCTTCTCGTAGCCGCCGGAGAGGTCCTCCTCCTCGCGCTCTCCCGCCCCCGCCGTGTCGCGGTTCTCCGCCATGTAGGTGGCCTCGCGTTCGGCCAGGGTGTTCCTCCACAGCTCCAGCGCCGGCGCCCCCGGGCGGCCCGCCTCCGCGTAGAAGCGGGCCTGCTGGTCGCGCAGGAACACGCCGCGGGTCCGATCCGCCTCCTGGTAGGCGCGGACCGTCTCACGGTTGAAGTAGTAGTAGTGCAGGTACTCGTTGGGGACGGCGCCCAGCGCCCGCAGCCAGTCCGCGCCGAACAGGCGGCCCTCCTCGAACGATCCCAGCAGGTCCGGGTCGTCCAGCAGCCGGGGCAGCAGGTCCTCTCCGTCGACGCGCAGGCCGCGGACCCAGCCGAGGTGGTTGAGCCCCGCGTAGTCGACGAAGGCCCGGTCCGGGTCGACGCCGAGCACCCGGGCGAGCCGGCGGCCGAGGCCCACCGGCGAGTCGCAGATGCCGATCACCCGGTCGCCGAGGGTGCGGGACATCGCCTCGGTCACCAGTCCGGCAGGGTTGGTGAAGTTGATGACCCAGGCGTCGGGGGCGTGGCGCCGGACCTCCCGGGCCAGGGCGACCGCCACGGGCACCGTGCGCAGGCCGTAGGCGACACCGCCCGCCCCCACCGTCTCCTGGCCCAGGACGCCCTCGGCCAGGGCCACGCGCTCGTCGGCCGCCCTGCCGTCCAGGCCGCCGACGCGGATCGCCGAGAACACGAAGTCCGCGCCGGCCAGTGCCTCGGCCAGGTCGGTCGTGGCCACCACCTCCGGGGCGTCGGCGACTGTCCCGGCCTGCTCGGCCAGCACCCGGACCACGGCGGCGAGCCGCCCCGCGTCCACGTCGTGCAGCGCCACCCGGGTGATCCGCCCGGGCCCCCGGTCGGCCAGCAGCGCCCCGTACACGAGCGGCACCCGGAAGCCGCCCCCACCAACGATCGTGAGCCTCATCCCGCCAACCTAACGCGGCCGGCGGACGGGGACGGGCCCGCGGGGCGCGGTGTGGGCCCCGGCGAGGACGGGAACCCCTCTCGGGGTGACCGGGGGCGCCGCCCTGACCTGCGGGGAGACGGGCGGAGCGGCGTCGCCGCATGGCCCGCGGCCCGGCGCGGTACTCGGCCTTCACCCGTCCGCCCTCACCCGTCCGACGAGAAAGTAGATGATCACATTGACCGAAGCGACCGGAACGGTGGGCACCGCGCGCCGCGGGGCCGGCGGTCCCTTCCTGGGCAGGACCAATCCGCTGCGCGATCCCCGGGACCGCAGGCTCCCCCGCATCGCGGGCCCGTCCGGACTCGTCATCTTCGGCGTCACGGGCGACCTCTCCCGCAAGAAGCTGATGCCCGCCGTGTACGACCTGGCGAACCGGGGCCTGCTCCCGCCGGGCTTCTCCCTGGTCGGCTTCGCACGCCGGGAGTGGGAGGACCAGGACTTCGCCCAGGTGGTGCACGACGCCGTCGAGCAGTACGCCCGTACCCCGTTCCGCGAGGAGGTCTGGCAGCAGCTCGCCCAGGGCATGCACTTCGTGCCCGGCGACTTCGACGACGACGGGGCGTTCGAACAGCTCCGTGAGGCCATCGAGCAGCTGGACACCTCGCGCGGCACCAGCGGCAACTACGCCTTCTACCTGTCGGTGCCGCCGCGGTTCTTCCCCCGGGTGGTGCAGCAGCTGGAGAAGCACGGTCTGGCGCGGGCGCCGCGGGGCTCCTGGCGGCGGGCCGTCATCGAGAAGCCGTTCGGTCACGGTCTGGCCAGTGCCCGCGCGCTGAACGCGCTGGTGCACGAGGTGTTCGACCCGGACCAGGTGTTCCGCATCGACCACTACCTGGGCAAGGAGACCGTCCAGAACATCCTGGCGCTGCGCTTCGCCAACCAGATGTACGAACCGGTGTGGAACCGCTCCTACGTCGACCACGTGCAGATCACCATGGCGGAGGACATCGGCATCGGCGGCCGGGCGGGCTACTACGACGGCATCGGCTCGGCGCGGGACGTCATCCAGAACCACCTGCTGCAGCTCCTGGCGCTCACCGCGATGGAGGAGCCCGCCGCCTTCGACGCGGAGTCGCTGCTGACCGAGAAGCTGAAGATCCTCCGGGCGGTGCAGCTGCCGGAGGACCTGGGCGAGCACACCGTGCGGGCCCAGTACACGGGAAGCTGGCAGGGCGGCGAGCGGGTGCTGGGGTATCTGGAGGAGGACGGCATCGACCCGTCGTCCACCACCGACACGTACGCCGCGATCAAGCTGGAGATCGACAACCGCCGCTGGGCGGGCGTGCCGTTCTACCTGCGCACCGGCAAGCGGCTGGGCCGCCGGGTCACCGAGATCGCGGTGGTGTTCCAGCGCGCCCCGTACTCGCCGTTCGACTCCACGGCCACGGAGGAGCTCGGCTCCAACGCGCTGGTGATCCGGGTCCAGCCCGACGAGGGCATGACCGTACGGTTCGGTTCCAAGGTTCCGGGCACCTCCATGGAGATCCGGGACGTCTCGATGGACTTCGCCTACGGCGAGTCCTTCACGGAGTCCAGCCCCGAGGCGTACGAACGGCTCATCCTGGACGTGCTGCTGGGTGACGCCAACCTGTTCCCCCGCACCGAGGAGGTCGAGGAGTCCTGGAGGATCCTTGACCCCATCGAGGAGTACTGGGCCACGCACGGCGTACCCGCGAAGTACCAGGCGGGAAGCTGGGGTCCCCCGGAGGCCGACGAGATGCTCGCACGAGACGGACGGAGCTGGCGCAGGCCATGAAACTGGATCTCACCGACACCACGGCCGGAGACGTCAACAAGGCGCTGCTGCACGCGCGCCGGGCGTCGGGCACTCCGGCCGTCGGCATGGTGCTGACCATGGTGGTCGTGATCGACGAGGAGTACGCCTACGACGCCATGAAGGCGGCGCGGCAGGCCTCGCAGGAGCACCCGTCGCGCACCCTGGTGGTGATCCGGCGGCACCCGCGCGGCCCGCGGGACCGCACCCACCCGCGGCTGGACGCGGAGGTGCGGGTGGCGGCGGACGCGAGCCCGGGCGAGACGGTGGTGCTGCGGCTCTACGGCGAGGTGCGGGAGCACGCCCAGTCGGTGGTGCTGCCGCTGCTGCTGCCGGACGCGCCGGTGGTGGTGTGGTGGCCGGTCGAGGGGCCGGAGAGCCCCGCCGAGGATCCGCTGGGGGCGCTGGCGCAGCGCCGGATCACCGACATGGACGCCGGCGCCGACCCGCTCGCCGCCCTGGAGCTGCGGGCGGCCCACTACGCGCCCGGGGACACCGACCTGGCGTGGACCCGGCTGACGCTCTGGCGCTCGGCGCTGGCCGCGGCCCTGGACCAGGAGCGCGCCCCGGTGCGCGGCGTGGTGGTGGAGGCGGAGCCCGGCAACCCCAGCGCGGAACTGCTGGTGCGCTGGCTGCGGGCCAGGCTCCGGGTCCCGGGGGAGGTCAGGCCCTCGGGGGGTCCGGCGATCACCGCCGTGCGGCTGGAGACCGACCAGGGGGACGTGTCGGTGGTCCGGGAGGAGGGCCCGCTGGCCACGCTGACGCTGCCCGGACAGCCGCCGCGCAACCTCGCGCTGAAGATCCGGCCGACCTCGGAGCTGATCGCCGAGGAGCTGCGCCGGCTGGACGCGGACGACATGTACGAGATCGCCCTGCGCGGCGACGCGGGCGCGGGCGAGCGGGCCGGGACGCGGGCCGTGTGACGGGACGGGAGCGGTGCCGCCGCCCGGTGCGGGCGGCAGCGGCGGACCCGTCGGAGGACCAACAGGAGGAAGTGGACGACATGCAGCTCGGACTCATCGGTCTCGGCAAGATGGGCGGCAACATGCGCGAGCGGATCCGCCGCGCGGGCCACACCGTGATCGGGTACGACCGGGACCCGGACCTCTCCGACGTGGCCAGTCTGGCGGAGCTGGCCGACTCGCTGGACGCGCCCCGGGCGGTGTGGGTGATGGTCCCGGCCGGCCCGGCCACCCAGTCGGTGATCGACGAGCTGTCGGGGCTGCTGGACGCCGGTGACGTGGTGGTGGACGGCGGCAACTCGCGCTGGACGGACGACGAGAAGCACGCCGCGGAGCTGGCCGAGAAGGGCATCGGCTTCGTGGAC